>NZ_CP107982.1:0-315357 GCF_036104975.1 Amycolatopsis sp. NBC_00355 | reverse complement strand
GACCTCGCCGAGCCGGGCCGCGTCGGCCGAGCCCGGCGCCGCGGTGAGGACGACCGCCATCAGGCCGTCACCGGGCACCTCGAGCAGGGCGCCGTCGAGGGCGATGCCGCCACCGTCCGGATGCCGGAACACGGCACGGTTTTCGTAGGCGGAGACCGTTTCCGGCGTGCGCCACAGTGTGTCGAACCGACGGCTGGCGCTCCGCAGCTCGTCGACGAGTCCGGCGAGGGACGCGTCGGCCGGGTAACGCAGGTGCGTGTCGCGCAGCCGGGCGGCCAGGGCGGCCCGGAAACCGGCTTGGTGCTCCTCGCTCCGGCCGATCTCCTCGCGCGCGTCGCAGAACGTGCGCCACGCGACGTTCCAGTCCCGGGCGGTCCCGGCCGGCGTCCCGCCGCCCAGCGCCCTCCAGGCGCCGTTGACGGCGATGACGTTCCACGCCGCGTCGGTCAGGAACGCGGGGGTGCCGGCGAACCGTTCCAGCAGCCGCAGTGACGCCGCCCCGGCCTCGCGTGGCACCTGCCCGTCGACCGCGGCGTACCCGGCGAGCGCGCAGAGCCGCTCGTAGTCCGCCCGACCGGCCCGCACCGCGCGGGCGATGGCGCTCACCACGCCGGCCGACGGGTGCCGCCGCCCCTGCTCCAGCCGCCGGATGTAGTCCGCCGACACCCCGGCGAGCTCGGCCAGCTCCTCCCGGCGCAGTCCGCGGACCCGGCGTCCGGTGCCCCGCACGCCGGCCGGCAGCCCGGCGCCCGCGGGCTCGGTGTGTTCGCGCAACCAGCGGACCGCGGCGCCCAGCTCGGACAACGACATGGCGCCAGTGTGCACCAGCGGGACGGCCGCCTTCGCCGAACCCCTTCGAATTCAAAGCAGTAGACTCCGGTCATGTCTGACGCACCACCGTCGCTCGATCCCGTGCAGCTGGGCGCCTACTTCGACCTCATCGAGGTGACCAGCCTGCTGCGGCACGCGGTCGAGCAGCAGCTGCGCGAAGCCGGCGACCTCAGCTACGTGCAGTTCCAGCTGCTGGCCCGGCTCGGGGACGCGCCGACGGGCAGCCACCGCATGACCGACCTGGCCGACGGCGTCGTCTACAGCCGCAGCGGCCTGACCTACCAGGCGGGCCTGCTCGAAAAGGCGGGCCTGGTCGTGCGCGCCCCCTCCCCGGACGACGAGCGCAGCACCACGGTCACCATCACCGACGCCGGGCGCGCGCGGCTCGCCGAGGTGCTGCCCGGGCACGTCGAGGTGGTCGGCGGCCTGCTCTTCGAACCGCTCTCCCGCGACGACGTCGCAACCCTCGCCGGCCTGCTGGCGCCGGTGCGAGACCACATGCGCTCGACGCCCCCTCGCTCGGCGGCACCCCGCCGCCGCACGAAGGGCTGAGGACGCGCCTCGGTACCTTGATTCCCCGACGATCGAGGGGAGCTGACGGAGTGGCGCGTCTTCATGTCGGCTGCGCGATGTGGACCCACAAGGCGTGGCCCGGGCGGTTCCTGCCGCAGTCGCTGCCGGCCAAGGAGCGCCTGCGGGCCTACGCCGGCTGGTGCAACGCGGTCGAGGGCAACACCACCTTCTACGCGACGCCGGCCCGGGACACCGTCGCGACGTGGGCGCAGCAGACCGACCCCGGCTTCCGGTTCGTGCTCAAGCTGCCCAAGGTCGTCACCCACGAGCGCCGGTTCGCCGGCGTCGAGGCCGAGATGCGCGCGTTCCTGGACGCGATCGAACCCCTCGGCGACCGGGCGGTCCTGTGGACCCAGCTGCCGGGCTCGTTCGGCCCGTCGGACGTCGACGCCCTCGGCCGTTTCCTGCGCCGGCTCCCCGCCGGCCGCCGGCGCGCGGTGGAAGTGCGTCACCCCGGGTTCTTCACCGACACCGGCTCGGCGTCGCTGCTGGAGGGAGCGCTCGCCGGCGCGAACGCCGAGTGGGTGCCGTTCGACACCACGGTCTTCTTCCGGAGCCCGCCGACCAGCGAGGCCGAGCAGGAAGCCTGGGCCAAGAAACCCCGGCTGCCGCGGCGAACGCGGGCCCTGACCGATCAGCCGATCGTGCGCTACCTGGGCCGGGACTCGGTCGAGGAGACGGTCGAAGGGTGGCGGCCGTGGGCCGAGGCGGTCGCCGGCTGGCTGCGCGAGGGCCGCTCGCCGACGGTTTTCCTGCACACCCCCGACAACAACGACGCGCCGGCCCTCGCCCGCCGCTTCCACGACGACGTCCGGGCGCTGGTGCCCGGCCTCGACGCCCTCCCCGAGCCGGAGCCGGTCGAGCCCGCGACCTTGTTCTGAGCACTGCTCGCTTGCACGCCGGGCGAACCCCGTCGGTTGCCTGCTTCCGGTGTCTGCTTTGTCGCAGGTCGCGGCGGGTTTTCCGGCGCTACGCTCGGCCGATGACGCTGGGGATGGACCGGGGTACGACGACGCACCGCCGGTGGCAGAACACTTTTCTGGCCGGAGCGATCGTCTTCGGCTTTGCCGCGGTCGGGGACGCGGCGGGGACGGTCTACGCGCTGACCGCCCCCGGATACGTCTTCGAGGACGGCGAGTTCGCGGGCGAGCTCACGGTCTTCGTCCTGGCCGCGGTCCTGATGCTCGGCTGTGTCGCCCTCGGGCGGTGGCACGACCGGCGGCGCGCCGCGCTGGTGGCCGAGCACGAACACTGGCTGCCGGCGCCGACCGGGCACGACGGCCGGGGGGAGGTCGACCTCGACGTCGAGATCGCCCGGTTGCGGCCGTTGATGCTGCGCTCCGCGGGCTTCGTGCTCGTGTGGCTGGCCGTGCTCGCCGGGGTGGTCGCGGGATTCGTCGCGATGAGCGCCTCGGCCGAGCACCTGCTGAAGACCGGGACGCGCGTGACCGGCGAGGTGCTGGGCGTCTACCGGCACAGCCGGGCCGACGACATCATTTACGTGGCCTATCCCGTGGGCACCAGCGGCTACCGGTACGCCGACATCGTCTGGGACTCCGGCCGGCCGTACACCGAGGGGCAGCAGATCACGGTCATCTACGACCGGGCCGACCCCGATCGGGTGCGCACGCCGGACGAGACCAACGACGACCAGACCTGGATGTGGGTTCAGGTGATCGGGACGATCGCCGGGGTGAGCGGGCTCGTGCTTTCGCTCATCGCCGCGGTGAACTGGCGGCGCCGCTACCGCGCGGTCCGGGCCACCGGCTGGCGGCTCGCCTCGGTGACCGTCGTGCCGGACTACCCGATCCGCCGGGGCCGGCACCTGCCGGACATCGAGGTCGCCTACCGCGACGGCACCCGGATCACGCTGCGCGCGGCCACGTCGTCCCACGGCTCGGTGCCGCTGAAGCACGAGCCGAACCGGCGGGCCTGGATCGGCGGCACCGACCGCGACATGGTGGTCCTGTTCCCGCACGGACGTCGACGCCGACCGCCCTACGCGGTCCCGGCCTACGCGCTGAACTCGCGTACCGGCGCGAAGAACGCGGGGCTGCGGCCTTCGTGAAAACGCACGTCACTTCGCCCGGATCCGGGCGGTGTCACAAGGCGTCGTACTCGTCGCCGTTTTCGTTGAACAGCACGTAGCCGGGCGACAGTTCCGTCAGGCACCTGCTCAGCGACACCAGCAGTTCCTCGACGGAGACCTGGTCGAATTCCAGCTCCGCTACGACCTCCGAGCGGAGCTGGTCGATCCGGGGCTCGTCCAACTTCAGCTCGGCGTAGGAAGCTGCGAAGGAGGCGCGCATCGCGTCGACGTCAGGTGCGCTCGCCACGACGTCGTGCCAGGTCGGCACCCCGACGACCAGGCGGATCACGCCGTCCGGGTCGGCGGCGACGATCCCCGCGCCGCCTTCGGAGTCGGCGTAGAGCACGGGTCCGTCGTCGCACACGAAGAACGTGCCGCCCGAGGCGTCGCCGGCGACCACGCGCAACTCGCCGCCCGAGGCCAGCCGCACCGGTTCGACGGGGTCGAGGCGGGCGACGTCGAAGTCGAACACGTCCGCAAGCAGCGCGGCGGCACGGGCGTTCTCGCGGATCCGATCGAACATGGCGGAACGATAGGCCACGCGTTCGGTCCGGCCGCGGGTCGGGCACCGATGAGGTTTTCGCGCCGCACCCGTCCAACCGTATGGGAACGACACACGAGAGGCTGACACGATGCGGAAACTGATCTTCGGCATGAACCTGACCCTGGACGGCTACATCGCCGCGGCCGGCGACGACATCGGCTGGAGCGGGCCGCCGAGCGACGAGCTGTTCCGGTGGTGGCTCGACCAGGAGCTGGCGAGCGGCGTGACGCTGTACGGGCGCAAGCTGTGGGAGGCGATGAGCTCCCACTGGCCGACCGGCGACCAGCGGCCGGGCGCCACCCCGGCGGTGATCGAGTTCGCGCGGAACTGGCGGGACACGCCGAAGGTGGTGTTCTCCTCGACGCTCGACCGGGTCGACCAGGTCGACGGGAACACCCGCCTGGTCACCGGCGACGCGATCGCCGAGATCACCCGGCTCAAGGCCGAGGACGGCGCCCCGATGAGGGTGGGTGGTGCCACGCTGGCCGGGGCGGCCGTGCGGGCCGGGCTGGTCGACGAATACCAGATCGTCACCCATCCGGTCCTGGTGGGCGGCGGCACACCGTTCTTCACGGCACTGGACAGCTGGGTGAACCTGAACCTCGTCGAGACGCGGACGTTTCCCGGCGGCGCGGTGCTGACCCGGTACGAGCCGAGGCGCTGAGCACGCTCGGCTCGACGTCCGGTCTCACAGTGTCGGGGGCAGGTCCAGCCAGGGCTTGCCCGTGACGTCGAATCCGGTGAGCTCGGCGATCTTCCCGTCGACGACGTGCAGGACCGCGACGGCGAACAGCCGGTGCTCCGGGGCGTCCGGGGTGCGGAGGTACAGCGCGGCGGCGGGCATGCGGTTGACCGTCGTGGTGACACCGCGCCAGTCGTCGTGGCCGCGCCGGAAGAGCCCACCGGAGACCCAGCCGTCCACCGCGTCCCCGGCCGTCCTGGTCACGGTGCCCGGATCGGGCAGCATCGCGAAGCGCAGGTCGTCGCGCAGCAGGGACGTCAGCCCGTCGAGGTCGTTGCGCTCGTGGGCGTCGATGTACGCCTTCACCACGCCGCGCTCGTCCTCCGACAGCTCGTGGGTGGCGGGACTCCGCCAGTCGAGGCGGCGGCCGGGCAGCTGCTCGCGCATCGTCACGCGGGCCCGCTGCAGCGCGCTGGTCACCGACGCGACGGTCAGCTCGAGCGCGTCGGCGGCCTTCGACGCCGGCCAGCCGAGGACGTCACGCAGGACGAGCACCGCCCGCTGCCGCGGCGGCAGGTGCTGGACGGCGACGATGAACGCCAGCTCGATCGTCTCCCGCGCCACCACCGATTCCTGCGGGTCCTCGGGGAGCATCCGGTCGGGGTAGGGCTGCAGGTGCGGCACCTCGGCGCCGGGGTCCGGCAGCCCGGCCGGCACGGGGGTGCGGTCAGTGCGTTTCTCGAGGAAGTCGAGGCAGGCGTTCGTCGCGATCCGGTACAGCCAGGTCCTCAGCGCGGCGTGGCCCTTGAACGTCTCCCGCTTGTGCCACGCCCGCAGGAACGTCTCCTGCGTCATGTCCTGGGCGTCCTCGTAGTTCGCGAGCATCCGGTAGCAGTGCACCTGCAGCGCACGCCGGTGGCGCTCCGTGACGTGCGCGAACCGCGCCGCATCACCCGAGCGGACCGCCGCGATGAACGCGGCCTCGTCGGTGTCGAGCGGTCGGGCGTCGGTCATGGTCGTGAATCCTTCCACCGGGGCGAGGGGGCTGCCAGAACTGACGACGCGGCGGCGGATTTCTCATCGGTGACGCCGCCGGCCCCGGGCCGTTCCGATGTCGAGGTGAAACCGATTGCCTGCAGGAGCCGGCGAAGCGATCATGAGCCGGTGTCCGGAGACGTGTGGCTGGAAGAGGTGAAGTCCGGGCTCCGTGGCGCCTTCACCTGGCACGGGGACCGCACGGACCGGCATCGTTATGCCGACGTCACGGGCTGGTGGCGCCGGCCCGACCTGCTCGGGCACCTCGGTCCCGCGCTGGCGCACCTGTTCGCCGGCGAGCACCCCACGGTCGTGCTCGGGCCGGAATCCCGTGGCTGCCTCCTGGGACCGCTGGTCGCTCTGCACCTCGGCGTCGGGTTCGTCGAGGTGCGCAAAGACCGCGTGGCGTCCAGCGACAGCGATGCCTGGCTGCGGCGGACCACGCCGCCGGACTATCAAGACCGGCACCTCACCCTCGGCTTCCGCAGGAACCTGGTCGGCGGTGGCGATCGGGTGCTGTTCGTCGACGACTGGATCGAGACCGGCGGACAGGCCCACGGCGCCCACCTCCTCGTCGAGGACGCCGAGGCCACCTGGATCGGCGCCGCGACCGTGGTCGACGCACTGAGCGGCAACCAGGTTCGACGGCACCTGAACGTCCGGTCGTTGCTGCACGTCCGGGAACTCTGACCCCTTCGACGGCGGTTCCGAACGGGTACGGCTGCCCGGTGGCCGGGTCGATGAACATCTTCGGACCGTCGGCGGTGGCCGCGCGGCCGTCGATGGTGGAGATCTTCTTCGTGTGGACGTCGTAGTGGACGAAGTAACCGCCGCCGAGCCCGGCGACGTACGGGTCGGTGACCCCTTCGACGGCCGCCCGCCGGTTCCTTCGGCGACGGCCTGCTTCGGCGGCTGGAGTGGTGCGCAACCGGGTGCGGCGGCACCGTCCACAGTGTACTCGATCGGGCCGGCCGGGCGGCGCCACGACCCGATGTCCGGCAGACCGGATCCGGCGTTGTCCCTCCTGCGAGCTACCGGGACTGCTCCCTCCGGGGTGACGTTTCCGCGGCCCCGTTCCCGATAACTTCGGCGCCGTCAACGCGGACGGCGGACCAGAAGGTGCCGCCGGCGCGGAAATCGGAGGGCGAGCACCATGATCACCACACGAGGGTCCGGGTCACCGGGCCACCGGTTCGCCGCGATCCTGGCGGTCGCCGCGCTGACCGTGCTCGGCGTGACCGCTTGTGACGCCGCGGACGACGAAGACAGTCCGGCGCCGGCCGCGGGCGTCACCTGGGGAGCGTGTCCGGCCCCGGCGCCGGGCAGCCCCAGGGATCCCCGGCTGACCTGCGCGAAGGTCGAGGTCCCGCTCGACTACGGCCGTCCGGACGGCCCGTCGATCGAGGTCGCGATCTCCCGACTGGCCGCCACCGACCCCGCCAAGCGGCACGGCGTCCTGCTGCTGAACCCGGGTGGGCCGGCCCTGCCGGGTCTCGACACGCCCAGCGCGATGGCGCCGACACTGCCGAAGCCCGTCCTGGACGGTTACGACCTGATCGGTTTCGACCCGCGCGGCGTCGGGACCAGCACCCCGCAGAGCTGCGGTCTCGAAAACCCGAGCGTCGCCGCGCTCTTCCCCTACCCCGCCGCCGACGGCTCGATCGACGCGAACGTCCGAGCCGCCCGCGCCACGGCCGCGAAGTGTGCCGCCCAGGCCGGGGAAAACCTCCGTCACTTCACCACCGCCAACACCGCCCGCGACCTCGACCGCGTCCGGGAAGCCCTGGGCGAAGCCAAGATCTCGTACTGGGGCCAGTCCTACGGCACCTACCTCGGGACTGTCTACAGCACGCTGTACCCGGACAAGACCGACCGCGTGATCCTCGAAGGCAACGTCGATCCGGCGCACGTCTGGGCCGGCGAAGCCGAGAGCTGGGGCAAGGGCATGGCCGAACGGTTCCCCGACGCGGCCGCCGTCGCCGCCGGGCAGCACGCCACCCTCGGGCTCGGCGCGACCCCCGGCGAAGTCACCCGGACCTACCTCGCGCTCGCCGATCGGCTCGACCGCCGGCCGGCGCCGGTCCCGGGCACCCCGCAGTCGTTGAACGGGGCGACGCTGCGCGCCGTCACCTACGCGCTGCTCATCCACAACAACACCCTGCCGGTGCTCGCGCAGGTCTGGAAGGCGGCCGCGGATCTGGCCGACGGGCACGTCACCGACGCCGACGGCCAGGTGCTGCAGCAGGTGTTCGCCGAAACCCCGCCGGCCCCGGGCGTTCCCGCGGACAACCAGGCGACCATGTTCCTGGCCCTCACCTGCGGTGACGCCGAGTGGTCCCACGACGTCGGCAGCTACGCCCGGCGCAGCGCCGCCGACCGCGCGGCCTGGCCCCTGACGGCGGGCATGCCGGCGAACATCTGGCCGTGCGCGTTCTGGCCGCAGCCGGTCGAGAAGCCGGTCACCGTGACCGGCGACGGCCCGCGCACCACCCTGATCCTGCAGAACCGCCGCGACCACGCCACTCCGTGGGACTCGGGTGTCGGGCTGCGCCACGCCCTGGGGAACCGCGCCGCGTTCGTCGGCGTCGACAACGGCGGGCACTACGTCTACCACGAAGGTTCGGCCTGCGCCGACAACGCCGTCGTGAGCTTCCTGGACACCGGCCGGCTGCCGGACCAGGACCTCGACTGCACGGACGTCCCGCGGCACTGACCGGCCGGTTACGGCGCGATCGGCCTCGGCGAAGGCCGACCGCGCCGCCTCGGCTCCCGACCCGCAGCCATGACCGGGGTGCACGCTCCCACCCCGGCACACCCGAGCCGCTGCTGGAACCTCGATCCGTCGAGGATCAGCCCTTCCGGAACGGCCCCACATCGCCCGCAGCGGCCAACACGCCGACGGGAGCGGCCGACGCGGCACCCGTCGGCTGCCGTGTCGGCCGGTCCGCGACTTTGCCGGGACCCGCGGTTCTCCGGGGCTACACCCGCTTCTTCACGTCGGGCCCGCGGCCGGCGGCGGTGGGCGTGCCGCCGATGTCGGACTCGATGGCCGCCGTGACGATGCGGTTGCGGTCCCCCGCCGACAGCACGCCGTCGGCGACCAGTTCCTGCGTCACCGCCTTCACGTACTTCACGAACCGGTCGTGGGACGGGTACGCCGCGTTCTCGTCGATGACGTCGTTGAGCGTGCAGCCGTTGCCGATGTCGGTGTTCTCGACCTGGCTGTCGATCCCGCCGATCACCACCGTCTCCCGGGTGTCCGAGTTCGGGCAGGCGTCCGGCGGCGGCGCGGCCGCGACCACCGTGAACGCCCCCGACTGCTCCGCCGAGACGTTCCCGGCGACGTCGGTGGCCCGGAACCGGACCGTGTGCGTGCCGAGCGCGGACACCACCACCGGCGCGGTGTACCGCGTCCACGCCCCGCTGTCCACTTTGTACTCGGCGAAGTCCACACCGGACTCCGCGTCGGTCGCCGTCAGCGTCACCGTCGCCTGGCCGACGTAGGACCAATCGCCACTCTGCTTACCGGTCAACGCCAGGGACACCACCGGCGCGGTCGTGTCACCACCGGCGACCACGGTGAAGGACACAGTCCCCACCGCGGAAGTGTTGCCGGCGACGTCGCGAGCCCGGTAGTCCACCGTGTGCGCGCCGGCCGAAGAAACCTGAACCGGTGCGGCGTAGGCGGTCCACGCGCCACCGTCCACCCGGTACTCCACCGCCGCGACACCGGATCCCGCATCGGACGCCGTGACCGTGACGACCGCCTTGCCGACGTAGTTGCCGTCGGCGTCCTTCGTGCCGGCCACGGAAGCCGTGACGACCGGCGCGGTCGTGTCGCTCTTGACCACGGTGAAGTGGGCCATGCCTTCCGGCGAGGTGTTCCCCGCGACGTCCCGAGCGCGGTAGGAGAGCATGTGCATCCCAGCCGCGGTCACCGGAACCGGTGCCGTGTAGGCGGTCCACGCGCCGTCGTCCAGTTTGTACTCCACGGCGGCGACCCCGGAATCGGCGTCGGTCGCCGTGATCGTCGCCGTCGCGACGTCCACGTAGTTGCCCGACGCGTCCTGTGTTCCGGCGAGCGACGCGCTCACCGCCGGCGGGGTGCCGTCCCCCTGGCGTTCGACGATCGTGAAGTGCGCCATGCCTTCGGCGGAGGTGTTCTCGGCGACGTCGGTCGCCCGGTAGCCGAGCATGTGCATGCCCAGCGACGACACCACGACCGGCGCCGAGTACGGCGTCCAGGTCCCGCCGTCCAGCTGGTACTCGACCGAAGCGACCCCGGAGCCCGCGTCCGTCGCGGTCAGCGCCACGGAAGCCGACCCGAGGTAGTTGCCGGACGGGTCCCGGTCACCCGTCACGGCGGCGGTCACCGTCGGCGCGGTCGTGTCGCCGGTGCCGTCGGACACGACGAACTCCCCCACCATCGACGTGTGGCCGGGGATGGTGCAGAAGTACCGGTACTTGCCCGGTGTGAGCGTCACGACCGCCTCGTGCCGGCCGTTCTGCGGGTCGAACGGGTTGGCCAGCACGTTCAGCGTGACGTCGTGGTTGTACCCCGGCGTCGAGGTGTCGAACGTCAGGGTGTGCGACATCCCCGTCGTGTTGCCGGTGGCTTCGCTGTTCTCGAAGACGATCGTGGTCTCGCCGGGCAGCGCGCCCGTCGGCGCGGACGCGTATTCGGTGGTGCTGTTGTTCCCGGTCCAGGTCAGGGTCTGGACCGGCGCCGCCACCGCGGGGGTGGCGAGCCCGAGCAGGGCCAGGAAAGCGGCCAGCAGCACGGCGATCAGGCGTGGGGACATCGCGGGAAACCTTCCTGGGAGGAACGGGGGCCGGGCGTGTGCCCGGCCCCCGTCGCGCTACAGCTGCCGCACCCGGATGTTGCGGAACTCGGTCAGGTCGTTGTCACTGTGGTTCTGCAGCCCGATGAACCCGCTGACGAACTGCCGCAGGTCGGTCGGCGGGTCCCCGGCGCGCGAGGACTGCTGACCCGGCGTGTTGTCGAACTCGTTGATCACCACGCCGTTGCGGATCATCGTGTAGTGCTGCCCGACGACCTTGATCTCGTAGTCGTTCCACGTCCCCTTCGGCCGCGCTCCCGCCTGGTCCAGCGGGCGCGGGTCGAAGTTGTAGACCGACCCGGTCTTCTGCGGCTCACCGCTGTCGCCGTCGTAGATCTGGATCTCGTGACCGCAGTAGATCGCGACCCACGCCTGCGACGTCCGCGCCGAGCCGACGGTCCCGCAGCTGCCCGGCGGCCGCTGCTCCAGCGGCGTCCGCGGATCCGGGAACCGGACGAAGACCCCGCTGTTGGCCCGGTTCGGGTCCGGGGCGATGTCCTTGAACTGCACCTTCACCGAGAAGTCGCCGAACTGGCGCTGGGCGTACCAGAGCATGCCCAGCCCGCCCGCCGACCGGATCGACCCGTCGGGTTGGAGCGTGAACTGCCCGGACGGTGCCTGTTCCCAGGCTCGCAGCGACTCGGCCGTGCCGTCGAAGAGCGCCTCGTACCCCGTGGTGCCCGGCTTCCCGATCGGCGACGCCTCCGCCGCCGCGTTCAGCTCGGCCGCCTCGGGAGTACTGAGGACCCCGAGCTCGTCGAGCGTCTCGGTGGCCTGCTCGACGTGGTTGACGAACGCGGCGTGCGTGCTCCACGTGCCTTCGTCGTCGATGAAGTCGTCGACCGTGCAGCCACCGCCGGCGTTGCGGTTCGGCACCTTGGTGATGGTGTCGCCCAAGGTCACCACCGGACTGGGATCGGCCACCGCGCAGCCGACGTTCACCGCGGTGCGGGTGGTCACCGCCTCGCCGTTGGCATAGGTCACGGTCAGCTTGGCGGTGAAGATCCCGGTGCGCGGGTAGGTGTGGCGCGGATCGGCCTGCGTCGACACCGAGCCGTCGCCGAACTCCCAGCGGTAGGACACCCCGCCGGACTTCGACCCGGTGAACGCCGCCGTCAGCGCCTTGTTCTGCACCAGCGTCGACGACGCGGCCGGCGCCGGGGTCGGCGCGCCGCCGGTGTAGCTGATCTTGAGCAGCTTCTGGTTGGCGTCCAGGGAGAAGAAGCCGTTGCCGTAGTCGAGCACGTACAGCGCGCCGTCCGGCCCGAACTTGGCGTCCATCCAGCTCTGCACCCGGGTGTCACCCGCGCCGCCCGGGATGATCTGGCGGAACGTCTCGGCGAACACCGGCGGCTGGTGCGTCGGCACGCCCGCCGGGTCCACGGTCACCGCGACCCGGTTCTGGGAGTTCGACTCGTCGCCGACGAACCACTTGTTGTCCCAGTACCCCGGCCACGCGACCCCGCTGTTCGTGTTGACCAGCGAGCGGTGGTACGTCGGCCCGGACATGATCGCCTGGCCGCCACCGCGCAGGTACGGCTGGGTGTAGGTGGCGTCCGCCGCGTTGTAGGTCGGAATGGAGCTGTTGGGACGGTTGGGGAAGACCGGGCCGCCGCCGTCGGGCGAGTACCAGATCATGTTGTCCTTGATCGGCGGCAGGTTGACCAGGCCGGTGTTGCGCGGCGAGGTGTTGATCGGGTTGTTGCAGTCGTACCAGCCGGTCAGCTCCGCGGCGTTCGTGCTGCTGCGGTCGCGGTAGGGCTGCCGGTTGCCCATGCAGTAGGGCCAGCCGTGGTTGCCCGCCTCGGTGATGATCGTCGCCGTCTCGTACTTCGCCGGCCCGAGCTCGGGGCTCGGCGACGACGCGTCGGGGCCGACCCAGCCCGCGGTCATCCAGTTGTGCACCGGGTCGATCTGCAACCGCGAGATGTTGCGGACGCCCATCACGTAGATCTCCGGGCGCGTCTTGTCCGCCGGCCCGTTCGGGAACAGGTTGCCCTGCGGGATGGTGTACGTCCCGTTCGCCTCCGGGTGGATGCGCAGGATCTTGCCGCCGAGGTCGTTCGTGTTGCCCGCCGTGCGGCGCGCGTCCTGGAACGAAAGGCCCTTGTAGTCGAGCGTCCAGTTGTTGCCCGAGTAGCCGTTGGAGCCGCCCGAGGAGTTGTTGTCCCCGGAGCCGACGTACAGGTTCCCGTCCTTGTCGAACGCCATGCCGCCGCCCGCGTGGCAGCAGCTGTGGATCTGGACGTCCCAGGACAGCAGGTCCTTCCGGGTCGCCTGGTCGAGCGTCTGCGCGGTGGCGTTGTAGGTGAACCGCGAGATCGTGCGCTTGCCGATCCGCTTGTCGCGGTCGATCGACGCGTGCGGCATCCAGTAGGCGTACATGAACCCGTTCTCGGTGAACTTCGGGTCCAGCGTCAGGCCGAGCAGGCCCTCTTCGTTCTTGACGAGCTCGTCACCGCTGCCGCGGTTGCCCATCACCGGCAACGTCGTGAGCAGCTTGACCTTCTTGGTGGCCGGGTCCCACTGGTGGACCGTGCCGCAGCCGAGGCCGACGTTCGGGTCGTCCCAGCTGACGATCGGCCCGGTCGGGCAGGCCGCCTTGCCGATGTAGAACACCCTGCCGTCCGGGGCGATGGTGAGCCCGTGCGGCTCGCCGATCTGGTCGAGCTGCCCGGCCGCGTTCTTCCCGGTCAGCCGCTCGACCTTGTAGTTGGCGGCGATCCCGGCCTGGCAGTCGCCGCGCACCATCCCGGTCGTCCAGCGCAGGGCGCCGAGCAGGTGCTGCCGGAACTGCGCTTCGCCGTAGGACCCTTCGGTGCGGCCCATGCCGGTGTAGAAGGAGCGGCCGCCGTCGTAGTCACGGCACCACGAGATCGGGTGGAACGCGCCGTTCGCGCCGACCCCCGGGTTGTAGCCCTTCTCCTCGACCTGGGCGACCGTGTGCACGGTGCCGACCGGGTTGGACTCCCAGTTGAGCCAGCGGTCGGTGCGCGTCCAGTTCTGCGGCAGGCCGGCGGTGGCCGGGTGCTGGGCGTCGAGGACGTCGACGACGGCCTGCTGCGGCGCGGGTTCGGGCGGCGGCGGGGTCGTCGAGGTGTCCTTGAACAGCTTGAGGTCCGCGAGCTGGATGAGCGGCTCGCCCGCGTTCGCGGTGATGTTCAGCCGGTAGTTCGGGTAGACCGTGGTGTTGGCGAAGGTGAACGTCCGGGTCTGGAACCGGTCGGTGAACGCCTCGTTCGTGCGGGTGTCCAGGTCGGTCCAGGCCTGCCCGTCGGCGGACCCCTGCAGGGTCCAGCTCTTCGGGTCGCGGCCGGGGAAGTCGTTCGCCGAGACCAGCGAATAGCTGCTGACCGCGACCGGGGTGGCCATCTTGTAGGCCGCCCAGCCGGTCGTCGCGAACGTCAGCCACTTGGTGTTCTCGTTGTTGTCGGCCAGTTTTTCCTTCGTCTCGTTCGGCGGGTTCTCCGCGCTGGCGGTCACCGACGCCACGGTCTCGGGCGTCGGGCGGGCGCCGACCGGGCGCGCGCCGATCAAGCCGGTGAACCACTGGGACGAGTCCTGCGCGCGAGCGGCGTCGGAGATGCCGAGGAACCCGCCGCCCGCCTTCATGTAGGCCTGCAGCGCGGCTTCCTGCTCCCGCGCGAGCGTCACGCCCTGCGCGGAGAGGAACACCACGCCGCGGTAGCGGGCGAGGTTCGCCGCGGCGAACACAGCGGGGTCGGAGGAGGCCGTGACCGTGATGCCGTTGTCCTGGCCGAGCCGCGCGATCGCGTCCGCCGCGCGCAGCACCGGGTCCTTCTGGCCGTCCGCCGCGCCGTGGAAGACCAGCACGTTCACCGGCACGTTCACCACCGCCGGCGCGGCCTGCGCCACCGGCATCACGAGCAGCGGCGAGCCGGCCGCGAGGACCGACCCGATGGCGAGCACGAGCGCTCCGCGTCTGCCGAACCAACGTCGTTTCATGGCGTCCCTCCTCATGCGTGTGTCCGGCCGTCGGGACTCATGTCGTGCCCGGCGTGGCCGTGCTGCTTGAACCGGTCGATCGCTTCCTGCGTTCCGTCGGGCAAGCTGCCGTCGGGGTTGCGGACCAGGAACAGGCCCACCATCCCGCCGTCGGAGTGCGTCTGGACGTGGCAGTGGTACATCCACACCCCCGGCCCGGCGCCCTCGCCGGCGATCACCTGGAAACCGAACGAGCTGCCGGGGTCGAGGTTCTTGTTGTCGACGATGGCAGCGTTGTCAGCGGCGCCGCCGAGCATCCCGGTGCGGGTGTCGGCCCAGCGGTGCCCGTGCAGGTGGAACGTGTGCGGCAGGCTGCCGTACCCGACGCAGACCCACTCGACGCGCTCGCCGAGGCGGGCCTCGAACATCGGTGTGTCGGGTGCCATCTCGTGGTTGATCATCACCTCGTTGAACACGACGGTGTACTGCTTGGCGGGCAGCAGGTCGCCGCGCTTGCGCACGATCAGCCCGCCGTAGAGCCCGCGGGCGAGGCCGCCGGTGCCGTGGTCGGTACCCATGGCGTGGTCGTGGTAGTGCCAGTAGCCGGCGCTGCCGGGCATCCAGAACCCGCCGCTGGCCTCGTACCGGGCGCGGGTGCGCCAGGTGTAGGTCCGCGTCTCGCGCGGGTTGTTGAACGACGCGTTGAGCGGGGCGCCGTCGGACGCGGTGTCGTAGATGACCCCGTGGGGGTGGATGGACAGCCGCTGGTCGGTGGTGTTGACCAGTTCGATCTCGAGGGTGTCGGCCTCGTAGATCTCCAGCAGCGGCCCCGGGATCGTGGCTTTGCCCGGTTCCAGCCCGTAGCCGTACAGGCCGCCCGGCAACGCCTCGGCGTAGATCGTGATCCGGCGGGTCAGACCCGCCGCCGACGCCGAATCGGCGGCGCCGAGGGCGGGCACGAGCACCCCCGCGGCGGTTCCGGCCAGCATCGACCGACGTGACACTCGCATGTGGATTCCCCCGGGGTCTCAGAACCGTACGGTGCGGAGGTATTCGAAGCCGACCTTGGCGGTGTTGAGCGGATCCGCCGGCTGGTCGTGCTCGACGATGTACTCGCTGATGTTGTGGCAGGAGGCGGCGAAGATGCGCGGGAAATCGATCACGCCGGTGCCGGGATCGGTCATCTGCCCGTCCGCGGTCCGGTCCTTGACGTGGTACTGCGTCACGCGCGGATAGTTGCGCCGGAACAGCTCGACCGGGTCCGCGCCGCCGTTCACGGCCCAGAAGAGGTCGATCTCCAGATGCACGTCTCGCTTGTTCGTCTTCGCGGTGAGCACGTCGTAGGGCAGCACGCCGTCGATCGGGTGGAACTCGTGGTCGTGGTTGTGGTAGCCGAGCTTGAGCTTGGCCTTCTTGAACGCCACCGCCGCGGTGTTCATCCGGCCCGCGAAGGCCTCCCACTCGGCGATCGTGGCGAACTGCGCGAACGGCACGACGGCGGAGGAGTTTCCGAGGATCTTCGCGTCGGCGATGGTCTGGTTCAGGTCGCCGTCGATGCCGACGTGCGTCGAGGACGCCTTGAGGTGGCACTTGTCGAGGATGGCCCGGAACTCGGTGGCGCTGCGCCCGTACGTCCCGGCCAGCTCGACCTTCCGGTAGCCGATGTCGGCCAGGGCGGACAGGGTGCCTTCGGGGTCGTTCTGCAGCAGGGAACGCAGGGAGTAGAGCTGGATGCTGATCTTGTCGAGCGGAACGCGCTGCCTGCCTTGGGCGGCGTCCGCGGTGCCGGGCAACACGATGGCCGCCGCCCCCACCGTGAGGGCCGCCGTCGCCACGTTCAGGAATGTCCGTCGGGAGTGCTGCTCAGCTTCATGACCGCACATGGAACTCCCTCATTTCTTGTCACTGAAACGGGAACTAGTCCTCGATCGCGGTCCACGCGGACTGCGTGGAAGCGCTTTCCTCGACCGCGTGCAGCACGCGCTGGACGCGCAGGCCGGCGTCGAAGCCCGGCTCGGGATCGGTGCCCGCGCCGAGGGCGTCGAGCAGGTCGGCGACCTCGTGGGTGAACGTGTGCTCGTAGCCGAGCAGGTGCCCCGGCGGCCACCACACGCCGACGTACGGGTGCTCCGGTTCGGTGACGAGGATGCGCCGGAACCCTGCTTCGGTGCCGGTGCCCTCGTACCACTGCAGTTCGTTCATCGACTCGAAGTCGAACGCCAGGCTGGCCTTCGACCCGTTGACTTCCAGCCGCATCGCGTTCTTGCGGCCCAGCGCGAACCGGGTCGCCTCGAAGCTCGCCACCGCTCCCCCGGTCAGCCGCGCCAGGAACAACGCGGTGTCGTCGACCGTCACCGCGTCCGTCCCGCCGTTCTCGGCCGGCCGCTCCTTCACGAAGGTGTTCGTCAGTGCGGAAACGCCGGTGATCCGCTGACCGGTGACGAACTGCGCGGCGTCGACGATGTGCGCGCCGAGGTCACCGAGTGCGCCCGAACCGGCGGATTCGCGTCGCAGCCGCCAGGTCATCGGCGCCTGCGGGTCCGACAGCCAGTCCTGCAGGTAGACCGAGCGCACGTGCCGGATCTCGCCGAGTGCCCCGCCCGCCACCAGGTTCCTGGCGTGCGCGAGGGCGGGCACCCGGCGGTAGTTGAACGCGACCATGGCCCGTACCCCGCGTTCACGGGCCCGTCGCGCAGCGTCGGCCATCGCTTCGGCCTCCGCGACCGAGTTGGCCAGGGGCTTCTCGCACAGCACGTGCTTCCCGGCTTCCAGCGCGGCGATCGCGATCTCCGCGTGGCTGTCGCCCGGCGTGCAGATGTCGACCAGGTCGACGTCGTCGCGCGCGATGAGCTTCCGCCAGTCCGTCTCGACGGCGGCCCAGCCGAACCGCTCCGCCGCCGCCTTGGCCCGGGTCTCGTCCCGGCCCGCGAGCACCGCGAGCCTCGGCACCAGCGGTGGGTCGAAGAACCGGTGCACGCTGCGCCAGGCGTGCGAATGCACCGCACCCATGAACGCGTGGCCCACCATGCCGATCCCGATCGTTTCCCGTGCCGGGCTCAATGCCCCTCCTTCGGTTTGGTGAAGCCAGGTCAGGAGTCGAAGCCGACGTCGAGGTACTGGTCGACGTTCTCCTTGGTGACGACGGCGGAGTACGTCGTGATCTCGGCGGGGATGTCGTGCTCGGCGAGGTCGCCGACCCCCTTGTTCTGCCCGAGCAGCCGCGCCAGCGCGATCGCGGTCGAGGCCATCGACGGGCTGTAGAGCACGGTCGCCTTGATCGGCGACGCGTCGGCCTTGATCAGGTTCATCATGTTCTTCGAGCCGGCCCCGCCGACCATGATGAACTCCTTGCGACCCGCGGTGTCGATCGCGGCGTTGACACCGATGCCCTGGTCGTCGTCGTGGTTCCACAGGGCGTCCAGCTTGGGCGCGCTCTGGAGCAGGTTCGCGGTCTGCTGCTCACCCGACTCCGACGTGAACTGCGCCGAAACCCGCGGGCCGACCTTGTACCCGGCGCGCGCGAGGGCGTCCGCGAAACCCTTGCTGCGTTCCTGGGTCAGCGGCAGCGAGTCGATCCCGGCGACCTCGCCGATGACCGGGTTGGCGACGTTCTTCGCCTTCAGCTGCTTCGCTATGTAGTCACCGGCGTTGACGCCCATCCGGTAGTTGTCGCCGCCGATCCACGTGCGGTACGCGAGCGGCGTGTCGAAAACGCGGTCCAGGTTGATCACCGGGATCCCGGCGTCCATCGCCTGCTGCCCGACCGAGGTGAGTGCCTTGCCGTCGAAGGGCAGGATCACCAGGACGTTCACCTTGGCGTTGATCAGCGTCTCGACCTGGGAGATCTGCTGGTTGACGTCGTTGGTGCCCTCGGTGGCGCTGAACTTCACCTCGCTGAACTTCTGCGCCTGGGCCTTGGCGTTCTTGGTGATCGCCGCGATCCAGCCGTGGTCGGCGGCGGGCGCGGAGAAGCCGATGGTGACCGGCTTTCCCGGCTCGGCGTTGCTGCCCGCGTTGGCGACCGGCGCGTTCGACTCCGAGTTCGCGGGCGTGTTCGACGTGCAGCCGGCCAGCACCGCGCCGGCGCCGAGGGCGGCGCCGCCGAGGAGGAATCCCCGGCGGGCGAGGAAGGGTTGTTCGGTCATGACGACCTCCAGAGGTGGTGATTACTACGACCCGGTCCTGGCTTTCCTGGCCCGGAACTGCAAGAGCACGGCGAGCACGATGATCACGCCCTTGGCGATGTTCTGGATGTCGGTGTCCAGGTTGTTGAGCGTGAAGAGGTTGGACAGCACCGTGAAGATCAGCACGCCGATCAGGGTGCCGATCAGCGAACCGCGGCCGCCGGTGAGCAGCGTGCCGCCGATGACCACCGCCGCGATCGCGTCGAGCTCGTAGAACATGCCGTTGGTGGACGCGCCCGCCGTCGTCCGCGCGACGACCATGAGCGCGGCGATCCCGCAGCACAGCCCGGCGACGCCGTAGACGAGCGCGAGGTGCCGCTTGACGTTGATCCCGGCCAGCCGCGACGCCTCGATGTTGCCGCCGACCGCGAACGTCCGGCGGCCGAAGGTGGTGCGGTTGAGCACGACCCAGCCGATCGCGAACACCAGCGCGAACAGCCAGATCAGCACCGGGATGCCGAGCAGCGCGCCGCGGAAGAAGGTGAGGAAGTCCTGGTCGGCGACGACCTGCGTGCGGCGGCCGCTGAGCCGCTCGGCGAGCCCGCGGGCCGAGACGTACATCGCCAGCGTCGCGATGAACGGCACGACCTTGCCGTAGGAGACGAGCACGCCGTTGACCAGCCCGCAGCCGAGGCCGACCGCGAGTCCACAGAGGACCATCACCCACGGGCCGTAGGACTGGGTGGCCAGCGTCGTCAGCCAGACGCTCGAGAGCGCGACGATCGAGCCGACGGACAGGTCGATGCCGCCGCTGATGATCACGAACGTCATCCCGACGCTGACCACGCCGATCGCCGCGGCCAGCCGCAGGATCGTGGAGATGTTGCTTTCGGTGAAGAACAGCTCGGGCCGGGTGAGCTGGCCGACCAGGCACAGCACGACGAGCACGCCGGCCAGGCCCAGCAGCCGCGGGTCGGCCCGGAAGGAGAACCGCCTCCCCGGCGCGGACAGCGCTTTCGGTGGTGCCGTTTCGGTGTCGGTCATGCCGCGCTCCCCTCGAGAATCACGTCGAGCACCCCGGCCTCGGTGAGCCCGGCGGAGGGCCGGTCGGCGAGGACGCGGCCCTCGCGCAGCACCAGCACCCGGTCGGACAGCCCGAGCACTTCGGGGATCTCGCTGGACACCAGCACGATCGCCACGCCGCTCGCGGCCAGCTCGTCGATCAGCCGGTACAGCTCGGCGCGGGCGCCGACGTCGACGCCGCGGGTCGGCTCGTCGAGCAGCAGCACCCGGCACCCGCGGACCAGCCACCGCGCCAGCACCGCCTTCTGCTGGTTGCCGCCCGAGAGCGTGCGGACGATCCGGCGCGGGTCGGCGGGCCGCAGGTCGAGGCGCCGCAGGCTCGCGCCGGAGTCGTCCAGTTCCTTCGCGCGTTCGGTGAACCCGAGCTTCGAGTAGCGGCCAAGGCTCGCCAGGGTCACGTTGTGCGCCACCGAAAGGTCCAGCAGGAGGCCCTGGCTCTTGCGCTCCTCCGGGGCCAGCCCGATCCCCGCCTTGACGGCGGCCCGGACGTTGCCGGAGGTCAGCGCTTTCCCTTGGACGGTCACGGTTCCGCTGTCGGCTTTGCGCGCGCCGAAGATCGTCTCCAGCAGTTCGCTGCGGCCCGAGCCGACCAGGCCGGCGATGCCGACGACCTCCCCGGCGTGGACGGTGAAGCTGACGTCGTCGAACTCCCCGGCCCGGGACAGGCCGCCGACTTCGAGCAGCGGCGTGGTGCGGTCCGCGTGCCCGTCGTGACGCGGCCCGAACACCGTCTCCACCTTGCGCCCGGCCATCAGCGCGACCAGGTCGGCGGTCGGCGTGGTCTGGGCGGGCAGCCCGGTGCCGACGGTCCGGCCGTCCTTGAGCACGGTCACCCGGTGCCCGATCCGGCGCAGTTCCTCGAGCCGGTGGGAGATGTAGACGACGGCGACGCCGTCGGCGGTCAGCTCGCCGACGATCCGGAAGAGGTTGTCGACCTCTTCGCCGGCCAGCGCGGCGGTGGGTTCGTCCATCACGAGCAGCCGGGCGTCGTGGGCCAGCGCGCGGGCCATCGACACCAGCTGCTGGCCCGCGGCGGACAGCTTGCCGACCTCGTGCCACGGCCGGATGTTCGCGTGGCCCAGCCGGGCCATCAGCCGGGCGGCCTCGTCCCGGGCCTGCGAGATCCGGGTGAACCCGAGCCGGGCGCGCTCGTGGCCGAGGAAGATGTTGTCCGCCACCGAAAGCCCGGGCACGAGGTCGAGCTCCTGGTACATGGTGGCGATGCCCAGGCGCAGCGCGTCGACCGGCGAACCGAGTTCGACGCGGTGTCCCTGCCAGGTGATCTCGCCCGCGTCCGGCCGGTGCGCGCCGGAGAGGACCTTGATCAGCGTCGACTTGCCGGCGCCGTTCTGCCCGAGCAGGCAGTGCACCTCGCCGGGTTCGACGTCGAGGTCGACGCCGTCGAGCGCGCGCACGCCCGGGAAGGACTTCACGATGCCACGCACGGAAAGCAGGCTCATACCGAGGCCTCCTCGGGGCCGGCGACGAGGGTGGGGTCGGCGAAGATCCGGTCGGCCGCCAGGTGGGCGGCACCGCGCAGCGGGGCACCGAGGCCGAGCGCGGACGGCACGACCCGGGCGTGCAGGCCCGGCTGGGTGTGCGCGGCGAGCTCGACGCGGACCGGTTCCACCAGCCACTCCCCCAGCTCCCCGAAGTAGCCGCCGAGCACGACGACGTCCGGGTCGAGCACATCGACCACAGTGGACAGTGCGACGCCGAGCGCGACGCCGAGTTCGTGCACCGCCGTGACCGCGCGCTGGTCGCCGCGGCGCACGCGGTGCTTCAACAGCGCGACCCGGCCTTCGACGCCGAGAGCGGGATCGTGCAGCGGATCGCCGGGCGCCGCCGCCGCGCGCAGGACCGCGGCCAGGTTCGCCTTGGTCTCCAGGCAGCCCGTCCGGCCGCAGGAACACCGCTCGCCGTGCGGGTCGACGGCGATGTGCCCGACCTCGCCCGCGAAACCGCGCGCGCCGCGCAGGATCGCGCCGCCCGCGACCAGTCCCCCGCCGACCGCCGTCCCGCCGCTGAGGTAGAACAGCTCGCGCACCCCGGCGAGCGACTCGGCGAGCGCGCCGAGGTTGGCCTCGTTGTCCACGGCGATCGCCTCGGCGGGCAGGCCAAGCCGGGCGGCCATCAGGCCGGCGATCTCCGCGTCGCGCCAGCGCAGGGCCGGGGCGAACCGCAGCACCGCGGCGGCCGAGTCGACCAGCCCGGGTACCGAGATCGCCACGCCGGCCGGCGGGCCGGACAGCACCCGGTGCGAGAGGTGGGCGAGTTCGTCCATACCGCGCTGGAGCCCGGCCGCGGCGACGTCGACGGTTTCGGACCGCTCGGCCAGAACCCGGCCGGACAGGTCGGTCACCACCGCCGACAGCCGGTCGGCTTCGATGCCCAGGGCCAGCGCGCACGCGCCTTCGCCGTCCAGTTCGACCAGCCGGCTCGGCCGGCCGTTGCCGGGCAGGACCCCGGCGGACCGGACCAGGCCCCGCTCGGCGAGTTCGGCGAGCAAGCCGGGCACCGCCGACTTCGCGACCCCGCAGCGGGTGGCCAGCTGCGAGCGGGACAGCGGACCGGTGCGCAACGCCCGCAGGACCGCGGCCAGGTTCGCCGTACGCGGGCTCGCCGGGTCGGCTCGCCTGGTACCGGTCACGGCCACGATGCCCCCACAGGTGTTGCGCCTTGAACACACTTTGTTACCCAGAGAGCGAAAGTAGGGTGACGGCCATCACCCGTCAAGGTGACGATGGAGCAGTACGTCCGGTTTTCACCCGGATAGACGCGCCAAACCGTACATACTTTCGTATCCAAGGTGCAAAAGCCTGCAGAGTTCGAGCGCTACCGATGGGACACGGACGGGCGCCGAGCGTGCCCGGGCCGGCCGACGTGGGCGCGAGTGCGTCGGTCTGCCAGGGGCACGGCACGAGCTACCCGGCTGGCACCGACGGCTCCCGTTGCCGGAAAGCCGTGGAGGGGCACCTTCAGGGACTCTGGGTCCCTGAAGGTGCCCCTCACGGCTTTGGCGAAGCTTTGCGCCCGGGTTCGGAACCGGCGCCGGCGCCGGTTCCGACAGGCATCCTCAGGCACTCAGCGGGAGGTCCCGGCCGACTCCTGCCGCGACTTGTCGTGAGTGGTTAGGGCGGTTAGAACCGCCCTAACCACTCACGAGGGCCGCGGCAGACCGCTCGTGTCAGCTGCTGAGGGTGAAGGCGCGGTCGGTCGCGGACCAGGCGGCGCCCGTCACGCCCGCCGTGTCGCCGAGCTCCGACAGCACGATCGGGAGGTTGCCGGTCGCCAGCGGCAGTGAGCGGCGGTACACCGCGCTGCGGACCTCGGCGAGCAGCTGGTGCCCGAGCTGCGCCACCCCGCCACCGATCACCACCATGCCCGGGTTGATGAAGCTGACCAGCGAGGCGACGACGAGGCCGAGCCGCCGGCCGCCGTCGCGGATCAGGTTGACCGCGCCGAAGTCGCCCGCCGCGGCGGCACGGCCGACGTCGCGGGCGGTGACGGCGCCGCGTTCGGCGGCCGCCTCGGCGAGGTGGGCCGAGCGTCCGCTGCGGGCCAGCGCGAGCCCGTCCCGCGCCAGCGCGGCCCCGCCGAAGTAGGCCTCCAGGCAGCCGACCTCGCCGCAGGCGCAGGTCGGGCCGAAGTCGTCGAGCCGGATGTGCCCGATGTCCCCGGCCGTGCCGGCGACCCCGCGGTACACCTTGCCGCCGAGCACGATCCCGCAGCCGATCCCGGTGCCGATCTTGACGAACATCAGGTCGTCGGTCGAGCGGGCGACCCCGGCGTGCCGCTCCCCGAGCGCCATCGCGTTGACGTCGTTGTCCACCGCCACCGGGCAGCCCCAGAGGCCGCCGAGGTGGTCCCGGACGTTGAACCGGTCCCAGCCGGGCATGATCGGCGGGGCGACCGCCATCCCCTCGGCGAAGCTGACCGGCCCCGGCAGCCCGACGCCGGCCGCGATCAGCCGGCCGGGCGCCTCGTCGCGGACCTTCGCCGCGAGTTCGGCGACCCGGCGCAGGACCGGATGCGGCCCCTGCCGGACGTCACCGTCCTCGACGGTGTGCGCGAGCACCTCGCACGAAGCGTCGGTCACCGCCACGCCGACCGACGTCGCGCCGACGTCCACCGCGAGCACCCGCAGGTCACCCGCCAGCCGCACCAGCGTCGACCGCCGCCCGCCGCGGCTGGCCGAGGGTCCCGCGGTCTCCACGAGCCCGACCTCGCCGAGCCGCGCCACCTCGGCGCCCACCCGGGCGCGCGGCAGTTCCAGCCGCTCCCCCAGCTCGACCCGCGACATCGGGCCTTCGTCCCGGAGCAGCGTGAGCACCCGGGTCTGGTGCCGGGTTTCGACCATCGAGTGCTCCGGAGCCGATGCCGTGGGTTCCCCGCTCATTCGTTCCAGCCTACTGCGTCGGCTGCCGCGGGCCCGGGAACGCCGTCGCGCGAAACCCGGCCCGTCCCGTGTGGACGGACTACCCGGCCGCTTCCGGGCCCGCGGCTCCTGTCAGAAGCCGGGGAACACGCGGCGCAGGTCGTCGAGCGTGATGCTGCCTTCGACGGTGACGCCCTTGTCGTAGGGTGCCTTGAGCCGGCCGCTGATCAGCCGGACGAACGCTTCCGCCGGCCCGTCGAACGTCGCGGACGGCGACTCGAGGTGGTCCACCACCGTGACGGCGTCGTCGATCACCAGGCCGCCGCCGGGGACCGCGAGCGACACCGGGTCCGCGAGCTCGGCCGGCTTCGCGAGGAAGCTCAGCATGAAGCCCACCGGCCCGGCCAGGAGCTCGACCAGCACCGCGGCCGACCCGGCGTCCACGCCCGCTTCCGGGTCGAAGGCCACCCGGACGTCCCACGAGTGGTTGGCCACCTCGTTGAGCCGCATGCCCAGAGCGGTGAGCAGGGGGACCGGCTCCGGCAGGAAACCGAGGTCGACGGTCAGCGACGAGCGCTGCTCGGGCGTGAGCGCCTCGACCGTCTCGAGCCAGCGGGCGTTGTGCTCCAGGAAACCCTCGGCCTGCGCGCGCGGCGCGGACCCGTCCCAGCGGGCCCAGATCGTCGGGTTGTCTTCGGCCGCCACGGTCTCGCCGGCGGCCCGGGCGATGGGCGCGCGGCCGATCTCCGCACCGCTGCCGAGGTGGGACAGGGCCTGGGCGACGGTCCAGTCCGCGGCGCCGCTGGTGGTGGCCAGCTGCTCGTCGGTGAGGGTGGCGACGAGGCCGGCGAGCACGTCGTGCTCGGAGCGGAGGGCGGTGATCGTGCGGTCCACGAATTGACTCATGCCACGCTCAACTCCCGGACGGACGCGTGTGTTCCGCCCGGGCGGGGGCCACCCGCGGAGCCGGGCCGGGCCCGGCCCCGCAGGTACCGTCGTGGTGCGGTCACCAGGGGCGGTCGACCGCCCCGCCGGCGAGGGTGAACGTGATGTAGCCGCCCTGGAAGTCGCTGCGGTACACCCCGTTCACCACGTACTCGTCGGTCCTCGGGTAGTGCAGGTAGGAGTTCTCCCACCCGAGCGCCGCCCAGCGCTTGCGGATCTCGCCCTTCACCGCGTGCGCGCCCGTCGCCACCGTGTAGTAGATCGAGTGGCCGAGGCTGAAGTGGTTGAACCGGCCGAGTCCGTCCGGGGTGCCGGTCTCGTCGGTCGTCGGGTAGCCGAGACCGCGTTCGTAGTCGAGCGCGGCCCACTTCTTGCGGATCTCACCGAAGATCGCGTGCGCGCCGTACGCGCTCGTGTAGTAGATCGACCCGACGTTGGTGCCCTTGACGAAGTGGTTGTACCGGGCGACGCCGTCCGGCGTACCGGCTTCGTCGGTCGTCGGGTAGCCCAGGCCACGTTCGTAGTCGAGGGCCGCCCACCTCTTGCGGATCTCGCCGTAGATCGCGTGCGCGCCCGTCGCGGCGGTGTAGTAGATCGATCCCACGTTCCCGTTGTTGGTGAAGTGGTTGAACTGCGCGACCCCGTCCGGCGTGGACGCGGTGTCGCTCGTCGGCGGGCCGAGGACGCTGTGGCCGCCGAAGGCGAGGTACTTGTCCAGCACCGGACCGGTGAGGAACTTCGTGCCGCCCACGGCACTCCAGTACAACCGGCCGTTCGCGTAGGTCCGGTAGTGGACCGTGCCGTCGGTGACCTCGGTGCCCGTCGGCGCGCCGAGCTTCGTCCGCACCGCCGGGTCGGCGTCGTAACGCTGGTCGATCGGGGTCGCGTAGTTCGCCGTCAGCGTCATGTCGCCGGCGCCGACGGTGACGATCCACGTGGTGTCCGTGGGCCCGCCCTGCCAGCCGGTGAACTTCGAGACGCCGTCGATGCCCAGCGGCGCGGCCTCGACGTCGAACGTGGCGCCCTCCGCGACCATGGCCGTGCCGACGCCGCCCTCGACCGGGATGCTCAGCGCCGCCGGCTGCGTGCTGACCAAGGTGATCCGGTGCTCACGCGGCCACGCCACGTAGGTCTTCGACGCGGCCACCCCGGCGCTGTCGGTCACCGTCGCGGTGAACTCCTGCCGGGAGTCCGGGTGCTCGGTGAACGGCAGGGCGAAACTCGCCCCGGTGCCGCCGGCGCCCGGGTGCGAGTGGCACGTCGCCTCGCTCGGGCAGTGCCGCACCGCGGAGGTCCACGTGATCGGCAAGGCGCCGTCTTCGGCGTCCGTCGCGGTACCGCTCAGGCCGACCTGCTGGTTCACCGCGAACGTCGCGGTGTCGCCGGGCGTGGTCAGGGTGAGCTGCGGGGTGTGGTTGCCCGGCGCCACCACGACGGTGGTCGTGCCGCTCGCCCCCAGCGGGTCCCGCACGGTCAGCTTCGCGGTGAACGACTCGGTGCCCGCCGCGTAGGCGTGGGTCACCTTCGGGCCGGCGTCGGCGGCGGTCGTCCCGTCCCCGAAGTCCCAGTCGTACTTCAGCAGATCGCCGTCGTAGTCGACGGACGCCGAACCGTCGAAGGAGACCGTGCGGGTGTCCGGGTCCGTGGTCGACGACGCGCTCGCCACCGGCGCGGTGTTTCCGGCGGTATAGCTCAGCCGGC
This sequence comes from Amycolatopsis sp. NBC_00355, assembly GCF_036104975.1. GTDB lineage: Bacteria > Actinomycetota > Actinomycetes > Mycobacteriales > Pseudonocardiaceae > Amycolatopsis. The sequence goes on along the minus strand of NZ_CP107982.1, from coordinate 288,586 downwards.
GCAGCTTCCCGGTCAGGATGTCGGCGTAGACGACGTCGCCGTTGGCCGCGGCCGCGAACTTCGTCGGGCCGCCGATGTCGGTGAAGGCCGGCGGGTTCTGCGGCGCCTGCGTGAGCCTGCCCTGGTCGTCGTACCGCATCGTCCAGATCTTGTGCGTCACGTAGTCGCCGAAGAACAACGATCCGCGGTAGGCGGCCGGGTAACTCGATCCGTTGTAGACGATCCCGCCGGTGACGCTGTTGCCCTGCATCGCGCCGTTCCCGTGCTGGTACTCGAAGATCGGCGCCTGGTTCGCCACGCCGGCGCAGCCCGCGAGGGCGCTGTAGCCCGGCGTCGGGTGGGTGCCCTCCCAGCACGGCCAGCCCTGGTTGGCGCCGCGCTGGACGACGTCGACCTCTTCCCAGCTGTTCCAGCCGACGTCCCCGGCGACGGGCAGGCCGAGGTTCGGGTCGATGCTGAACCGGAACGGGTTGCGGAACCCGCGCGCGAACACCTTGCTCGCCGTCGAGGTGGGATTGGCCGCGTCGTAGTACGGGTTCCCCGGCACGCCCTTGCCGTCGGGGGTGAAGTGGAGGATCTTGCCGTAGGGCTGGTTGACGTCCTGGGCCCGCAGCGCGCCCGGGTCCACCTTCGCGAAGTCGGCGTTGTCGCCGATGGACATCCACAGCGTGCCGTCCGCGGCGGCGATGACGCCGTTGATGCCGTGGACGTCGTAGATGCCCGGCACCTCGAACAGCGCCTGCTCACCGCCCAGCGCGGCGGGCGCGCCCGCCGCGTCGAGGCCGACCGTGAACCGCGACAGCCGCATGACGAAGCCGCCGGTGACGTTGACCGACCGCGTCAGGTAGACGTTGTGCGACGTCGCGTAGTCGGGCGCGACGGCGACGCCGACCAGCCCGAGGTCGCTGACCGACCGCGTCGGCAGCGTCGCGATCGTCCTGCCGGTCCCGCTCACCGGCAGCCACCGGACCCGGCCGTCCTTGGCGGTGGCGAGGACGGAACCGTCGGGCAGATAGGTGAAGTCGGTCAGCTGGTACTGACCCAATCCGGTGTCGGTGTCCTGCAGCACGAAGCCCGACGGGAGCGCCCCCGCCGCCACCCCGGTCGATACGACGGGCAGTAACGCCCCGGTCAGCACCGCCGCCACCAAAGCGTGACGGAGTGCGCGAAGTTTTCCCAAAGCCATACCGGTCCCCTTCCCAGGCGGTCGTGTATCGCCCGAACGGGGATTCCGGTTGCAGTCGGCTTGGGGAAATTAACCGTTTCGTGACCAATTGCCCGAAGTACCGGACTCGGCGGACAGGCCGTCAGAGACCAACACCCTCGTGTCTCCGGCTCGCAGAACCGATGCCCCCGCCTGCACGACGGATGCGTCTCACGGCTTCGAGCCGTCCGGGCGCCTTGCGCACTCCGTACTTCTGCCGCCGCCTCGCCGGTGGCCGCTACTCGGACCGGACGTCCGGCAACGCGGGCGCCCTCACGATCTTCTCGGTCAGCTCCCGGACCCCGGCCGCGTCGAGGTCTTTCACGTGGGTGGCCTCGAGCGCGAACGTGGTGCCGTCCGGGCGGGTGCCGGTGATCTTCACCGCGCCCGTCCGGTGCCGGATCCAGGTGACGAGCACCGTCGCGATCGCGGTGGCGACGCCGCCGGGCGCGAGGGCGACCGCGAGGGCCTCGGGCAGGCCCGCGGCCAGGGTGCCCGGCGCCCCGGTCCCCCGGAGCACGCGGACGGCGAACCGGTCGTCGGCCGCCAGCCAGTCGTTCAGGGAGCTCAGTTCCCCGACGGGGTCGCCGGCGGTGATCCGGAGGGTCAGGTCCACAGTGGACTCCTATTCGGTGTGGTCGACGCCGATGGTCTGCGGCGGCTTCCCGTCGGCGTAGCGGACGATCGCGATCGTCCGGTGCGCCGGGGTGCCCTGTTCGGTGAAGCCGAGGTCTTCCTCGGCCCCGGGGACCGACAGCGGGCCGTGGAGGTTCGCCAGCTGGGCCGTGACCGCCCGCGCGTCCACGGCCTGCCCGCTCGACCGGGCCGCGGCGATCGCGGTGGTCAGCGTGGCCATCGCGTCGTGCTGGGAGACGGCCTCCCCGGTCGCGGCGCCGGCCTGGTCGAACCCGGCGCGGCCGAAGTCGTCCAGGTAGCGCTGGTAGCGGGCCGGGTTCCCGGGCCGCGGCCCGAGCGCCGACCAGCCCGCCGGGACGAACGCGGTGACCGTGATCCGCGCGGCCGCGAGCCGGGTCCGCCGCGCCGGGTCGAGGAGGCCGTCGCCGGGTTCCGGGGCGAGCACTTCGATCGGGCCGCAGTTGCGCGCGGCGAGCGTGTCGAGGAACCGGGTGAGGTCCTCCTGCTGCCCGGCGAAGAACGCGGAGGCGGGCCGGGCGACGCAGATCCCGTTGACGACGACGCCGAAGGTGGCGGGCACCTTGTTGCGGGAACCCAGGTAGCCGAAGACGTCCATCGACGCCACGTGCGGGCGGACCGCCGCCCGGATGTCGGCCGTCAGCGACTGGGCGTAGAGGGCGCCGGGCCCGGTGTCGCCGACGAGCATCGCCGGGCGCCGGGTCCCCTGGGCCTGGACGTACCGGGCCATCGCCGCGGCCAGCTGCCGGTTGCTCGGCCGGACCCGGAGCAGGCCCGGGACGGCGGGCTGGTCGAAGTTGTCGGCGGTGACGAGCCCGGCCACGACGGGCAGGCCGCGGTCGCTGAGGACGCGGGCACCGTCGAGGGTCTCCGCCGAACTGACACCCATGCCGATCACCCCCACCAGGGGTGCCGGGTCGGCGGTCATGGCGCCCAGCCGGCCGATCACCGGTTCCCACGCGCCTTCCGACGCCCCCTCGTTCGCCAGCACCAGCCGGACGTTCGCGCCGGCGCGGTTCGCCGCGAGCTGGGCCGTGTGGGCACCTTCCAGCTGACGCCGCATCGAGTCCACGGTGAAGATGCCGCCCTCCGCCACCGGGAACGGCGCCAGCAGGGCCACGGTGACGGCCGGGGTGCCGACGCGGGCGTTCTCGTGGGCGATCCGGCCCTCGACCGCGGCCAGTTCCGGCCGGAACACGTACGTTCCCGCCGTCACGCCGACACATTCGTCGCCGAAGGAGACGCTGCTGGAGGTCTGCAGCCCGGCCGGGCACCCCTCCTCCGCCTGGAACACGCCCTGGTAGACCACGGCCGACGCACCGGCCAAGGCCACGGCGGCGACGGCCACCGCGCGCCGCCGGCGGACCCGGCGGCGCCGGGCCGTGCTCGCGTCGAGGAACGCCCGCGACGGCGCGGGCAGCGGCGTGTCCCCCTGCTCGGCCAGCGCGCCGGCGACGGTCAGCTGGGTACCCCGGTACAGCAGCCCGCGACGCCGGTTCTCGTCGTGCCACCGCTGCGCCGCCGTGGCCAGCCGCCGGCGCACCAGCAGTGACTGGCGGCCGTCTTCCAGCCACGTCCGCAGTCGCGGCCAGGCGCGCAGGACCGCGCTGTGCGCCAGGCCGACGGCGTCCCCCTCCGCCACCAGCAGTCCGCTCGCGACCAGCGCGTCCAGGACGCGTCCGGCCGTCGGCCGGTGCTCCGGCGCGACCTCGCCGACCAGCGTGTCCCGCGCCACCAGCCGGCGGGTGATGGCCATGCCCTGCTGCACCGACGCCAGCCGCAGCGCCAGCGCGCGGAGCACCGCGCGACCGGATTCGTCGAGGGCGTCGTGCACCCGCTCGGCCGACGTCTCCACGGCGCGGGCGACGCGGCCGGCGTTCGCGTACCCGGTCACGGTGAGCAGGCGGCCCTGGCGCCGCGCCCAGGTTTCGCGCAACGCGTGCGACAACAGGGGCAGCACCTCACCCTGCTGCAGGTCGAGCTCGGTGCCCTTGTCCGCCGCGAGCGCCTCGGCCTGGTCCCGGACGTCCTGCAGCACGATCTGCGCCAGCCCGGCCTGCAGGGTCAGCCCGGCGGCCGCGGCGGGTGCCTGGACCGCGGTGGCGAGTTCGGCGCCCGAGAGCGGGCCGAGCAGGACCTGGTCGGTCTCGAGCGCGTGCCGCAGCCCGGGGTAGGCCAGGCAGTGCCGGTAGAAGTCGGCCCGCAGGCCGAGCACCACGACCGCGTCGCCCAGCAGCCCGTCGCCACCCGGTCCGGCCGTGAGGGTCTCCACGAAGCTGTCGCGTTCCTGCCGGTCGGCGCATTCGGTGAAGATCTCCTCGAGCTGGTCCACGACCAGCAGCAGGCGTTCGCTCCCGCGGCGGCCGGCCACGGCTTCGTACAGCGCCGCCAGCGGCCGCGGCCCCGGGGTGAAGACGACGGGGTCCCGGGGCTCGGCACCCGCGGCGGCACCGGCGACCACCCCGGCACGCAGGAGCGACGACTTGCCCACGCCCGAGGGCCCGACCAGCGTCAGCGGCGGATCGCCGGGCCGCGCCTTCGCGATCCGGTCGAGCAGCGTGCGCGTCTCGTCGGCGCGGCCGAAGAACCAGGGCGTGTCACGGGTGTCGAACGCGGCGAGCCCGCGGTACGGGCAGACGTCCTCGTCACCGGGGCCGGCTGGACGGGCTTCGGCGTCGGCGTCGGTTTCGGTTTCGGCGAGCCGGAACGCGGGGTTGAGCGCGAGGACGAAGCCGTCGGCCGATTCGGTCGCCAGGCGGCGCGGCCGGGGGAACCCGCGCGCGGGCAGCATTTCCCGCAGGTAGGTGTGCGCGTGCTGCAACGTCAGTTCGCGCGGGCCGTCGGGATCGCCCTCGGTCAGCAGCCGGATCAATGCGCCGCCGAACGCGGTGTACCGCTCCCCCGGCGGCGCCAGCGCCGCCTCGTTGGCGCCGGCCGCCGTCAGCACGTAACCGCCGTGGATGCGCGAAAGGCCGGTCGCTTCGGGGCCGGCCGTGTCCCCCAGCGTCGCGAACGCGCGTCCGGAGTAGCAGCAGTCCAGGATCACGATCTTCACCCGGGCCGGGCTGGCCAGCACGGCGTTGCGCAGCTGGCCGTACGCGACGGCGGTGTGGGCCAGGTACCCGGCGCGCGTGTCGGTGGCGGCGGTGGCCAGGTACAGCTCGCCGTCGAGGCTGACCAGGCCGTGGCCGCAGAAGAAGACCACCAGCGCGTCCTCCGCGTGCCGGGTCTCCTCGGCCAGCGCGGCCCCGACGTCGAACGGCAGCGCCGGGTCGAGCAGGACCCGGACGTTCCCCGCCGCCATCCCGCACCGCTCGACCAGGACGGCGGCGAGGTCGGTCACCGTCGCCGCCACCGCCGGGACGCCGTCGAGCCCGGCCGCGCCGGAACCACCGGTCGCGCAGCCGGTCCCGATCAGGACGGCCCGCGAGCCCGCCGCGCGCAGCTCGGTCACGGCAGCTCGCGTCGGCTGGTTCGGCGTTCGCTCACGGACAGCTGTATCTGCGATCCGGAACCGCGCGTTACAAAAAAGAATTGCCGGGGACCACGTGTGACAAATTCGCGGGAAAAGCGGATTCGCCGGTCGGATTCGGCGTCGCTGTCCCGGCGGCCCGGGCCGCCGTCCTCTTCGGACGGACGATCCCCGTATGGGTGATCAATCGCGCCACGAGGTCCGACACGCGGGCCGCGCGCGCACGGGCCTGGTTAGGTCTGCCCCCGGGCGGCCCGAGCGGGCCGCCCGTCTTCGGGAAGGAACGGGCCGGGAACTCATGGCCGATCGGACATCGGTGCTCATCGTCGGCGCGGGACCGGCCGGGCTGGTGCTCGCCAACCTGCTGCGCGCCGCCGGGATCGACACGCTCGTCCTCGAACGCGGCGGCCGGGACCGGGCGCAGGCCCGGGCGCGGACGGGGTCGACGCGCTGGCCCTGGCGACCGGCACCGACTCCGAGAGCCTGGGCCGGCTCCTGCGCTACCTGGCCACCCTCGGCGTCGTCCGCGCGACCGCCACGGGCCACGTGCTCACCGAGACGGGCACGCTGCTGCGCTCGGACGTCGAGGGCACCATGGCGGCGCTTGCCCTGAGGTACGGCGGTCCGTTCTACCGCTCCTTCGCCGAGCTCACCCGCGTCGTCGACCTCCCGGCCGCGCGTGTTGTCGTCGACGTGGCTGCCGGCAACGGCGCCCTGCTGTCCCGCGTCCTGCACGACTGGGACGACGAGCGCTGCCACACCATCCTCACCACCACTACCGCGCGCTGCCGGCCGGTGCGGGTTTCGAGCTGACCGACGTCCGCCCGCTGGCGCTGGACGCCTACGTCCTGCGCGCGGGCAGGCTCCGGTGAGCGTCGCCGGGGCGTCGGACGCGGTCCGCTCCCGTCAGGCGGATGTCAGCACGCCGACCACGGAGACCGGGCCGGTCGACGGGGAATCACCGGACCGAGCGATCGGAGGCGGCCGCCCGCCTTGGCTACCATGACGATCATGGCTGAGTTCGAGATCGGCGAGACCGTCCGGGTCACCGGCAAGACGATGTCGGGCAACGTCGGCACTGTCGTCCACTTCGACAGCAAGCGCGACAAGTACCTGGTACGCGTCAGCGACGTCACCCAGAACTACTTTTCCGCGGCCGAGCTGGAGCGGTTTTCCGGCTGAGGGTCGGCAGCGCGACCGGCTCCCGAACCGCGTCGGGTCACCTTCTCGTGCGTGGTGATGAGGGTTCCGGTGCCGAGGTGCACCGCCGGTCCGCGGTCAGGCCTCACTCCTCCGTGACGTCGTCGATCCGCCAGCCGGCCGGGGCCAGCGCACGCCGTGCGCGTTCCAGGCACACCAGGTGCGTCTCGTCCTCGGCCTGCGGCACGTCGTCCGCCGCCCCGGCCAGGCGAGACCCGTTCATGACGTCCGGCATCCGGCACCCCGTTTCGTTGCGCGGCAAGATCTTCCGATCACAACACAGAGCACCGTAGCGCCCGGGTCTCACTATGAGACACGGGGGCACTGGCGCCGGCGTCTCCTGTTTAGCTATAGTGCTAGTCACCTAGTTAAATGGAGTTGCCGATGATCGAATTCCACCTGGACGCCCGGTCGGGCCTGTCGCCGTACCAGCAGCTGGTCCAGCAGGTGCGGCACGCGCTGCGGCTGGGCCTGCTGAGCGAGGGAGACCAGCTCCCGAAGGTCAAGGACGTGGTCGCGGACCTCGCGATCAACCCCAACACGGTGCTGAAGGCCTACCGCGAGCTGGAGCACGACGGCCTCGTCTCGGCCCGGCCCGGCGTCGGGACGTTCGTGACGGGGACGCTCGGCAACGGCGTGTCGTTCGCGGCGATCGGGCCGTTGCGCCGCGACCTCAACCGCTGGCTTTCCCAGGCCCGCAAGGCCGGTCTCGACGAAGAGAGCATCGAGGCCCTGTTGATGTCCACGTTTCGCGACTCCGCAAGAGAGGACATAGCGTGACCGTCCTGCGCGCCCAGGGACTGGGCAAGAAGTACAAGCGCGAGTGGGCGTTGACCGGCTGCACGCTCGAGATCGAAGCCGGCCACGTCACCGGGCTCGTCGGCCCCAACGGCGCCGGCAAGTCGACCCTGCTGAACATCGCCTCCGGCATGCTCGAACCGACCACCGGCACGATCGAGGTGTGCGGCGGGGTGCCCGGCAGCGGGCCGGACCAGCTGGCCAAGGTCGGGTACGTCGCCCAGAACACACCCGTCTACCCGGGTCTGACCATCGACGAGCACCTGCGGTTCGGCGCCCACCTCAACCCGCGCTGGGACGCCGCACTCGCGACGAAGCGGATCGAACGGCTCGGGCTGGACCCGAAACAGCCCGCGGGCAAGCTGTCCGGCGGCCAGCGCGCCCAGCTGGCCCTCACCCTCGGCCTCGCGAAGCGTCCCGAACTGCTGCTGCTCGACGAGCCGGTCGCCGCGCTCGACCCGTTGGCGCGCCGGGAGTTCCTGCAGGTCCTGATGGAGGCGGTCGCGGAGGACGGGCTGTCCGTCGTGATGTCCTCGCACCTGGTCAACGACCTGGAACGGGTCTGCGACCACCTCGTCGTGCTGGTGGCGTCCCAGGTCCGGGTGATGGGTGACGTCGACGAGCTGCTCGCCACGCACCACCGCCTGTCCGGGCCGCTGCGCGACGTCGGCACCCTGCCCGCGGACCAGCACGTCGTCTCCGCGACGCACACCGACCGCCAGACCACGGTGCTCGTCCGCACCGAAGCGCCCATTCTCGATCCCGTGTGGACGGTCGGGCACCTCAGCCTGGAGGACCTCGTCCTCGAGTACATGAGCAACCCGGCCGCCGCTCGTCCCGCCCTGGAGGTGCTCCGATGACCTGGTTGGCCTGGCGCCAGATCCGCGTCCCCGCGCTGGCGGTGTTCGCCGCGCTGCTCCTGATCGCCGTGATCCTCGCGATCACCGGCCCGGACCTGGTGGGCCGCACGAACTTCTCGGACCAGGACACGCTGTTCGGCGGCACGATCCTCGCGCTGTACCTGCTGCCCGCGGCCATCGGCCTCTTCTGGGGCGCGCCGATGATCACGCGCGAGCTGGAGCACGGCACGCACAACCTGGTCTGGAACCAGACGATCACCCGCAAGCGGTGGCTCACGACCAAGCTCGTGGTCGGCGTGCCGGCCGCGATGGTGGCGGCCGGGCTGCTGAGCCTGGCGGTCACGTGGTGGGCGTCCCCGATCGACGCGCTCGCGAGCACGCAGACCGACGGTGAAACGCTGTCCCGCATCTCGCCGGTGGTGTTCGCCGCGCGCGGCATCGTCCCGATCGGATACGCGGTCTTCGCGCTCGTGCTCGGCGTCGCCGTCGGGATGGTGCTGCGGCGGACCGTGGCGGCCATGGCCGTCACCCTCGTCGTGCTCGCCGCCGTGCTGATCGCGGTCCCGTTGTACGTGCGCCCGTACCTGCTGCCCGCGGTGCAGCAGGACGTCTCGATCGCGGACTCGGACATCACGAACATCTCCGGGAACGGCGACGGGGTGGTCGAGGAGATCGGGGTGAAAACCCCGGCCGGCGTCTGGCTGCTGGCCGACGAAACGGTGGACCCGGCCGGGAACGTCGTCACGCCCCTGCCCGACTTCGTGCAGAACTGCATGCCGAGGCCGGGAGGCAAGGGCGGCCCGCCGGACCCCCGCGGCGTCGACGCCTGCATGACGCAGCTGGACACGCACGGCTACCACCAGCGCCTGACCTACCAGCCGGGTTCCCGGTTCTGGCCGCTGCAGTGGCTCGAACTCGCGTTGCTCCTCGCCCTGTCCGCGTTGCTCACCTGGTTCAGCTTCCGGCGCATCCGCCACCTGTCCTGATCCGATCCCACTGGGGGAACCATGCGCACACTCGTTGTCGCCACCGCTCTGGGCCTCGCGTTGTCCGCGACACCCGCCGCGGCGAGCACGACACCGCACCTGCCCGGACCGACCGGGTCCCGACCGGTCGGTGTCACCTCACTGTCGCTTGTGGACACTTCACGGCCGGATCCCTGGGTGCCGTCGGTGCCCTACCGGGAGCTGATGGTCTCCGTCTTCTACCCGGCGACCTCGGCGCACGGGCCGACCAAGCCGTACATGACGCCGCTGGAGTCCGAACGTAACCTCGAACGCGAGGGCATTCCCGGCCTGTCGCTGGACGCCCTGAGCACCGTGCGGACCAACGCCGTCGTCGACGCGCCGGCGGCCGGCCGGCGCCACAGCCTGCCGATGGTCGTGCTGTCACCGGGCTGGACCCAGCCCCGCGCCGTGCTCAGCGGCCTGGCCGAGGACCTGGCGAGCCACGGCTACGTCGTGACCGTCATCGACCACACCTATGAGAACCGCGCCACCACCTTCCCCGACGGCCACGTCACCGGCTGCGCCGCCTGCGAGGTCGACGACCAGCCGGGGATCTGGGAAAAGGTGGCGGGGACGCGGGCGGCCGACACGTCGTTCGTGCTGGACGAGCTGATCGGCCCGCACCCGAAGTGGCGCGGCAGCGCGCTCGTCGACCCGCAGCGGGTCGGCATGGCCGGGCACTCCGCGGGCGGCGCGAACACCCTGCAGGCGATGCTCGCCGACCCGCGCATCCGGGCCGGGATCGACATCGACGGCTCGACCCACGTCCCGTTGCCCGCGTCCGGGCTCTCCCGGCCGTTCCTGTTCCTGGGCAGCATGGACAACTACACCCCGGGCACGCCGAACCCGTACGACGACTGGGAAACCGACTGGCCGCACCTGACCGGCTGGAAGCGCTGGCTCATGGTGTCGGGCACGGTGCACAGCTCGTTCACCGACCTCGGCGTGCTGGCCGACCAGCTGGGCGTCGACATCGGCGCGTCGATCGAGGGGACCCGCGCGCTGGCGATCACGCGGGCCTACGCCGGGGCGTTCTTCGAGCAGCACCTGCGCTGCCGGACCCAGCCCCTGCTGGCCGCGCCGTCGCCCGCCTACCCGGAGGTGAGCTTCATCCGCTGACGGGAGCGAGGGCCGGCCCCGGGCCTGGGGGCCGGGGCCGGCCCGTCTCCGTCAGCGGATGGGGTTCGGCGTGATGTCCTGGGCGAACAGGCCGCCGTTCGAACTGCCGACGTGCACGTGGTAACCGCGGCCGCCGACGTTCACCGTGATGTGCGGGCGGGGGTCGGCGCCACCGGCCGCGCCGCCCAGGCCGCCCTGGTGGATGCCGGCCGTCTGCTGCCAGCCGCGGCCTTCCTGCATCTGCTTGAGGAGTTCCTTCGCCCGGCGTGAGCCCTCCCCGCGCCCGTTGGCGAGGTTCTCCAGGATGCCGACGAACTTCTTGTCGCTGATCTCGGTGACCGGGACGTTGGCGTTGCCGTGGAACACCGGCTGGCCCGGCCGGTTGTTGGCCAGCACCGGGTTGTTCGCCTTGCCGCCCTTGCACTTCCCGCCCTTGAGGCCGACCGGGTCGAGCCAGCCGGTCGGGTTGCGCACGTAGGCGTGCGGGTTGGTGCCACCGCCCAGCCCGATCGGGTCCGGGCTGATGTAGCGCCCGGTCTCCGGCTCGTAGTACCGGTTCACGTTGTAGTGCAGGCCCGTCTCGGCGTCGAAGTACTGGCCGGGGAACCGCAGCGGGGTCGGCGACGCGCCCGCGGTCCCGACCCCCCACAGCGACTGCGTCGAGTGCCAGGCGAGCTGCCCGGCCTCGTCCACCAGCTCGGCCGGGCCGCCGACGAGGTCGGCGACGACGGCGTGGAACCGCTCGTCGAGCGCGCCGTCCGTGCCGTGCCGGCGGTCCAGCACGCTGACCGGCACCGGCCGGTCCTGCTCCCAGTCCCACGTCGTGGTCCGGGACGGCACACCCGCGGTCGTGACGATCTCCTCGGCCGGCAGCACGCCGTCCCAGACGAAGACGGTCTCGTCGGCGACCGTCTCGCCGGCCGGGTCGAGCAGGCGCTTGGCGACCCGGCGGCCCAGCGCGTCGTAGGCGTAGCGCCAGACCCGCCCGTCCGGCGTCCGCACCTGGACGAGCCGGTCGTCCCCGTTCCAGCCGAACGTCCAGCCGGCCTCGGTGCCGGGCTGCTGCCGCCAGGTCAGGCGGCCGTGCTCGTCGTACCGGTAGCCCACCTCGCCGGCCCGCTGCAGCAGGGTGCCGGCGTACTCGCGGACGCCGCCCGCGGGGTGCGCGCCCCACTCCGCCGCGGTGACATTGCCGGCCTGGTCGTAGGCGTAGCGCTCGGCGCCGCCGGGCCGGCGCAGGCCGGTGATCCGGCCCAGCCGGTCGAGGTCGAAGTCGGTGCGCCCGGCGAGCAGGTCGTCGACGCCGGCGAGCACGTCGTCCGCCCGGTGCTCGTAGGCGCGCCGCTGCAGCGGGTGGCCGCCCTCGGCCGTGAGGACCTGTTCGACCAGCCGGTCGTTGGCGTCCCACGCCTGGAACAGCGTCGTCCGGCCGAAGACGCGGCCGATCTCCCGGCCGGCGGCGTCGTAGGCGAACCGGATCGACCGGCCGGCCGTGACCAGCCCGGTCGGCGCGCTCGCCGCGTCGTAGGTCCAGGTGCTTTCGACGCCCGACGCGGTGCGGCGGGCGGTCCGCAGGCCGCTGCGGTCGTAGGCGGACCGGACTTCCCGCCCGTTGCAGGTCTCGGCCACGACCCGGCCGAGCGCGTCGTAGGTCAGGGTGAGGTCGGCGTCGGCGGTCACCGCGCGCACCAGCCGCCCGGCGGCGTCGTAGGCGTAGGTGGTGACGTCGTCGCCGTGCCGCTTGCCGGTCAGCCGGCCCAGCGCGTCCCAGGTGTAGGTGGTGGGTTCGCCGCCCTTGCTGCTCTCGAGCAGCTGCCCGGCCGCGTCCCGCACGTAGGTGACGACCCGGCCGTCGAAGTCCGTCTCCCCGACCACGCGCCCGGCGGCGTCGTAGTCGATCCGCCACTGGGCGCCGCTCGCGTTGGTGACCGAGACGAGGCGCAGTTCGGTGTCGTAGGCGAACCGGGTCCGGCTGCCGTCCGGGGCGATCTCGCACACGGGCAGGTCGAACGGGCCGAAGTCGGTCCGGGTCACCGCGCCCGCGGCGTCGGTCCGCTCGACCGCGTTGATCTCGCCGTCGTAGGTGAAGCGCTCCACGGACCCGTCCGGCGCGACGCGTTTCCACAGCTCGCCCTCGACCGTCCAGGCGAGGTTCGTCGTGTGCCCGGCCGGGTCGGTGATCGACACGACGCGGCCCAGCGGGTCGTAGGCGTAGGCCGTGCGGCCGCCGGCCGGGTCGAGGACCGTCAGCGGCTTGCCGAGCGCGTCGCACTCGACGCCGGTGCGCCGGCCTTCCTCGTCGGTGAACGTCGTGAGCGCGCCGCGCGGGCCGTAGCCGTAGCGGCGGACCCCGCCCGCCGGGTCGGTGGCCGCGACGAGCCGGCCGCCGGCGTCGTAGGCGTACGTCCAGGTCGCGCCGCCGGGTTCGACCGTGGCGGCGGGGCGGCCGCGCCCGTCGTAGCGGACGCCGCGGACGCTCCCGTCCGGCAGGGTTTCCGAGGTGCGCAGGCCCTGTTCGTCGTAGCCGTAGCGGGTGACGCGGCCCAGCGCGTCGGTGTAGGCGAGCAGGCGGTCGTGGCGGTCCCACTCGTAGGCCGTGACGCCGCCGAGCGGGTCGGTCTCGCGGACGAGCTGGAACTCCTCGTTGAGCTCGTAGGTGGTGGTGTGCCCGAGCGAGTCGGTCGCGCGGTTGACGCGGTTTTCCTTGTCGTAGGCGAAGGTGTAGCTGAGGAACCCGCGCGGGCCGGTGCCGCGCACGCAGCGGTCGAGCTCGTCGTAGGTGAAGCCGTAACCCCAGCCGTTGCGGTCCTGCCAGCCGGTGATGCGGTCGCTTTCGTCGTAGGCGAACCGGTACGGCCGCCCGGAGGAGTTGACGACCTCGACCAGGTGCGCCCGGTCGTCGTAGGTGAAGCGGGCGAGCGTCACGCCGGCCGAGGCGAACTCGGTGACGCGGCCGTCGACGGTGGTGACGGCGATCCGGTGCCCGGCCGAGTGCCGGACCTCGCGCAGTACGCCGTGCTCGTCGCGATCGAAGTCGATCCGGTTGGCGTCGGCGTCGGAGATCGCGCTCAGCCAGCGGACCGCGCCGCCGGTGGCGAAGTGCAGGGTGCGGCCGCGGTCGGGCTGGGCCAGGAGGTACTCGTCGCCGAGCCGCCGCAGCGGCCACCGCGGGCCCTCCACCGGGGTGACGCCGTCGGCGCCCGGCACGGGGAAGATCAGCAGGGTGCCGTCTTCGGCGGCGAAGTCGACGCGGTCCGCGCCGAACTCCAGGCGCTGGTCGGCGGTCGACGCCCAGGACCGTCCGAAGTGGACACCGCTGCGGTAGCCGGAGAAGTGGCTGCGGTCCAGCACGAGCGCCAGCACGCCGTCGATCTCGACGTCGGTCTGGGCGAGCATCATCCGCCCGGTCGTCATGTCGATCGGGTCACCGCTGCCCGGGCGGCAGTCGATCGGGGTCGAGTTCTCCTTGGGGGCGTTGTTGTCCTTGGACAGCCCGCCGTCCTTCGGCTTGCCGCCGTCGCCCTTCGGTCCGCCGTCCGGGCCCTTGCCACCACCGGAGGGTGTGGTGCCGCCGTTGGACGACGGGGTGTCGTCGGGTCCCTTGGACGCCGGGGGCGGGTCCGACTTCGGCGGCGCGTCGGGGCCGCCACCCTTGGCCCCGGAGGTCGAGGTGCCGTCGCCCTTGTCCCCGGAGGGGCTGGTGGAGTCCCCGCCCTTGGGCGGCGGGTCGGTCTTCGGTGGCGGCGCGTCCGGCCCGCCCTTGCCCTTCGGCCCGTCCAGACCCTTCGGGTTGCCCTTGATGTCGATGCTCTTCGGCGGGGGAGCGGCCTTGCCGGGTTTGATGTTCCGCAGCGCCTTCGCCGCGTCCGAGAACAGGTCACCCGCGCGCTTGAGCAACGGCACCAGCGCCTTCAACGCCGTCACCAGCCGCTTGACCAGATCCGCGATCTTGGACGCCGTTTTCGCCACGGCGCCGATCACCTGCGGGACCACCCAGGTCAGGCCGATGCCGAGGGTGAACACGACCTGGAGTGCCCAGCTGATCAGGTGCCCGATCAGCTCGGCGATGATGTCGCGGACCAGGGCGCGTACCGCGGCGACGACTTCACCGGCGGTCTTCACGCCGCTGGAAGCGCCTTCACAGCCCTTCTGCGCGGTGTTCAGCAACGTGACGGTGTCGTCGGCGCGCTGGCGGTAACTGTCCCCGGCCGGGCCGGTCCAGGACACGGTGTCGGCCTTGACCATCCCGGTCAGGTCCTCGCCGATGCTCCCCAGCTCCGTCGCGATGTTCTTCCAGGTCTCCGACTGCGCGGCGATTTCGTCGGCGTTGCCCGTGAGCCCGTTGAGGGCTTCCTTGAGCGGACCGACGTGCTCCATCAACCAGCCGACCCCGGCCGCGAGGACCGCCCCGAACGGGTCCATCGCCATCGACAACGCGTCCAGCGCGGTACCGACCGCGCCCATCGCGACCGAAGCCCAGTCACCCGACTCGATCGCGGACTTCAGATCGGCCGCCGACTCCAGCAGCGACACGCCCGAGTACGCCTTTGTAGAGTCTTTGGTCTCCGCGACCAGCGGATTCGCCACTACACAACCATCCTTGCGCTTCCAGCGGGGTGCCCGGCTCCGGGTGACCCGAGCACGGTACCGGAAGCCGCCAAGGCGTTCGAACACGTCCGGGTGAACCGGTGCCGGACGGGCGCGATCATTGCCCGTTCGACCTTTTCGCTGACGGCACGCACTCGCGCGGGTACTTTCCGGCCGCACCCGACCTCGCGTGGGGGCGTAGCGCCTGCCGCCGCCAGAGGCCGAGACTTCGCACGGCCTGCCGGCTCCGCCCGCGCGACCAAGATCGTCGGCGGATCCAGCGGTCCGGCCGGGCGCCCCACGCCGGGCCCCCGGCGGCCGCGACCACCCGTTCCGGCGTCGGACGGCGCTACCCGCGCAGTGCCGGGCCGAGCCAGCGGCGGACGAGCGCCCGCAGCTCGTCGTCCGTGGGCGCGGACGCCGACGGGTACTGCAGGAACGACAGGAACAGCCGCATCAGGATCTCGGCCAGCCCCTGGAGGTCGTCGTCGGATTCGACGCCGGCGGCCGCCCAGTCGACCGGGACGTTGCGCAGGATCCGCGCACCGGCCGAGAAGGCCGGTTCGGATGTGACGCCGGCGGTGAAGTACTCGCCTTCGCCCGCCTGCAGGAGCAGGCCGAGGTAGGGCTCGTGCGGGACCGTCCGGACCGCGAACACCACCGATTCCACGGCGGCTTCGGCGGCCGTGCCGAACGAAGCCAGGTGCCGTTCCATCCGCCCGGCGAACTCCTCGACGCCGGCCAGGCCCACGGCGCGGAGGATGTCCTTCAGGCCCGGGAAGTACCGGTAGACGGTCTGCCGCGTCACCCCGGCCTCGGCGGCGACGTCGGAGAGGCTGGTCTTGGCGAGCCCGGCCCGGTCGAGGCACGCCGTCGCCGCTTCGACGATCCGGCGGCGCGCCTCGTCCTCGGTGCCGGGCGGGTTGCCCCGCCAGCCGTGGTACCCCATGCGCCCATCTTCCCCGAGCCGGCCGGCTCAGACGGGAGCAGGTCGCCGGGCGCGCCGGAGCACGGCCGGCAGCAGGACCGCCGCCGCGGCGAAGCAGGCGAGCGCGTAGAGGCCGCTCCCGATCGGCGTGCCGTCGCGGGTGACGCCGTCGGCCGCGGCGAAGTACGCCGGCAGGGCACGGATCCAGCACACGGCCAAACCGCCCAGGTAGACGGCGGGATAGATCCGCACGAAAGCGGACAGCGGCTCGGGATCCCCTCGCCGGACCGAAAGAATCCAGGCGCCGGCCGCCCACAGCAGAGCCAGCTCGACACCGAGGACCCAGGCCTGCGCCGGGATGTTCCCGGTGAAGAGGCTCGACGGGAGCCCGCCGAGCGCCATCGTCAACGGCGTGAGCGCCCCCGCCACGAGAACGCGCCACACCAGCGGCCACCCGCGTCGCGGGCCGCCGCCGGCCAGCCGCACGACGAGATACGTCAGGCCGCCCATCGAAACCGAGGCGAACAGCAGCATGCTCGTCATCGGCACCGCCGCCAGCGCGGGGTGGTCGACGAGGTTGTTGCCCGGGTTCCACGCCCACCACTTCAGCTGCGGGCCGAGCTGGTCGAAGACCTCGTAGAACACCTGGCACACGAACGCGACGGCCACCGACGCGAGCAGCGGGCCCCGGCGCCGGAAGACCCCGAGCGTCCGCACGAGCTCGTAGGCGAGCTGGCTGATCACCGGGTAGAACGCGATGATGTAGAGCGGCAGCCGGTCCCCCATGAACTGCACGGTGAACAGGTTGTGGGCGAAGATGAAGCCGTACACCTTGTCGAGGCCGAACCACTCCGGGAAGTACAGCGGCGGTTCCGTCACGAAGAGGTAGACCAGCGAAGCCCACCACAGCGCCAGGTTGACCGGGTCACCGGCGCGGTGCCGACGCAGCGCGTGCACCAGCGCGAACACCGAGCCGCCGACGACGAGCACCTCCAGCAGCGGCATCGTCGGATCGGCCAGGTCCCAGGGGAGGCGGACCGAGACCACCGGCGAGACGTCGTGGCAGTCGAAGCCGAGGCCGCGCGTGACGGCCTCCGCGTCCGGCCCGCAGCCGTCGCTCACCGGGCGCCGGCCGGCGCCGCGGCCGGCGAGTAGTCCGTCGCCGGCGGCTCGGCCTGGGGATCGAAGCCGAAGGGCACCCGGTGCCGCCCCAGCGCCGCGCGCAGGCGGTAGCGCGCGAGGCCCGCGAGCACCCGCGGGTTCCGCAGCATCTCCCCCAGCGACTCGTCGAGGTTGAACACCTTGGCGAAGTGCTCGTCGACGACCTCGTACTCGCGGGCGGCCCCGACGATGAGGCTGAACGCCGGCGCGGACAACGCCGCGACGAGCCGGCGTCGCCACTCCGGCGGCTTCTCCGTGCCCACGGCACACGCGTAGCCCTGGTCCCGGGCCATCGCCAGGGACCACGGCACGGCGAGCAGCTTGCGTTGCGCGGCCAGGAACCGCGTCACGAACCCGGCGTCGAGCTCCCGGGCGCGGGAAAGGTGTTCGCGCAGCAGCAACGCCGAGCCCGCCGCGGAGCTGATGCCCTGGGCGTAGAACGGGTTGAACGCGCAGATCGAGTCGCCGACGGACACCAGCCCCTTCGGCGGCGCGGGCAGGCGGTCGTAACGACGCCACTTGTTGCCCGTCGAGCGGGTCAGGTGCACCTCCGAAGTGGGCGCGCAGCGGTCCATCGCGGCGGCGAACAACGGCGTCCGCACGCGGCGGGCCGTCTCGGCGAACGCGTCGGTCGTGCGCGGCATCTCGAGGCCCCACGAGCCCATGCAGGCGATGACGCGGTCGCCTTCGATCGGGAAGAAGTTGACCAGGTAGTCGTGTTCGGCCGGGTGCGCGCCGCGGTCCGGGGTCGGCATGATCACCAGGTGCCGCCACCACCAGGACGCGGGCCGCTCGGCCGGCGCGGGCAGGTCGTACCAGCGTGAGGTGTAGGTGACCTTGGCGTCGAGCGTCCGCACCTCGGCCTCGGGCCAGCCCGCCGCCACCAGCCAGGCGCCGACCGACGAGCCGCGGCCGAGCGCGTCGACCACGAAGTCGGCGGCGAGGCGCTCCTCGCCGCCGGACGTGGTGAAGGTGACGCCGGTGATCGCGCCGTCGCGGCTGGTCAGGCCACGCACCGCGGCGCCTTCGCGGATGACGACGTTCGCCAGGCCGCGCACCTTGTCGCGCAGCACGCGCTCGATGAGGATCCGCGAGCTGTAGATCATCGTCATCGCGCTGCGCTTGCGCGCCGACCAGCCCTCGCCGTCGAGGTAGGCGGCGTCCAGGGACGGCATCAGGTGCAGTCCCCCGGCGGCGACGAGGTCGTCCTCGAAGCCGGGGAACAGCGCCCCGATCGCGCGGCGGCCCGAATTGAGCAGGAAGTGCGGGTGCTTGCTCTGCGGCACGCCGCGGCGGTGCTCCGCCTCGGCCGGCAGTTCGTCGCGTTCCAGCACCAGGACCTGGTCGAAGTACGGGGCGAGCGCCCCGGCGCTGCACAGACCGGCGGCGCTGCCACCGAGGACGACGGCGGTCTTGCCGAGCCGCATGCGGATCAACTCCCAGCGTCATTCATACAAACGGACATCGAATGTATGAATGACGCGAGGCGTGTGTCAAGGGACCGGCAAACCCTCGACGTCGCGGTAGAAGCGCAGCATCGCGTCCGCGAGCCGCCCGGGTGCCGCCATGGCCACGTAGTGCCCGGCGCCCTCGAACGCCACGGCCGTCACGTCCGCCGCGACCTGCCGCATCGTCGACGACAAGAACTCGCCCGAGCGTCCGCTGACCGCGAGCACCGGGATCTCGAGCTTCTCTTTCGCCAGTTCACGGATCTCGTCGCCTTCGCGGAGCATCGACCGGTAAAGACCGCTCGCGCCCCGGAACGCGCCGGGCCGGGCGTACGTGCGGGCGAGCTCGTCGATGTCGGCGTCGGTGAACGCCTCCGGCGTGGCGTTGAGCGCCGGAATGGCGTACTCGGCGAGGAATGCCCGCTCGCGCCCGGCCAGCAGCAGCTCGGGGATCCCCGGCGCGACGAGCACGCCGATGTGCCAGGCACCGCCGCGGGTGACGTCGGCCAGCGCCTCGACGCCGAACCCGGGCAGGCCGGTCTCGATGGCCGCGTAGCTGCGCACCAGCTCCGGACGCGTGGCGGCGAGCCGGAACGTCGTGCCACCGCTGACGTCCTGGCCGGTCAGGTGGACGGGACCGAGGCCCAGCTCCACGACCAGGGCACCCAGGTCGTTCGCGGCGGTGACGCTGTCGTGGTCGTCACCCGCGACGGCGGAGTCGCCGAACCCGCGCAGGTCCACGGCGATGACCCGATGGTGCGCGGCGAGCAGCGGGATCAGCTTGTGGAAGACCCACCAGGACTCGGGAAAGCCGTGCACGAGCAGGACGGGCGAACCGGTCGCGCCCGCGGCGGCGTAGTGCAGTTCGGTGCCGTTGACGCGCACGCGGTGGTGCTCGACGCCGGGGAGATCCATGAGACTCCTTCATCGGTTGGACAAGTTACTTGTCTAACCTACAGATAGACAAGCCCCTTGTCCATAACGTCGGCTGTCTATGCTTTGCCCATGGAGCGATCCTCGGGTGCCGAGCTGGCGCTCCTGCTGCTGCGCGGGTTCCGGTCGATGGTGGACGACGTCTCGATCGAGCTGGCCGACCACGGGCACCCGAGGGTCCGCCCCGCCGTCGAGTTCGCGCTGCGCGCGGTCGACACGGGCGCCGACACCGCCTCGGAACTGGCCCGGCGGCTGTCGGTCACCAAACAGGCGGCGGCGCAGCGGATCGCCATCCTCGAGGACCTGGGTTACGTCGAGCGCGAAGCCGACCCGGCCGACGCCCGCCGCAAACGCCTGCGGGTCACCCCGCACGGCCACGAGCTGATGCGCATCGGCGGCACCCTGCTGGACCACGTCCGCGACCGCTGGGCGGCCGAGATCGGCCCGGCCCAGCTGGCGACCCTCGAAGCGCACCTGACCCGCCTCACCGCGGGGACGACCCCGGTCGTCGACGCACCCGAGTAGCGGCCCCGGCGCGATGGCCGGGACGGGCGCCGCGGTCCGCCGCGAGGTGGGCGCGTTCACCATCACCCTCGGCAACCCGGCCCGGCGATGCGCCGGCAATGACCAGAACGCTCCGCCGAGCACACAGAGCCGAGTCGAGGGCGCCGCTCGACTCGAGTCGTCGAAGTTGTATCGCTGACCGGAACGAACGTCGGGTCACGTCCGAAAGTGCTACCATCCGGTCGAAATCGTTCCTGTCAGCGAAACGATCCGGAATTCGAGGACCACGAGCTTGGCCGTCAACAGTACCGCCGGACGCAAGCCCGCCGCGGCGGACAACACCGGGACCGAGGCCGCCGCGCGGGTGGCCGACGTGCTGCTGCTCTTCACCGGCGGCCCCCGGTACCTGGGTGTCAGCGCGATCAGCCGCGAGCTGGACCTGTCCAAGGCCGTCGTCTACCGGATCCTGCAGTCGCTCGTCTCGCGCGAGATGCTGGCCACCGATCCCGGCGTCGCCGGCTACCGGCTCGGGCCCGCGGCCGTCGCCCTCGGGGCGAGCGCCCTGCGCCGGTTCGACGCCCGCGTCGCCGCCACGCCCGTCCTGCGGCGGCTGCGCGAGCAGACCGGGGAGACGACCACGCTGTCCGGGCTGGTCGGCGACGAACGCGTGTACCTCGACCAGTTCGAGAGCCCGCGCGAGATCAAGATGACCGTGGAGCTGGGCCGCCGGTTCCCGCTGCACGCCGGGTCCTCCGGCAAGGTGATCCTCGCGTCCCTGCCCGAGGACCGCCGGGAAGCCCTGCTGCACCACGAACTCCCCGCGTTGACCGAGCACACGATCACCACCGCCGAGCAGCTGCGCGAAGCCCTCGCCGAGGTGGCCCGGGACGGCGTCGCCGTATCGCTCGGCGAACGCCAGCCCGGCGCCGGCTCGGTCGCCGCTCCCCTGTTCGGGCCGGACGGTGAGGTCCACGGCTCGATCAGCATCTGCGGCCCGCAGTACCGTTTCACCCCCGACGCCGTGAGCCGCTACCGCGACCTCGTGCGCGAAGCCGCGGCGGAGATCCGGCAGAGCTGGGCCTGGCTGCGGGAGCCGGGCGGCCGGTAGGGAAACCCACCGGCCGCCCCCGATCACCTGCCGCGCTTGAGGTAGCGGCCCACCGGGTCGCCGGCGATCTTGCCGTCGGCGAACACGTGGTGGCCACGCACGAACGTGTCGGTCACCTTCGCGGTCATGTCGAACCCCTCGAACGGCGTGTACTCCTGCGTCGACTCCGACTCCGACGCGCGCACGGTCCAGCGGACGTCCGGGTCGACCAGCGCGAAGTCGGCGTCGAAGCCCTCGGCGATCGTGCCCTTCCTGAGCAGGCCGTAGCGCCGGGCCGGGTTCTGCGACGTCAGCTGCGCGATCCGCTGCAGCGACAGCCCGCGCTTGGTGCCTTCGCCGACCAGGCCGGGCAGCAGGTACTCGGCACCGCCGAAACCGGACTTCGCCAGGAAGACGTCGTCGCGATCCGAACCGAACTTCAGCTCGTCGCGGCAGCACGCGTGGTCGCTGACCACCCAGTCGACGTCGCCGGCGAGCACGTGCCGCCACAGCGCCTCGACGTCGTCGCGCTCGCGCAGCGGCGGGTTGACCTTGCCGCCGATGCCGGACGCGGTGTCGACGTCGGCCAGCAGGTGCCCGATCGTCACCTCGCGCCGGAAGTCGATGTGCGGGAACGCCTTCCCCATCGTCAGCGCGGCCGACAGCGCCTTTTCCGACGACAGGTGCAGCAGGTTGATGTTGGGCAGCCCGGTCTCGTGCGCCAGGTAGGACGCGATGGTGACGGCGAGGCCTTCGGAGTGCGGCGGCCGCGACGCGCTGTAGGCCCGCAGGCCCGACAGCGAACCGTCCTGCTCGACCAGTTTTGTGTACGCCGTCATGATTTCCGCCGTCTCGCAGTGCAGCGAGAGCGACAGGTGCGGCGCGTACTCGGTCAGGACCTCGCGCGCCTGCTGGACCCCGCGCATCACGAACTCGAAGTGCGCGATGTCGTAGCGCTCGTCCGGCGGGATCATCAGGAAGTCGCTCTGGCTGGTCGAACGCCCGTGCAGGCCGTGGCTGCCGTAGAACATGAAGATCTTGAACGACGTGACGCCGAATTCCTCGACCAGGTAAGGGATCTCGGCGATGTGCTGCGAGCTCATCGGCGCGAGGTGGAAGGCGTAGTCGACGTAGGCGTTGCCCTCGGACGCGCTGAGCACCTCGGGGAAGAAGTCGCGGTAGCTGCCGCCCTTGTTCAGGTAGTACTGGCCGGTGCGCATGTACGTCAGCGACGTCGTGACGCCGCCCTGCGCGCTGGCGCGGCTCTCGGTGCGGGTGTCGGTGGCCAGCTCGTTGTAGATGCCCCAGTGCTGGTGCGCGTCGACGACACCGGGGAAGGCCAGCAGCCCGCGGCCGTCGACGACCTGGGCGGCGTCGTCGGCGGGCAGGTCCGGGGCGACCCGCGTGATGGTGCCGTCGTTCACGGCGATGTCCAGCAGTTCCGGCTCGGCCCCGTCGGCGTCGTCGGGCCGCACGACCCGGACGTTCTTCACGAGCAGTTCCGTCGTTGCCATTTCTCTCCTCAGCTTGCGGGGTCGTAGGTTCGGCACCGGGCGACGTCGCCGGCGGCCAGGTAGGCCAGTCCGAAGGCGGGCAGCAGGCCGTTGCCGGGCAGGTAACCGGCGGCGCCGTGGCCGGAGATGCTCGCCGCGGCGCCGCCGGCGGCGTACAGGCCGGGGATCGGGCGGTCCCGGCGGTCGACGACGTTCGCGTGCTCGTCGACCAGCAGCCCGCCCTGGGTGTGGAACAGCGCGGGCACGACACGCACCGCGGCGTAGCGGCCCGACAGCGGACGTTCCCAGTTCGTGCGGCCGTGCTCGTCGTCGGATTCGCCGCGGGCGATCGCGGCCGCGGTGGCGAGTTCTTCGGCCAGCGCGTCCGGCGGCAGGCCGGTCGCCTTCGCGAGCCCGGCGACGTCGTCCGCCCACACCAGCGCGCCGGCGGACACCACGTCCCGGAAGTCCTGGAACGGCTGGCACTGCTCGAAGATCGTCTCGTCGAGCACGATCCAGCCGGTCGAGCCGGGACGCGCGGCCAGCTCGGCGGCGTACTCGGAGTAGCCGCGGATCTCGTTGCCGAAGCGGCGGCCTTCGAGGTCGACCAGGATCGCGCCGTGGATGATCGTCGCCCAGCCGACGAGGGTGCCCGCGTTGGCGGAGACGGCGCCGTGGCCCTGGTAGGCGTCCAGGAACCCGGTGGCGGCGCCCAGTTTCTCGCCGATGCGCAGTGCGTCGCCGAGCGACTGGTCACTCCCCTGGTACAACGCCCCGGCGATCTCCGGGAGGTGCCGTTCGACGAGGTCCGCGTCGGCACCGAACCCGTTGGTGGCCAGCAGGACCGCCCGGGTCGGGATCTCCTCCTCGGCCCCGTCGGGGTACCGGACGAGAACCGCGCGGACACCGTCCACATCAGACAAAACGTCCACCAGCCGCGCAGGCGCGAGCAGCTCGATGTTCTCGTGCTCGGTCACTTTGCGGGCGAGGTGGTCGATGACGCCGGAGCCGTGCCGGCCCGGGATCGAATGGCACCGGGGCACGGCGTGGCCGGGGTAGTTGAAGTCCGTGACCAGCGACAACGGCAGCCCGGCCGAGTCCGCGAGCCACTCGACCAGCGGCGCGCTCACCTCCGCCAGGATCCGGGCCAGCCGCGCGTCGGCCTGCCCGTGCGTCTTGGCCATGATGTCGGCGACGAACTTCTCGGGCGAGTCGTCGACGCCGGCCTCGGCCTGCCAGCGGGAGCCGGCGCCGGGGAACATCGCCGTGGACATCGAGGTGTTGTTGCCGCGCCGGAAGTGCTCGCTCACCTCGACCACGAGG
Organism: Amycolatopsis sp. NBC_00355; assembly: GCF_036104975.1. Lineage (GTDB taxonomy): Bacteria > Actinomycetota > Actinomycetes > Mycobacteriales > Pseudonocardiaceae > Amycolatopsis. The sequence goes on along the minus strand of NZ_CP107982.1, from coordinate 264,808 downwards.
ACGGAGAGCCCGAGTTCGGCCGCGCGCAGGGCACCGGCGAGCCCGCCGCCCGCACCGGCGACGACGAGGTCGGGTCCGTCGGTCACGGCTGCTCCTCGACGGCCAGCAGCCGCATCGCCAAGGCCGTCGGGTCGACGATCCGCGCGGGCAGGTCGGCAGGTTCGACGTCGACGGCCGAACAGCCGTTGAGCACCGCCGTCGCGCCCAGCCCGGCCAGCTCGCGCACGGCCGTCCCGAGCGCGGCGTTCCACGTCCCGGTCTCGGCGATCGCGGAGAACGGCAGGTCCAGCACGCGGATCCCGGCGAGGTACTCGGTCAGCCGGTAGGCGGCGATGCGCTTGGAGAACTCCTCGGCGATCGCCTCGTTGCGCACGACCGCGCCGAACCGCACGCCCTTCGCGGCGAGGTAGGTGGCGGACAGCTTGAGCAGGCCGTGCACCGGCAACGCGGGCTCGGCGACGGCGTCGGGCACCGCCGGGTCCAGCACGCAGTCCGGGAAGGCCAGGTCCCAGCCGTCACCGGCCGCTTCGAGCGCGGCGGCGACGGCGTTCTCCGAAACCCGCATGGACTCGTCGGTGTCGAGGGTCTTCGGCGCCGACGGGCCGACGTCCCGCAGTTCGATCTCCAGGCCCGGCGGTGCGAGCCGGTCGTACCGCTCCTGGCGCCGCCGGATCTCCTCGGGCGGCAGGTGGATGGGCGTCACCGCGAGGGCACGCATCAGTTCGGCTCCTTCTCATCGGTTCCGGCCAGCTCACGCAGCGTCGCGCCGACGCGGGGCAGGCCGGGCAGGTCGCGCCCCAGCGCCGCGGCGCGGTCCACGACTCTCACGGGCAGCCAGTTCTCGAGCATGCCGACCAGGTCGGACTCGGTCAGCGGGTGGTGGTCGGCGTCGCCGACCGGGTTGGGGACCTCGTGGGTCAGGGACGTGCCGTCGTCGAACGCGATGCTCACGCGGGCCGCCCGCTCGGCCGGGAGGCGCGTGGTGAGGTCGCCGGCTTCGACGAGCCGGACCCGGCCCGCGAGCGCTTGGACGTCCGGGTCGTCGAGCGGGCTGTCCGGCCCGACCTCGCCGGTCAGCGCGGCGGTCGCGACCACGAACGGCGTCGAGAACATCGCCGAGAGCCGGTTCGACCAGTCCACATCGGACAGTCCGGCGCCCAGGACGTGGGTCTCCACCAGGACGTGCGTGATCCCGTCGGCGCGGAACGCCGGGTGCGCACGTAGTTCGAGCACGGCGTCGGCGGCCGGGTGGGTGAACGAGCAGGACGCGTGCCGCTTGAAGTAACCACGCGAGATGTCCCAGCGGGTGCCCAGGTCCGCGGTCAGCTCGGCCGGCTCGAACTCACCGAGCACCGTGCCGAGCGAGAGCGCGGCCGTGCCGGTGGTGCGGGCCATCCCGGCCACCGCCATCCGGGCGGCGGCGAGCCCGGACGTCGCCGAGGCGCCGAGCCACGCGTTGCGCACCGGGTTGCCTTGCGTCGCCGAGTCGAAGTGCCCGGCGATGCCCATCCCGGCCGCGGTGTCGATCGCGGCCGCGACGGCACCGGGCGGGAGGCCGAGCAACCGGGCGCAGCCGGCCGCCGCGCCGGGGACGCCCCAGCTGCCGTGCGGGTGCGCGCCCGCGCGCAGGGTGGTCGCGCGGCCGAACCGGGCGGCCACCTCGTAGGCGGCCAGCAGCGCCGCCGCCGTGTCCGCACCGGTGCTGTCCAGCTCGGCCGCCAGCGCCAGCACCGCGGGGAACCCGTGCGCGGCGGGGTGGCCCTTCGCGTACTTGTGGCCCTCGTCCAGCTCCAGCGAGACGAGCGCCATGCCGTTGAGCCAGGCCGCCGCGTCGGTCGTCACCAGCCGACCGCCGCCGATCAGCGGCGCCGGTCCCGCAGGCGCGCGCCAAGCGTCGACCAAGGAACGCTGCTCCGGCAAGGAAGCACCCAATGCGGTGACGCCGACGACGTCGAGCAGGACGAGGGAAAGCCGGTCCAGCACCGCGGCCGGGACACCCGTGACGTCCAGTTCGGACACCCACGCACCGAGGTCCGCGGTGGCGGAAGCGGCTCGTTCGCGTTTCACAGTCCCAGGTACGCCTTCCTGACCCGGTTGTCGCCGGCGAGCGCGGCGCCCGTGCCCTCCAGCACCGTCGCCCCGCTTTCCAGCACGTACGCCCGGTCCGCGATGGCCAAGGCCTGCTTCGCGTTCTGTTCCACCAGCAGCACCGCCACCCCGCTGTCCCGGATCCGCCGCACCGCCTCCAGCACGGTCCAGGTCAGTTTCGGCGAAAGCCCGGTCGACGGCTCGTCGAGCATCAGCAGCCGCGGCCCGGCCATCAGCGCCCGGCCGATGGCGAGCATCTGCTGCTGGCCGCCGCTGAACGTCTGCGCGGTCTGCGTCCGGCGCTCGGCGAGCACCGGGAACAGCTCGTAGACCTCGGCCAGCGACGTCGCGGCCTGCGCGGGCGTGCGGGTCCACGCGCCCATCCGCAGGTTCTCCTCGACGGTCAGCGTGCCGAACAGCGCCCGGTCCTCGGGCACGTGCACGAGGCCGTCGCGCACCAGCTGGTCCGGGCGGCGCCCGGCCGTCGGCGTGCCGTCGAGCGTGATGGTGCCCGAGAGCGGCTTGAGCTGGCCGCAGATGCTGCGCAACGTCGTGGTCTTGCCGGCGCCGTTCGCCCCGACCAGCGCGACGATCTCGCCGGCGTCGAGGCGCAGGTCGACGTCGTGCAGGATCCGCATCCGGCCGTACCCGGCGCACACCTTCTCAAGCGTCAGCATGGGTCGGCTCCTCACCCAGGTAGGCGTCGATGACCCGCGGGTCGCTGGTGACCTCGGCGGGTGAGCCGACGGCCAGCACACGGCCCTGGTCGAGCACGAGCACCCGGTCGGCCAGCCGCATCACCGCGGCCATGATGTGCTCGATGAACACCAGCGTGACGCCCTCCTGCTCGCGCAGACCGGCGAGCAGGTCGAGCACCGGCTCGCGCTCGGCCGGGACCAGCCCGGCCAGCACCTCGTCGAGCAGCAGCACCTTCGGCCGGGTCGCCAGCGCGCGGGCCAGTTCGAGGCGCTTGAGCCCGGCGGTCGGCAGGTCGGTCGCGGCGCGGTGCGCCCACGGCCCGAGCCCGACCCGCTCGACGACGTCCAGGGAGTGCTCGCGCAGCGCCTTGGCGCCGAGCCGGTGGTGCTGCGCGGCGAGGCCGACGTTCTGCGCCACCGTCATGCTCGCGAACGGCCGCATCAGCTGGAACGTGCGCACCATCCCGGCGCGCGCGATCCGGTCGGGTGCGCGGCCGGTGACGTCGTCGCCCGCCAGCCGCACCCGTCCGGTGTCCGGGGACAGCGCCCCGGAGATCACGTTGAACAGCGTGGTCTTGCCCGCGCCGTTGGGCCCGATGACGCCGAGGATCTCGCCCTCGGCGACTTCGACGTCCACATCGGACAGTGCATGCACGCCGCGGAACGCCTTGCCGACCCCGCTCACCTCGACGATGCTCATCGTCGCCACCTCGCAGCGAGAGTCCCGACGATCCCCTTGGGCAGCAACCGCACGATGAGGATCACGAGCACGGCGTACAGCACGACGTCCAGGCCGCTGCGGCCCTGCAGGAAGCCCAGGAAGCCGGGTGGGGTGCGCAGCAGTGTGGCGGTGACGTCGGTGAGCGAGCCGATGATGATCGCGCCGACCACCGGGCCCCACACCGTGCCGATGCCGCCGATCACGACCGGCACGATCGCCTGGATCGAGATCGCCGAGCCGAACCCGAGATCGGGGTTCACGAACAGGTAATACTGCGTGTAGAACGCGCCGGCCACCGCGGTGATCGCGGCCGACAGCGCGACCGTCATCAGCTTGTGCCGCAACACCGGGGCACCCAGGGACGCCGCGGCCAGTTCGTCGTCGCGGATCGCCGTCACGTACCGGCCGGCACGCGAGTGCAGGAAGCCGATGCTGATCGCGACCGCCGCTCCGGCCAGGAACAGCGCCACCCAGAAGTACGCGGGCGAGTCGGCCGGGAACTGGATCTGCCACAGCGACGACCCCTGGATCAGCGGCACGCTGTAGCCGACGGACTTGTTGGCGAACGCGCTGCTCGTGACGATCAGCCGCAGCATCTCCGCGAACGCGAACGTCGCCAGCGCGAAGTAGGCGCCTTGCAGCTTGTAGCGGAAGGAGAAGTAGCCGATGACCACCGCGACCGCGGCGGCCACCGCCATCCCGGCCAGCATCCCGATCCACGGCGACACGTTGTGCTTCACCAGCAGGTACGCGCTGGTGTAGGCGCCGAGGCCGAAGTAGGCGGCGTGGCCGAAGCTGAACATCCCGCCGAACCCGCTCATGATGTTCCAGCCGACGGCCATCAGCAGGAAGATCAGGATCCGCACGGCGACGGCGCCCTGGGCGGCGGGCAGGATCAGCGGCAGCGGGATCGCGACCAGCACGAGAATGGCGAGGATCGCGAACTGCCGGTTCTGCGGCCGCAACGGCGGTGCTTTGACGGCGTCCGAGTTGGTCGGCGCCGCGATGGTGATGGTGCTCATGCTCGCCTCCCGAACAAACCTTGCGGGCGGAGGAAGAGCACCAGCACGAACACCACGAAGACGCCGAGCAGGGAGCTCTGGCCGCCGAGGTAGATCGTCGTGAGCTGTTCGACCAGCCCGATCAGCAGGCCGCCGACGAGCGCGCCCGCGACGTTGCCCATGCCGCCGAGCACCACGACGACGAACGCCGTGATGTTGAACTGGTCCCCCAGCGTCGGCGTCACGGTGACGAGCGGGCCGGCGAGCACCGCCGCGGCCCCCGCGCACGCCGTGCCGATCGCGAAGGTCAGCGTGTGCATCCGGCGGACGTTGATGCCGACCAGGGCCGCGCCCGGCGCGTTCGCGGCGACCGCGCGGATCGCCGTGCCCAGCCGGGTGCGCCGCAGCAGCCAGAACAACAAGCCGCCGAGCACGACGGCGCCGAGGAACGCGTACAGCCGTGAACCCGCGACCACCGCGCCCAGCAGCGAAAACTGGAAGTCGCCGGGCAGTGTGATGGTCTTGGGCTCGGCGCCGAAGAACATCTGCAGGCCGTTCTCCAGCAGCAGCGACAGGCCGAGCGTGATGAGCAGCTGGTTCTCCAGCGACCGGCCACCCGCCCCGGACAGCAGCCCGCGGTGCACCGCGGCGCCGAGCAGGAACAGCACCGGCACCGCGACGACGAGCGTCAGGTACGGGTGCAATCCGGTGGCCTGCACCATGCCGAAGGAGAGGAACATGGCCACCGCGAGGAACGCGCCGTGGGCGAAGTTCACGATGTCGAGCACGCCGAAGATCAGCGTCAGCCCCATCGCGATCAGGCCGTAGAGCCCGCCGGTCAGGATGCCGGTGACCACCGACTGCCAGACCACCAGGCCGCTGCCGGACTGCAGCAGCGCCACGACGACCGCGACCACGAGGATCGCGGCGACGATGCCTGCGCGGCGAAGGAAACCCTGGTCCACCTTGGCTTTCCGGTCGGGAGGTGCGGTTTCGGGGACGACGGGCGCCCCGGTGTCGAGTTCGGTCATGGGCGCCACGCCACCCTGTAGTCGGGCCGGGATTCGGCTTTTTCGGGGGGATAGACCTGCTGGACGCGCCCGTCCCGGACCTGCATCAGCACCGGGAAGGCGTTGCGGTTGTCGCCGTTGGGGGCGAACTGGATCGGCCCGCGCCCGACGGTCAGCGGCGCGACTTGAGCGGCGGCGATCGCGTCCCGGACCTTCTCCGGGTCGGTGCTCGCGGCCTGCTCGACACCGTGCGCGATCACCTGGACCGCGTCGTAGGACAGGACCGCGCCGGTGCGCATCGGGTCGCCGTACTGCTTCTGGTACTTCTCGCGCAATGCGACGGTCTCGGGATTTGTCGCGTCGTAGTGGTAGTTGGCGCTGAAGTAGAGGTTGCCGAGAGCGGCCGCGTCGGCGACGAACTTCGGCTGGTCGTACGCGCCGTTCGAGACGCCCCAGACCGCGTTGAGGTCCGGTTTCACCGAGGCGATCGCCTTGGCCGCCAGGAGGCTGTCGCGGTAGTAGCCGGCGACGGCCAGCACGTCCGCGCCGGACGCCTTGACCTGCGTGACCTGCGCGGTGAGGTCGCTGACGGTGGTGGCGTCGTAACTGATGTTCGGGCCGATCGCGATGCCGAGCTGCTTCGCGGCCGCGTTGAAGGCGTCGGCCGCGCCGCTGCCGAAGTCGCTCTGCTCGTGCAGGAACGCGACCTTCCGGACGGGCTTGCCCGCCTGGTCCGACACCGCTTTCAGGTACTGGGCGGCGGCGGTCGCGATCGCCTTGCTGCCCGGCTGCACGCGGAACGAGTACCGGTAGCCGTGGGCGAAGATCGCGTCGGAGGCGGTCACGTCCATCACGAACGGCACCCGGTTGCGTTCGGCCACGACGGCGACGTTGGTGCTCACCGCGCTCTGGTAGGTGCCGACCAGGCTGACCGCGCCGGCCGAGATCAGCCGCTGGGCCTCGCTCTGGCCGATGTCGGCCTTGCCCTGGGTGTCGCCGGTGACCAGCTCGACCTTGCGGCCGCCCAGGGACTTGATGCCGCCGGCCGCGTTGATCGCGTCGACCGCGAGCTGCGCGCCGCGGCGCATCTGCAGGCCGTCGACCGCGTTCGAACCGCTGACCGGGTGCAGCGCGCCGATCTTCACCGGGCCCTCGTCCCGCCCCGCGGCCGCGCCGCCGGCCCCCATCGGCGCCGAGCCCCCGCACCCGGTCGCGAGCAGGGCGCACGCGCCGAGCGCCGCGACGAGTTTTCGTGCGGACATGTCACCTCTTCCCACTGGAAGGGCTGTCGTTCCGCTAAGCGAAACGCCAGATTTGTTGTCGGTCATCGTGACACCCGGCCCGACGTCAGGTCAACATCTGCGCATAACTTGACGGACGTGCGTGATCAGTGCGAACTTGGGGAACACGGAGAGACGTCACCACGAAACACGACGTTCACAGTTGTTCCCCCCGGCGAAACGGGCATCCGCACTCGGGCCGCCGGACGAGAAAGGCAGGTACGCCCCATGACGGGCGCTTTGTCCGGGATCCGGGTGCTCGACACCGCCACCCTGTTCGCCGGCCCGCTGGCCGCGACGCTGCTGGGCGACTTCGGCGCCGAGGTGATCAAGATCGAGCACCCGAAGGGCGACCCGGTCCGCAGCCACGGCGCGCAGCGTGACGGCGTCGGCCTCTGGTGGAAGATGCTCGGCCGCGGCAAGAAGGCGATCACGCTCTACCTCGGCTCCCCCGAGGGCCAGGAGATCTTCAAGAAGCTCGTGGCCGACGCCGACGTCGTCGTGGAGAACTTCCGCCCGGGCACGCTGGAGCGCTGGGGGCTGGGCTACGACGTCCTGCGCGAGATCAACCCCGGCCTGGTGCTCACGCGCGTGACCGGGTTCGGCCAGATCGGCCCGTACGCCAAGCGACCCGGCTTCGGCACGCTCGCCGAGGCGATGAGCGGGTTCGCCGCGATCACCGGCGAACCGGACGGCCCGCCGACGCTGCCGCCGTTCGGCCTCGCCGACGGGATCGCCGCGCTGACCACCGCCTACGCCGTGATGACGGCGCTGCGGGCCCGGGACCAGACCGGGCGCGGGCAGGTCGTCGACCTCGCGATCATCGAGCCGATTCTCACCCTGCTCGGGCCGCAGATCATCGCGTATGACCAGCTCGGCACGCTGCAGCCGCGCACCGGCAACCGGTCCACGAACAACGCGCCGCGCAACACCTACCGCACCCGCGACGGCAGCTGGGTCGCCATCTCCACCAGCGCCCAGTCGATCGCCGAACGCGTCATGCGGCTGGTCGGGCGCCCGGAGCTGATCGACGAGCCGTGGTTCGCCAGCGGCTCGGAGCGCGCGCAGCACGCCGACCTGCTCGACGACGCCGTCGGCTCGTGGATCGCCGACCGCGACCGCGACGACGTCGTCAAGGCGTTCGAGGAGGCCCAGGCCGCCGTCGCGCCGATCTACACCGCCGCCGACGTGATGGCCGACCCGCAGTTCGCCGCGCTGAACAGCATCGCGACGGTCGAAGACGACGAGCTGGGGCCGGTGAAGATGCAGAACGTGCTGTTCCGGCTGTCGGAGACGCCCGGGCACCTCACCTCGGCCGGGGCGCCGCTCGGCGCGCACACCGCCGAGGTCCTCGGCCGCTACGGCGTCGGCGAGCCGGAACTGGCCGCGCTGCGCGAAAAAGGCGTCATCAAGTGATCCGCAGCTGGCTCTACGTCCCGGGCGACCGGCCGGACCGGATCGCGAAAGCACTGGCCGGCCCGGCGGACGCCGTCATCATCGACCTCGAGGACGCCGTCGCCGCGGCCGCGAAAGACGACGCCCGGCGGGGGGTGCTGGACGCGTTGGGCAACGGCGCGACCGCGTTCGTCCGGATCAACGCGCCGGGCACCCCGGCCGGCGAAGCCGACATCGCCGCGCTGGCACCGCTGGCCCCGGCCGGGGTGCGGGTGCCCAAGTGCGAGGACCCGGGCGAGCTGCGCCGCGTCGCCGACGCGCTCGGCGTGCCGGTGTACCCGGTGTTGGAATCGGCGCTGGGCGTCGAGAACGCGCTGGTGATCGCGACGGCGCACCCGCTCGTCGCCGGGATCTCCCTCGGTGAGGCCGACCTCGCCGCGGACCTGCGGGTCGCCGGTGGCGACGCGCTGACCTGGCCGCGGTCCCGGGTGGTCGTCGCCGCTCGGGCGGCCGGGCTGCCGAGCCCGGTGCAGAGCGTCTGGACCGCCGTGCGCGACCTCGACGGCCTGCGCACCAGCACCGAAGCCGGCCGCCGCGCCGGGTTCTTCGGCCGGTCGGTGATCCACCCGGCCCAGATTCCCGTGGTGCACGAGGCTTTCGCGCCCGATCCGGCCGAGACGGCGTGGGCGAGCGAGCTGCTCGACCGGCTCTCGACGGACGAGTCGGCCGCCTGGATCGACCACAACGGACAGTTCGTCGACGCCGCGATCGTCGCGCGCGCCCGGTGGGTGCTCGCGCACGCGGAGTCCGCAGGAAAGGAAGGCCCGCACTCATGACACGCACCCAGGATCCGCTGCTGGCCGCGATCGCCGGCGGGGTCCGGCTGATCGAGCTCGGGCAGCCGTTCTTCACCGGCATGCCCTGCTCGCCGAACCACCCCGGGTTCCGGATGACGCTGATCCGCCGCCACGGCGACATGCGCCGCCCGGACGGCGGCTCGGCCGCCAACGAGATCATCGTGACCGGCGGGCACGTCGGCACCCACATCGACGCGCTCTCGCACGTCAGCCACGACGGCAAGCTCCACGGCGACGTCGACGCCGCCGAAGCCCAGCAGGGCGGCGTGTTCCGCACGCACGGCGCGGAGCACCTGCCCGGCCTGCTGCGGCGCGCGGTACTCCTGGACGTCGCCGCGGTGCACGACGTCCCCACGCTGGAGCCGGGGTACGGCGTCACCGCTGACGACCTGGACGCGGCCGTGAAGCTCGCCGGTGCCGAGCCCGGCGAAGGCGACGTCGCGCTGATCCGCACCGGCTGGGCGCGGAACTTCGACAACCCGGCGACGTACATGGGCAAGGAGACCGGCGTCCCCGGCGCCACGACATCGGCGGCGGAGTGGCTGGCGGCACGCGGTGTCGTCGCGACCGGCGCGGACACGACCGCCTACGAGCAGATCCCCGCCGGGGCCGGGCACGCCGTGCTGCCGGTGCACCGGATCCTGCTCGTCGAGTCGGGCATCTTCATCATGGAGCACCTGAACCTGGAGGCCGTCGCGGCCGAAGGGGTGCACGAGTTCGTGTTCGTGCTGGCACCGCTGCGGATCGTCGGCGGCACCGGCTCCCCCGTGCGGCCCCTCGCGGCGGTGTCCGCATGACCGCCACGATCGTGCAGCAGCTGGCCGCGTTCGCCACGTCGGTGCGGGCGAAGGGACTGCCGCCGGAACTGCGGGACGACGCCGCCCGGCGTGTCCTCGACGTCCTCGGCAACAGCCTGGCCGCCACGTCGGAGCGTCCCGCGGCCGCCGTCGGCGCGCTGGTGCGGGAGTGGGGCGGCACCGGCCGGGCCACGGCGATCGGTACCGGCGACCGGCTGCCCGAGCCGAGCGCGGCCCTGCTGAACGGCACCCTCGCGCACTCGCTCGACTTCGACGACACGCACCTGCCTTCGGTGCTGCACCCGTCGGCGTCGGTGGTGCCCGCCGCGCTCGCCGTTGCGGAGTCCCGGGGCGCGACCGGGGCCCAGCTGCTGGACGCGATCGGCGTCGGCGTCGAGATCACCGTCCGGCTCGGCATGGCCGGTTACGACGAGGAACTGGGCAACTCCGTGTTCTTCGAACGCGGCCTGCACGCGACGGCGATCTGCGGCGCCCTCGGCGCGGCGGCGGCCGCGGCGATGCTGTCCGATGTGGACGCCGAGGGGATCGCCGACGCGCTCGGCATCGCGGCCAGCATGGGCTCGGGCCTGCTGGAGGCGAACCGCACCGGCGGCACGGTGAAGCGGATCCACTGCGGCTGGGCGGCCCACGCGGCGGTCACCGCGGCGGGCTTGGCGCGCCACGGCATCACCGGCCCGCCGACGGTCCTGGAAGGCCGGTTCGGCCTGCTGCAGGCGTTCTGCGGCGATCAGTCCGATGTGGACGCGATCGTCGACGGCCTCGGCGAGCACTGGGAACTGCCGGGGATCTTCTTCAAGCCGTACCCCTGCAACCACTTCACGCACGCGGGCATCGACGCGGCCCGGCGGTTGCGTTCGCTGGGTGTCGACCCGGCGGAGATCGTCGCTCTGGAACTGGGCGCGCCGACGTCGGTGCTGCGCACGATCGCCGAGCCGCGCGAGGACAAGATCCGCCCGAAGTCGGGGTACCACGCGGCGTTCTCGGGCCCGTACACGGTCGCGGCGGGCCTCCTGGGCGGCGGCGGGCTGGGCGTCTTCCACGACGACTTCACCGACGAGGCCGCGGCGGACCCGGCGCGCCTGGCCCTGGCGGCGAAGGTGACGTGCGTCCCGGACGCCCGGTGCGACGAGATCTTCCCCCACCAGTTCCCGGCAGTCCTGCGCGCGCGGCTACGCGACGGCCGCGAACTGGAGGAACGGGTCGACGCCAACCGCGGCGGCCCCCAGAACCCCCTGTCGGCCGAGGAGCTGGCGACGAAGTTCCGCCTGAACGCGGCCCGGGTCCTCCCGGCAGACGTCAGCACGCGCATCACCGAGCTGACGTACGGCCTGGCGGAGCTGGCCGACCTCGGCGAGCTGACCGCACTCCTGCGCACCTGACGGTCGTGAGTGTTCAGGGCGGTTAGAACCGCCCTGAACACTCACGACGGGCCGGGGATCAGCGCCAGCCGAGCGCCGGGGCCACGTGGGTCAGGATGCTCTCCAGCACGTGCGCGTTGTACTCGACGCCGAGCTGGTTCGGGACCGTCAACAGCAGTGTGTCCGCGGCCTGGATGGCCTCGTCTTCCTTCAGCTCCCGCACCAGTTCGTCCGGCTCGGCGGCGTACGAGCGGCCGAAGATCGCCCGGGTGTTCTCGTCGATCATGCCGACCTGGTCGCGCGAATTCCGGTCGCGGCCGAAGTAGGCGCGGTCCAGGTCGTTGGTCAGCGCGAAGATGCTCCGGCTGACCGACACCCGCGGCTCCCAGTCGTGGCCGGCTTCCTTCCACGCTTCGCGGTAGGCCTCGATCTGCTTGCGCTGCTGGACGTGCAGCGGCTCGCCCGTCTCGTCGTCCTTGAGCGTGGAGCTCTGCAGGTTCATGCCCAGTTTCGCGGCCCAGATGCCGGTCGCGTTCGAGCTCGAGCCCCACCAGATGCGCTCGCGCAGGCCTTCGGAGTGCGGCTCGAGCCGCAGCAGGCCCGGCGGGTTGGCGAACATCGGCCGCGGGTTCGGCTGGGCGAACCCGTCGCCTTCGAGCAGCTTGAGGAAGACTTCGACGCGCTCGCGGGCCATGTCGGCGTCGGTCTCGCCCTCGGCCGGGGCGTACCCGAAGTAGCGCCAGCCTTCGATCACCTGCTCGGGGGATCCCCGGCTCACGCCGAGCTGGAGCCGGCCGCGCGAGATGAGGTCGGCGGCGCCCGCCTCCTCGGCCATGTACAGCGGGTTCTCGTAGCGCATGTCGATCACGCCGGTGCCGATCTCGATCTTCGACGTCCGCGCGCCGATCGCCGAGAGCAGCGGGAACGGGCTGCCCGCCTGCCGCGCGAAGTGGTGCACGCGGAAGTACGCGCCGTCGACACCGAGCTCCTCGGCGGCGACCGCCAGGTCGATCGACTGGTGCAGGAAGTCGGCGGCCGACCGGGTCTCGGAGTGCGCGCTCGCCGACCAGTGGCCGAACGAGAGAAAACCAATCTTCTTCACGCTCCCTCCAGCGTCCGGCGGCCCGGATTGATTCCCCCGGGTAACCTGCGTCGCATGACTCGTGACGCCGGGACCCGCGCCCGGATCGAGGAGCATTGGACGTCGTCCGAGCGCGGGGACGTCGACACCGAGCACGCGATCTACGCCGAGGACGCCGTCCTGGACTACCCCCAGTCCGGTGAACGCTTCCGCGGCCGCGCGAAGATCCGGGCGCAACGCGGCGGTCACCCGGCCGAGCGGCACTTCGCCATCACCCGGATCTCGGGCGGCGGCGACTTCTGGGTGAGCGAGTGCGTGATCACCTACGACGGCGCGCCCACCCATTCGGTGAGCGTCATGGAGTTCGCCGACGGTTTCGTGACGCACGAGACGCAGTACTTCGCCGACCCGTTCCCGGCGGCACCCTCACGGGCCGAGCTGGCCGAGCCCATCCCGGGCCGCGGCTGACGAACGGGCCCGGACGTGGGCGCGTTCACCCTGCGGCCCGAAGAGGACGAGCGTCTCGACGGCCCGGCCGTCGGCCGAGCCGAGCCAGTGCGGCAGCGCCGTGTCGAACTCGGCGGCCTCACCGGCGGGCAGGACCAGGTCCCGGTCGCCGAGCACCAGCCGCAGCCGGCCGTCGAGGACGTAGACCCACTCGTAACCGCCGTGCGTCTGCGGCGTCGGCTCGGCGGGTTCGCCGCGAGCCGGGATGAGCATCTTGAACGCCTGCAGGCCCCCGGCCCGGCGGGTCAGCGGCACGAACGTCATGCCGTGGCGGCGGATCGGGCGCAGGTGGATCCGCGGGTCGCCGGTGCGGGGCGCGCCGACCAGGTCGTCCAGCGGGACGCCGTAGGTGCGCGCCAGCGGCAGGAGCAGCTCCAGGGTGGGCCGGCGGCCACCGCTTTCCAGCCGGGACAACGTGCTCTCCGAGATCCCGGTCACCGCCGCCAGGTCGGCGAGGGTGAACCCGCGTTGCCGGCGCAACACGCGCAGGCGCGGCCCGACCGCGTCCAGCACCTCGTCGTCGATGTCGGCCACGACCGCCATCTTGCCGGAATGGCAAGTTTCCGTGCTCCCGGCGGCACCGCCGGGTGACGGTGGTGCCATGAACGTACGTTTCTGGGACGACCACTACCGGACCCCGCAGGCGGAGCGCGTGAACCCGCTGCTCGCCGAGGTCGCCGGCCCGCTGCCCACCGGGGACGCGCTGGACCTGGGCTGCGGCGCCGGTGGCGACGCCCTCTGGCTCGCCCGCCGAGGGTGGCGGGTCACCGCGGTCGACCTGTCCGGCGTCGCGGTCGAATCGCTGCGGGACCGGGCCGGCGGCCTGCCCGTGACGGCGGTGTGCGCCGACCTCGCCGAGGCGTTCCCCGAGGGCACCTTCGACCTCGTTTCCGCGCAGTACCTGCACACGCCGTTCCCGTTGGCGCGCGAGCGGGTGTTCCGCCGGGCGGCCGATGCGCTGCGGCCCGGCGGCCGGCTGCTGGTCGTCGACCACGGGTCCGCCGCGCCGTGGTCGTGGAGCCGCGAAGCAGGCGTCCCGATCACTCTCGACCTCGATCCGGCACAGTGGTCGGTCGAGCGCGCGGACAGTCCCGAGCGCGTCGCGACCGGGCCCGGCGGCCAGACCGCGACCGTCACCGACCACGTGCTGCTCGTCCGGCGGACACGATGACGCGGGACGCCGGCCCGCCGGCCACCGGGCCCGCGGAAGTCCAGGTGCTCGGCGGTTTCCTCGACTACCTGCGCGCCGCCGTGGCCGCCAAGGCCGAGGGTGTGCCCGAGCCGCGGGTCCGCTCCCCCGGCGTCGCGTCGGGCACGAACCTGCTCGGGCTGGTCAAGCACCTCACGCACGTCGAAGCCCACTGGCTGCTCGGGGCCACCGTCACCGACTGGCAGGCGACCTTCCGGCCGACTCCGGCCGAGACCGCCGAGGAAATCATCGCCGCCTATCGCACGACCACCGCGCGGGCGAACGCGGTGATCGCCGGCTGGGACGACCTCGGCGAGCCCGGGCCGCGCCGCGCGTCACGACGCTGGACGTTGACCCATCTGGTCGAAGAGACCGCCCGCCACGCCGGGCACGCCGACATCCTGCGCGAGCTCGCCGACGGCACGACCGGCCGCTGAGCCTTGTGGTCCGGACCTCGCCACCCCTACGGTCGGAAACCCACCGGCAACTCTGGAGGGTCCGTGCGGGTGTTCGCAGCAGTCCTGATGGCGAGTGCGCTCCTGCTGTCCGGGGCCGCCGCGGCGGACGCGAGCCCGTCGCCGATCACCTGGGGCGCCTGCCCCGACGACCCGGACAGCCCGGAGCCGCCGGACGGCGAGTGCGGCACGCTGCGGGTGCCGCTGGACTGGAACCGGCCGCACGGCCCGTCGATCGACCTGGCGGTGGCCCGGCACCGGGCCACCGATCCGGCGCACCGGATCGGCGTGCTGCTGGCCGACGCCGGCGGTCCCGGCTCATCGGGCGCGGAGTTCGCGCTGGCGACGAGCTTCTTCAGCCCGGAGGTCCGGGCGCGGTTCGACACCGTGGGCTTCGACGTCCGGGGCACCGGCCGCAGCGCGTTCATCCGGTGCGACGACACGACCGCCCCGCCCGGCGACGATCCCGCGAACCGGGCGGAGTTCGACGCCCTGCGCCAGTACAGCCGGCAGGAGGTCGCGGACTGCCGGGCCGGCAACCTGCCGGTCTTCGACCACGCCGACACCGCCGTCAACGCCCAGGACATGGACGCGCTCCGCCGGGCGCTCGGCGAGGAGAAGATCAGCTTCCAGGGCATGTCCTACGGCACGCTGCTCGGCCAGCAGTACGCCGAGAAGTACGGCGAGCACGTGCGCGCGCTGGTACTGGACAGCTCCATCGACCACAGCGTCGACCTCCGGCACTTCGTGGGCGACCGCGCCACCGCCGCGGACGAGCTGTTCGGGCAGTTCACCGCGTGGTGCGACCGGACGGAAGCCTGTGCCCTGCACGGCCAGGACGTCCGGGCGACCTGGGAGCGGGCCTTCGCGGGCGCCGGGACATCGTTGCGCGACCTGGTGTTCTCGGACATGTACGGCCCGAACTGGGACGACGCGGCACAGCTGATCGCCGACGCGGCCGCCGGCCGGCCGCCGCTGACCGCCCGGTTCGAGTACAACTACCTGTCGATCCGGCTGGCCGTGGTCTGCCAGGACTTCGACCTCCGGATCCGGGATTTCGCGCAGTACTCGGCGGTGCGCGCCGAAGAGCTGCGCCGGGGGCCGATCATGCGCGGCAGCCCCCTGGGCCACGCGGAGGCGACCGCGTGCCTCGGCGTCGCCGGCCCGCCCGCGAACCCGCCGCACCGGCTGGACCTCTCGCGGGCACCCCGGGTCCTGCTGCTGAACTCCCGCTACGACCCGGCGACGCCGTACGCCTGGGCGCGCACCATCCACCGCCAGGCGCCGGCGAACACCACCCTGCTGACCTACGAAGGCCCGGGGCACGTCGTCTACCCGCGCACCACCTGCACGCGGTCGGCGGTGGACGACTACCTGCTGACGCTGAAGACGCCGCGGCACGACGTCAGCTGCCCGGCCTGAGTGCTCATTCCGGGCGGCAGGCGTGGTCGCACGACGTCTCGGCGTTCGCGATGACGGTGTCGAGCTTGTCCCGGGCCTTCGTCAGCTCGGTCAGCTGCCGGTCGATGCGTTCCCGCTCGGCGACGAGCAGGGCGAGCGCCTCCGGCGTCGGCTGCCCGGTCTCGACGCACGGCAGGATCGCGAGGATCGACTTGCTGGACAGCCCCGCGGCGTAGAACTGCTGGATCAGCCAGACGAGGTCCGCCCCGCGGTCCGAGTAGTGGCGGTGGCCGCCGGAGCTGCGTTCCGGCACGAGCAGCCCCTGCTCCTCGTAGTACCGCAAGGCCCGGACGCTCACCCCGGACTTCGCCGCCAGTTCCCCGATCCGCACTCGCTGCCGCTTCCTCTCGGAGTGATCTACCGCACTCGCCGTTGAATCTCACGTCCACGTGAGGTTCTAGCGTAACAGGGAACCTCACGAAGGAGAGCGATTCCAGTGACGCACACCCTGTCCCGCCCGCTCGTGCTCGGCGACCTCACCGTCCCGAACCGGGTCGCCATGGCGCCGATGACCCGCGGGCAGTCGCCCGGCGGCGTGCCGACCGAGCAGCTCGCCGCCTACTACGCGCGGCGCGCGGCCGGCGGCACCGGGCTGATCATCACCGAAGCGAGCTACATCGGGCACCCGTCGGCCGGCGAGCACAACCTGGTGTCCCGCCTGTACGGCGACGCGGCGGCGGCCGGCTGGTCCCGGGTCGTCGAAGCCGTCCACGGCGCCGGCGGCGTGATCTTCCCGCAGCTCCAGCACGTCGGGATGACCCGCAAGGGGGCCGCGGTGCCGCATCCGGACGCCCCCGCGATCGGCCCGTCCGGCGTGCCCGTGTCCGCGGACGGCAGCCCCGGCGAGCCGGGCCGGACGATGACGCAGAAGGACATCGACGACGTCGTCCGGGCCTTCGCCGAAGCCGCCGTCACCGCCGAACGGCTCGGCTTCGACGGCGTCGAACTGCACGGCGCCCACGGCTACCTCATCGACCAGTTCCTCTGGTCGGGCACGAACCACCGCACCGACGCCTACGGCGGCGACCTGCGCGCCCGGACCCGGTTCGCCGCCGAGGTCGTCGGCGAGATCCGCCGCGCGGTCTCCCCCGGTTTCCCGATCGTCGTGCGGCTGTCGCAGTGGAAGATGAACGACTACACCGCCCGGATCGCCGACACCCCGGAGGAGTTCGGCGTGATCCTGGGCGCGCTGGCCGACGCGGGAGCGGACGCCTTCCACGCGTCGACCCGCCGCTACCGGCAACCGGCCTTCGACGGCTCCGACCTCAACCTCGCGGGCTGGGCCAGGAAGCTGACCGGCAGACCGGCCATCACGGTCGGCTCGATCGGCCTGGACACGGAGTTCACGTCGAGCCTGACCGGCGGCTCGGCTTCCCCGACGGGCCTCGGGGACCTCCTGGACCGCTTGGAGGCCGACGAGTTCGACATGATCGCGCTCGGCCGCCCGTTGCTGGCGGACCCCGAGTGGGCGGCGAAGATCATCACCGGCCGGGAGCCCACACCGTTCACGCCCGCGGCGCTGGGCGTGCTGTATTAGCCGACAGGTGCCCCGATGGTGGTGAAAGTGCTGAGCGTGCCGAGCCCGTCCTTCCGGCCGCGGTGGCCGGTGAGCGCTCGGTTGCGCGCGTCCGGGTCCGGTGCTGCCGAGGTGATCATCGGCGGGCCGATCGGGTCCTCGGTCTCCGTGACGGTGTTCTCGTGCATGACGTTCTCCCCTCGAAGTGACCTTCAGGAACGCCCCGGGCGGACGGCCCGCGGCGTCGAGCGTGCGGCGCTAGCCGGCGCGCAGGCTGATGGTGGGCCAGGTGGTGAGCGTGCCGAGCCCGTCGTTGCGGACCCGCCGGCCGCCGAGCGCCTGGTTGCGGGCGTCCGGGTCCGGCACCACCGGGCCGAGCACCGGCGAGCCGATCGGGTCTTCGGCCTCCGGCAACGCGTTGTCGTGCATGACGTCCTGCCCTTCCGGCGTCGCGATCAGGAGCGTCTCGCACACGCCGGCGGGCCACCACCGGTTGAGGCGCCGTCGGCAGCCACACCCGAACGGCGTAAACGCGGGTCGGCGCGCCGAGGGGGAGGGAGCGCGCCGACCCGCGGGCACGACGCTACCGAGTACCGGCGCCGTCCGCGCGCTGTTCGGCCAATTTCGTGGCCGGAAGCCGCTTCGGCTCCTTGTTCGGGAAGTGGATCAGGTCAGCGCAGCGGCTCGAGCGCCTTCGCCAGCGGCTCCAGCACGGCCGGGGTGTGCGGCGGCGGCAAGTAGATGATCGCCAGGTCGAGGCCCACTTCGCCGAGAGCCTCGGCTTCGGCGGCGACCTTGGCGTAGTCGGCGTCCGGGCCGAGGCGGACGTGTGAGGAGAGGGTGATCTCAGCCGGGTCGCGGCCGACGTCCGCGCAGTGGCGGTGCAGCACCTCACGCTTGTGGGCGAACTCCTCGGGTGTCCCGCCGACGAAGTTCCAGTGCTGGGCGTACTTCGCGGCGGTGCGCAGGGTGCGCTTCTCCCCGCTGCCGCCGATGCAGATCGGCGGGTGCGGCTTCTGCACGCCCTTCGGCTCGTTGCGCGCCTCGCGCAGCTGGTAGTACCGGCCCTGGAACGTCGTGGTCTCCTGGGTCAGCAGCCCGACGAGCACCTCGCAGCCCTCTTCGAACCGGTCGCTGCGCTCCTTGACCGTGCCGAGCTCCATGCCGTACGCGCCGGACTCCTCCTCGTTCCAGCCCGCGCCGATGCCGATCTCCAGCCGGCCGCCGGAGACGATGTCGAGCGTCGCGGCCATGTTCGCGAGCAGCGCCGGGTGGCGGTAGTGGATCCCGCTGACCAGCGTGCCCAGCCGCAGCCGCTTCGTCGCCTGGGCGAGCGCGGTGAGCGTGACCCACCCTTCGAGGCACGGACCGGTCGAATCGGAGAAGATGGGATAGAAGTGGTCGAAGGTCCAGCCGGACTCGAACAGCTCGATCTCATCGGCGGCCTGCCACACGGCGAGCATGTCCGCCCAGACGGTGTCCTGGGGCGAGGTCTTGATGGCGAATCGCATGATCACGAGCGTAACCCCGGAGTTCCTCCAGGGCCGGTCATCGCGGGCGGTCACAGCCGATGCACGGCTTTTTGTCGGACCCCGTCGCTAGGCTCCGTCGCGTGACGACGGGGGACGCCGGGTACGGCGACATCGCGAAGGACATGGCCGAGGCGCTGCGGGCGGCCGCGGGCGAGTTGTGGTCGGCCGCCACGCTGCAGCTGCGCCACACGGGTGGCTCGGTTTCGTGCACCGCGTGGAGTGACGTGCGGGAGAACCTGCGGGTCGACTACACGTCGATCGCGCGGCGCCTGTTCGAACGGCCGCCGGCGGTGCTGGAGGTCAGGCTGGCCGCCGGCGGCGAGTACGCCTTCACCGCCCGGCCGGACATCGCGGCCGTCTCCCCCGGGCGGCTGGTGTTCGACGAGGCGTTCCGCTACCCCGGGCATCCCTTGCCCGGCCTGCCCCGCCCCGCGACGCCGACCGGGGCACCGACCGATCCGGCCGTGCTCGCCGAGGTCACCCGGCTGGCCGGGGAGTTCGCCGAGCTGTACGCCGGGATCAAGGGCGGTCCCCCGCCGTGGTCACCCGGGCGCACCGAGGCGGACCTGGCCGCCGCCGAGGCCCGGATCGGCGTCCGGCTGCCCGAAGACCTGCGCGCGCTGTACCTGCTGGCGGACGGCGACCTGCAGGAGACCGGGTTGCTGAGCCCGTACTCCTACGACCCCCTCGACCGGCTCGTGGACTACTACACCGAAGGCGATCCCGGGTCGTACGGCTGGGAAGACGACGTGGAGGACGACGGCGTCGTGTTCGAGACGGTGCCGTTCGGCCGGGTGAAACGCCTGTCCCGCAACGACTCGTGGGTCACGTTCGGCGGCGACCGGGCGATGAACTACCTCGCGGTGGACCTCGACCCGGCCGAGCGGGGCCACGCCGGCCAGGTCCTCGAGTACGGCCGGGACATCTACGGCCCGCTGCGGTACGTGTCGGTGTCGCTCACCGCCATGCTCACCGAGGTCGTCGAGACCCTGCGGGCCGGGAAGTACGAGGATCCGGGCGAGCAGTACCTGTTCGCCGAAACCAGCCTCCGCGACGGCGGGGAACGCTCCTACAGCGAGGTCATCTCGCGGGCGTCCGAGCTGAACCTGCCCGCGGTGGTGGCCGGGCTGCGCGACCCCGGGCTGATCCAGGAGGTGTACCTCAACGACCCGGCCGACGTCGACCTGGCGGTGTTCGAACCGTTGACGTCGCTGCGGCTGCTCAAGGTCAACCGCGCGGCCGCGGTGACCCCGACGATCGGCGGCCTCAAGGCGCTGGAGTCGCTGCGGATCAGCGGCGGGCGCGTCGACCTCGACGTCCTCGCCGGGCACCCCGTGCTGTGGGACCTCCAGCTGGCGGAGATCGACGTGCCGCTCGACCTCACGGTGCTGACCACGCTGCCCCGCCTGACCCGGCTGGATCTGTCGGGCTCGGCGGTACCGGACCTGGGGCAGGTCTGCGACCTGCCGGCGTTGCGAGTGCTCAAACTGGACGGCGACCAGGTGCGCCGCCTGCTCGACACGGGCCGTCCAGTGCCCCGGCTGGCCGCGCTGCTCGTCACCGGCCGCACGACACTGCCGGAAATGGCCGAACTGCGCAAAGCCTTCGGTGGCGGCGACTCGACGGAAACCATCGTCGAGATCTCCGCCGTACTGTCCTGAGTGGACGGACCCTCGACGGTGCCCGCCCCCACCAGGCGCCGAACCTCGACTCCGAGCACCGCCCGACCCGAGGCCACCCACCGACCCCGCCCATCGCCGGCCACACAACACCGCAGGAGACGGCCGCACTACACAAAAACCTTCAGCGGCGGCGACTCAACAGAAACCCGTCGTCGAAATCTCCGCCACCTCTGTCCCGAGTGGACGGACACCCGACGGCGTCCGCCCCACCAGACGGCAAACCTCGACTCCGAGCACCGCCCGACACGAGGCCACCCACCGACCCGCTCGCCGCGCTGTTCGTCGTCGAAACCCCGCCACCCTGCCCCGAGCGGACGGACGCCCGACGGCATCCGCCCACCCGGGGAACAGAGCCTGTCAGCTGTGCGACACGGTCAGCCCGTAGAACGCGACCTTAGCGCCCTTCGTCGTGCTGTCCGAAGAGGACTGGTTGTAGGAACCGGCCTTGAAGTACTGCTTGTACGCCTTGAACGACGACGGGATGCCGTAGTGCGTGGTGGTGCCGTTCACCGTCAGGTCGATGGTGTTGCCGCCGGAGATGCCGATCGTGTAGGTCCACGTCTTGCCGATGGCCACGTGGCCGACCGTGTGCGGCGTCTGGCCCCCGTCGGGTGAGTTCTCCGTGCCCAGCACGATGTCGCCGTTCGCGTGGTAGTACAGCTCGAGCAGCGGTTTCGTCGACGAGCCGCCGGTGCCGAGGTGGACCTGGCCGACGCACACGTTGGAGGTCACCGACACCACGCGCAGGGTGGCGCTCAGCTTGTGCGACCCGCTCAACGACCAGTTCGCCGCGGAGCCGCTCTTGTTCATCTCGCGCAGCTCGGATCGGGCGTAATTGGAATTGGGTGTTGTGACGCCCTTTTCCGGCGCCCAGAATGTCATCGCACCGTCACGCGTGTCGGTGTAGAAGTACGAGTCCTGGAATCCGTTCGCGCCCTGCAGCCGGGACGACGAGATCGTCGTCGGGGAACCCGGCGAGCCCACCGGCTCCTGCAGCTGCCAGGTCGAGAGGTCGAAGTTGCCACCGGGGGCGACTCCGGGGTCGGCCATGGGGGCCAGCGCGATTCCGCTGACTTCGGCACTGGGGATTGCCTCGGCGGAAATCGCGGTCCCGGTCAGCAATGCCGGGATCGCGAGAAAGGTGAGCATAGCGCGCACACGCATGGTGGCGTCCTTTCACGGCAAGAAGCGAAGCGGGGAGAGGACTTCGCTCACGCATTTGTTCACATATGTGTTTGTTCACGTATGTGAATAAATGCGTTTCCGAAAAGAGAGTAACGATGAAGGAGATTAAGTTCGGTGTTGCCCGCTGTCAAGGCAGGGTTCACATTGAGTGGGACACTCACTTCCCGCGGTGGACGCAGAGCGGGCCGGTGCGCGGCAGCGCGATCCGGGCGCGGAAGGCCCGCGCGACCGGGCCGTCCGGCGCCGGCGCCGTCCACGTGTACCCCGGCGCGCGGAAGAGCGTCGCGCTGACGAGCGTGCGGCCGTAACCGAGGCGGCGGTGCCCCGCGTCGACGTGGACGTAGTCCAGGGTGGCCGTGCGACAGGACGCACAGGACGTGAGCGACGCCGTGCCGGTGGCCCGCCCGTCGAGGCGGAGTTCGATCTTCCCCGTCGCCGACCCCGCGGCCGGGGGGACCGCGACGAGCACCAGGCCGTCCGGCGGTGCGGCGCCCGGCGCGTGCTGGACCTGCACGTCGAGGTGCGCCCACTCGGCGAGCCGGCGTTCGCCCGGGTCGGGCGCCTCCTGCTTGCGGCAGGTTTCGCAGAGCGTGGTGTGCAGCCGGTAGCGCGGGCTGTGGCTTTTGACCATCCCGAAAAGCGCGAGGTAGTGGCCGCGCAGGCACACCACCGGCGGCGCCGCGGTCGCCGGGCGCACGGGGAGCAGTTCGCCGTACTCCCCGCGCGTCCCGGACGCCGGCCCGCCGACGGTCGCCCGGCTCACCGGAAGTCACGCGACGGCCCGGTCGCCATCGAGAGGTCGAGCCGCTCCAGCCGGTCCGCGACGAGCGTGACGACGCCTTCGGCCGCCTGCGCCTGCCCGCGGACCAGCAGCGCCGCGCTCGTGCGGGCGACGAGGCGCTGCCGGTTCCAGAGCCCGGGCGAGACGAGGACGTTGGCCATGCCGGTCTCGTCTTCGAGGTTGAAGAACGTGATCCCGCCCGCCGTCGCCGGCCGCTGCCGGTGGGTCACCGCTCCCCCGACCCACACGCGCGTCCCGTCCTTCGCCCGCATCAGCTCGGCGACCGTCAGCGCGCCCCGCTTTTCGAGGTACTCACGCAGGTACTGCACGGGGTGGCTGTCCGGCGAGACGCTGGTGGCCCACAGGTCGGCCGCGGTGACCTCGAACCGGGTCATCCCGGGCAACGCGGGCGCGTCCAGGCCCGGCGCGAGGCCGGGCAGGTGCCCGGGCCGGGTCGCGGCGGCGGCCCCCGCGGCCCACAGCGCCTCACGGCGGTCGGCGGTGAAACAGCTGAACGCGCCGGCCGTGGCCAGGGCTTCGACGGCGGCCTTCTTCAGCTGGACGCGGCGGGTGAGGTCGCCGATGCTCGTGTACGGCCCGTTCGCGACGCGCTCGGCGACGATCGCCTCGGCGGGATCGTCGCCGAGGTGGCGGACGCCGGCGAGACCGAGCCGGATCGCCACGTCGCCGGTGCTGTCCGGTTCGGGTTCGAGGGTGGCGTGGGCGAGACTGGCGTTGATGTCCGGCTCGCGCACCAGGACGCCGTGGCGGCGGGCGTCGGCGACCAGGGACTGCGGGCTGTAGAAGCCCATCGGCTGCGCGCGCAGCAGTCCCGCGCAGAACGCGGCCGGGTAGTAGAGCTTGAACCACGCCGACGCGTAGACCAGCAATGCGAACGACATCGAGTGCGCTTCGGGGAAGCCGTAGCCGGAGAACGCGTGGATCTGCTCGAAGATCCGCGTCGCGAGCTCGCGGTCCAGTCCGTTGGCCTCGCACCCGGCGAAGAACCGCGCCATCAGCGCGTGCATCTTCGCGCTGGACCGCTTGGCGCCCATGGCCCGGCGCAGCTGATCGGCCTCGGCGCCGGTGAACGACGCGACGTCGACGGCCATCTGCATCACCTGCTCCTGGAACAACGGCACGCCCAGCGTCCGGTCGAGGGAGCCGGCCAGCAGCGGGTGCGCGTGCTGCCACTGCTCCTCACCGCGCCGGCGGCGGATGTAGGGGTGCACCGAACCGCCCTGGATCGGGCCGGGCCGGATCAGCGCGACCTCGACGACCAGGTCGTAGAACTTGCGCGGCCGCAGGCGCGGCAGCGTCGCCAGCTGCGCGCGGGACTCCACCTGGAACACCCCGACCGCGTCGGCTTCGCAGAGCATGTCGTAGACGCCCGGGTCGGCCAGATCCAGCTTCCCGATGTCCACAGTGGACCCATGGTGCACCGCGGCGAGGTCGATCATGTAGTGCAGCGCCGAGAGCATGCCGAGACCGAGCAGGTCGAACTTCACCAGGCCGACACTGGCGCAGTCGTCCTTGTCCCACTGCAGGATGCTGCGGTCGGCCATCGTCGCCCACTCGACCGGGACCACTTCGGACACCGGCTGCTTCGAGATCACCATCCCGCCGGAGTGGATGCCGAGGTGGCGCGGGAAGTCCTCGAGCCGCGCCGCCAGGTCGAGGACGTCGTCGGGGATGTCGCCGGTGGCCTGCTGTTTCGTGGCGGTGACGCCGCCCCAGCGGTCGACGAGCTTGCCGTAGGCGTCCTGCTGCCCTTGGCTGTGCCCCAGGGCTTTGGCGGCGTCGCGGATCGCCGACGGCGCCCGGTAGGTGACGACGTTCGCGACCTGCGCGGCGTGCAGCCGCCCGTGTTTGCCGTAGACGTACTGGATGGCTTCCTCACGCCGGTCGGACTCGATGTCGATGTCGATGTCCGGCGGCCCGTCCCGCTCCGGCGCCAGGAACCGCTCGAACAGCAGGTTCCACTTGACCGGGTCGGCGTGGCAGATGCCCAGCGCGTAACAGACCGCGCTGTTCGCCGCGGAGCCGCGGCCCTGGCAGAGGATGTTCGCGTCCTTGCAGAACCGGACGATGTCCCACACCACCAGGAAATACCCCGGAAAATCGAGCTTCTCGATGATGTCGAGCTCGTGGTCGAGCTGGGCGTAGGCCTTCGGATTCTCGTCTCGGCGCCCATAGCGGGTGATCGCGCCGGCCCAGGTCAGCTCGCGCAGGAAGGACATCTCGGTACTGCCCGCCGGGACGTCGAACGGCGGCAGGTCCGGCGCGACCACCTGCAGGTCGAAGGCGACCTCGACGCCGAGGACGGCGGCCCGCCCGACCGCGCCGGGGTAGCGGTGCTCGAACCGCCGCCGCTGCTCGGCCCCGGACCGCAGGAACGCCTGCCCCGACGGCGGCCGCCAGCCGTCCAGCTCCTCGGCCGACCGCCGCGCCCGCACCGCGGCGACCGTCTCGGCCACGACGGCGTCGTCCGGGCGGGCGTAGTGCGCGTTGTTCGACACGATCGTCGGCAGCCGCAGGTCTCCGGCCAGCGCGGCGAGGACGTCGTTGGCGGCCGAGTCGTGCGGGAGCCGGTGGTCGATCAGCTCGACGGCGACGTGGTTCCGCCCGAACCAGCCGGCGAGCCGGGTCAGCTCGGCGCGCGCGGCCGCGGGACCGCGCCGGGCGAGCGCGCGGCGGACGGCGCCTTTGCGGCAGCCGCTCAGCACCACGACGTGCCCGGCCAGCTCGTCGACCAGCTCCTCGACGTCGTAGACCGGGCGGCCCTTCGCGCCGCCGGCGAGCTGGGCACGGGAGATCACCCGGCAGAGCCGGTGGTAACCCTCCTGCCGCCGGGCGATCACGAGCAGGTGCGACCCCGCCGGATCCGGCTCACCCCCTTGCGGCGCCGGGAGTTCGAGCGACAGCTCGGCCCCGAAGCCGACCCGGACGCCGAGTTCGCGGGCGGCGTCGTTGAACCGGACCGCGCCGTACATCCCGTCGTGGTCGGTCAGCACCAGCGCGTCCAGTTCGAGGCGGGCGGCCTCCTCGACGAGGGTCTCGGGGTGGGAGGCGCCGTCGAGGAAGCTGAAGTTGGAGTGGACGTGCAGCTCCGCGTACGGCGCCCGCAGCCGCTCGCCGCCGTCGTCGCGACCCCGGCGGTCGCGCAGGTCGTCCGGCGCCCCGGCGTAGCCGTCACGCTTGCGCGACCACGCGGGCGAGTCACTGCCGTCCCCCGGGAAAGGGGCGCGCCCGGACGCGACCCGCTCGACCTCGGACCACGGCACGTTCGGGTTGTTGAACGCCAAAGCCAGCTCCCACCGCCACGAGTTCGCTGCGGGGAAGTCAGCGACTACTGTTCGAACACACGTACGACTAGCACCTTGATCCTGGGCCGGGCAGGCCGCGCTGTCAACTCGGCGTGACATCGATAACTGCAGGTAGACGGCCCGGTGAGCCCCGTGACGGAGGGCAGCGGGGCGCTGTTACCCTGAGTTCGCGGCCGCCCTCACCGGGCCGCGCGGCGGTGGGGCCCGCCGTACCCGAACCGCGGCGATCCGGCCGCCAACGGTCCCTACCTGAACCACGCCGCACGAGGCCGCCCTCGTGCCCCGATCAGGTAGGAGCCTGCCCGCCGTGCCCCTGGACCACTCCGAGCCGATCGACCCGGACATCGCCGACGATCCCCCGCCGCCGCGTGATCCGCGACGCCGTCACCGTCAGACCGTCGTCGTGGTCGCGGCCGGCGGAGTGCTCGGGGCCTGCGCCCGCTACGGCGCCACCCTGGTGTGGCCCACCGCCGCCGGCGGGTTCCCGTGGACGACGTTCTGGATCAACGTCACCGGCTGCGCGGCCATGGGCGTGCTGATGGCGGTCATCACCGCGATGCCCGCCACCCACCCGCTGGTGCGGCCCTTCCTCGGCACCGGCATCCTCGGCGGCTACACGACGTTCTCCACCTACGCGATCGACGCCCAGCACCTGCTCGACGGCGGCCACGCCCTGACCGCCCTGCTCTACCTCGTGGCCACGGTCGCCGCCGCCCTCGCCGCGGTCTGGGCGACGGCCACGCTCACCCGCCGCACCCTGCGCCTCGGGAGCCGCTCGTGAACTGGCTCATGGTCATCGCCGGCGCCCTGGTCGGCGCCCCGCTGCGCTACCTGACCGACCGCGCGGTCCAGGCCCGCCACGACACCGGCTTCCCGTGGGGCACCTTCACGGTGAACCTCGTGGCCTGCACCGTGCTCGGCTTCCTGACCGGCGCCGCCACCGCGACGACGGTGCCCCAGCCGCTGCAGCACCTGATCGGCCCGGGGTTGTGCGCCACGCTCAGCACGTATTCGACGTTCTCCTACGAAACGCTCCGGCTGGCCGAAACAGGGGCGAAGTTCTTCGCCGCCGCGAACGTCGTCGTGAGCATGCTCGCCGGACTCGGCGCGGCCTACGCCGGCACCGCGGTGGCCCAGGCGGTGTTCGGCTGAGCCAGCCGTGCGCAAGCCCGCCGGTCTCAGTCAGTCGTAACTGCCCTCGATCGTCCACTGTGGAGTATCGCCGACGGTGACGGCCAGCAGCAGGGCGATCTCGTCGCTCTCGTCTTCGAGCACGACCTGCAGCCGGGCCAGGCGCCGGCCGCGGGTCGGCGGGGCCGGGTGGTGCGGCCACGGGCCGGCCCAGGCGAGCACCGGCCGCGGTGACCGGCCCTCGACGGTGACGGTCGCCGGTGGGCCGGTGAGCTCGCCGCGCTCGGTGCAGCCGACGACGTCGCCGCGGTCGTCCAGTACCCGGGCCGGGTGGGCGGCGAGGACGGCCGGGGACGGTGCGGGCAGCCGGCCCGGCCAGGGCGCGTCCGGCGAAACCGGGGTTCGCGGGTCGCCCCACGGGATGAGCCGCACCCGCTCGGCGGGGCCGCGGCCGCCGTCCAGGAGCGGGGTGACGACGGCGTCCGGGCCGAGCAGGCCCTGGATCCGGACCAGCGCGCGGGCCGCTCGTTCGGCCGCGTCGGCGTCGCGGCCCATCGAGCCGAGCTGCAGCTGCAGCGCCTGCCCGCCGACGACCTCCTCCGGGTCGAGGCGCAGCCGGACGATCCCGGCGGTCGGGCGGCCGTCGCGGGCGGTCAGCCAGCCTTCGCACTGCCACCGCACACGATCGGCCGTCGCCCGCGCGGTCAGCGGCTCGGCGCAGCGCCAGACCCGCACCCGTTCCTCGCCCGCCTCGGTCACGGCCACGATCGCCAGCCGCGTGCACGCCAGCCCGTGCCGCGCCAGCCCGGCGAAGAACCGCTCCCCCAGCGTCTTCGCGACGAACGCGGCTTCGTCGACGCGTTCCAGCGGGTGCTCGAACTCCTCGGTGATCGACAGCTCCGGCGGCAACGCCCGCCGCAGCGGCGGGCGCTCGGACAGCCCGCGCGCCAGCCGGTGCGCGGTGATCGCGTCGCGCGGGAAGCGGCCCGCGACGTCCCGTTCCGCCAGTGCGGCGAACGCCCCGAGCGTCCGCAGCCCGAGCCGCTTGAGCAGGCCGACCAGCTCGCCGCGGTCGTCCCCGGGCTGGTTCAGCTCGGCGATCGACAGCGGCGCCAGGAACCCGGCCGACCCGCCGACGGGCACCAGCGCGGAGCGGCGGGCGGCCAGTGTCGCGGCGAACAGGCCGTCGGCGATCCCGACCTGGCACTCCACGCCCGCCCCCGCCGACACCTCGTCGAGCAGCAGTTCGGCCAGGGCTTCCTCGCCGCCGAAGTAGCCGGCCGCGCCGGTGACGGGCACCGCGACGATCCCGGGCCGCACGACCTCGACGCCGACGGCCTGCCGTTCGACGGCGGCGGCGACCGGTTCGAACAGCCGCGCGTCCCGTTCCGGATCGTGCTGGTGCACCACGAGGTCCGGGCAGCGTGACTGCGCGTCGCGGCGCCGCATCCCCCGCCCGACACCGTGGTGGCGCGCGACCGCGGAGCAGGCCACGACCCGGTTGGCCGAGAACACGGCGGCGGGAGTCAACGGCGGCGTCCCGGCAGCGGCCCCGGCGGCGACGACCGGCCAGTCCGGACACCACAGCACCAGAAGCCGCGGCGCGTCACTCACGCAGCCGGCCTCGATGCACCGCGGGCCGGGATGGCTGTGGTGCCACCGCCGCGCCGGTCACCCGGCGGCCTCGAGACACCCGTGGACCGGCGCCGGTGCATGATCGCCCCGCTGCCCCCGAAGGACCGGGAGTCATACCCGGCCGAGCCAGCTCACCCCTCGTCCGGCGCGCCTGGATCCCTTGGCCACGCTCACAACTCCACGGCTCCGGCCGACCGCCACCCGTCCGGCGACCCCGGATCCCTTGACCGCACCCACAACACCACGGCTCTGGCCGATCACCGCCCCTCGTCCGGCGCCCCCGAACCGATTGGCCACGCTCACAACACCACGGCTCTGGCCGACCGCCGCCCTTCGTCCGGCGCGCCTGGATCCCTTGGCCATGCTCACAACACCACGACTCCGGCCGACCGCCGCCCCTCGTCCGGCGCCCCCGAACCCCTCGACCACGCTCACAACACCACGACTCCGGCCGACCGCCACCCGCCCAGCGACCCCGGATCCCTTGACCACACTCACAACACCGCAACCCCAGCCAGCCGCGGCTCATCCGGCGACCTCGACCAACCGCCGTCCGGTCGGGGGCTCGCCCGCTGTGGCCGCGCCTCCCGGACCCGGCAGCTGCAGCGCCACCGTCTGGGGCCGGGCCGCCGCGCCGCGGCCTCGGCTGGTCGCCACGATGTCGCGGGCGCGCAGGTGGCCGTGGCCGTCCGCTGTGGCTCCT
Source organism: Amycolatopsis sp. NBC_00355 (assembly GCF_036104975.1). Classification (GTDB taxonomy): domain Bacteria; phylum Actinomycetota; class Actinomycetes; order Mycobacteriales; family Pseudonocardiaceae; genus Amycolatopsis. Next base: position 235,398 of record NZ_CP107982.1, on the reverse strand, counting down.
CGCCAGCGGCGTCCGGAGACGCGCAGCTCCAGGTCCACGGCCGGCCAGGGGCCGATGGTCAGCAGGACCGCGCCCCGGTTGCGGACCCGGCCCGCCAGGCGGCGGGCCACCTGGGGCTGCACGCCGCGGGCGACCACCGGGCCGACCACCACCAGGTCGAAGCCGTCCACCAGCGCCGACAGCACCGCGACCACCTCGGCGCCGGGCCGGGGCACCAGGGCGATCCGGTCGAGGTCGACGCCGAGTTCCGCGGCCGCTGCCAGGCCCAGGTCCGGCAGGCCGGCCACCGCGGCCCACGAGCCGGCGCGCGTCGCCTCGGCCAGCAACGCCAGCACCAGGGACGTCGAGCCCGCCACCGACACGGTGCTGCCGCGGCGCAAGCCGCCGGCCGGGAACAGGCCGGCGAGGGCCGGGGTCAGCGGGAGCGTCTCACCCGAATGGGTGATCTCCGGGTCGGGCTCGCGCAGCTGCGACGCCACCCGGACGCCGGGGATGGACGTGAGCGACTCCGGCACCGCCACCGCTGCTCACCTCCAGCACCACGAACCCGTACCGGAGACACCCGCAAGGGACCCGCGGGCGAACCCAGGACAATCATCGAACACCTGTTCGCATAGTGCGAGAAGGTGGCGACCACTGTCAAGTCGAAGAGATCAGCCACTCGTGCACCGCGCGGGCCACCCGGGCCGCGTTCTCCTGCTCCATCACGTTCATGTGGTGCCCGGGCACCTCGACGGTCTCGTCGGCGAAGGCGATCTCGTGCCGCCAGATCGGGTGATCCGGGCCGACGCCGTCGGCCTCCGTCGGGAGCGGGTCCCGCGCCCGGACGAACAGCATCGGCGCCGCCGTGGCCCGGGGCGTGAACGCGGCGAGCACGCTCAGGTAGCCGCCCATCGCGGTGAGCCGGGCGTGGCCGATGCGGCCGAAGAACTGCTCGCGCGCGAACATCTCGTCCGCCAGGGTCGGTTCGATCAGGGGCAGGTCCTCGTCGAAGAAGTACGTGTCGACCAGGACGACGCCCGCCGGGGTGCCGCCGCGTTCCTCCAGCCGCAGCGCCGCCGCCGTGGCCAGCCAGCCGCCCGCGGAGTAGCCGACCAGCGCGAACGGCTCCCCGCCGGCGGCGCGTTCCACCGACTCCGCCAGGAGGTCGGCCATGGCGTCGAACGACGCCGGCAGCTTCTCCCCCGCGTCGGCGTACCCCGGCAGGTGGACGACCGAGACGTCCCGGACGTCCTGGAGTTCGGCCGCGAACCGCGCGTAGTGCAGCGGGCTCGACGACGCCGCCAGGGTGGGCACGCAGATCAGCCGCGGCCGCGCCGGGCCGGTCGCCAGGCGCACCGGTGGCGGCAGCTCCGCCAGGTACGACGCGCCGTCGTACTTCGGCCGCAGCCGGGCCGCCGCGCGCAGGAACTCGTTGCCCGCCGCGATTTCCCGCCGTTCCCACGCCTGGCGGTAGAGGGCGTTGACCGTGTCGCCGACGTCCGCCGCGGGCGCGGTGCCCGCGGTCGCCAGCTCCCCGGCGACCCGGCCGGCCAGCGCGGCGGGCGTCGCCAGGTCGAAGACGACCGACGCGGGCAGCCGCACGCCGGTCGCCGCGGTGAGGCGGTTGCGCAGTTCGACGGCCGTGAGCGAGTCGAACCCGGCTTCGAGGAACGGGCGGCCGGGCGTGATCGCGGCCGCGCTCGCGTGGCCGAGGACGAGGGCGGCCTCGTGCCGGACCAGTTCCAGCACGCGGACCCGGCGGTCCTCTTCGGACAGTCCGGTCAGCCGGTCGCCGAACGACGCGGCGGGGGCCGGCTCGCTCGCCGCGGCCCGCCGGACCGGGGCCGGGACCAGCCCGCGCAGCAGCGGGGGCAGCCCGTCGCCGGCGCGCCGCAGCACGGCCCGGTCGAGGCCGATCGGGACGACCACGGCGTCGACGCCCCCCAGCGCCGCGTCGAAGAGCCGCACACCGTCCTCTTCGGACAGTGCGACGACCCCCGCGCGTGCCATCCGGGTCCGCTCGGCGCCGCCGAGGTCGCCCGCCATACCGCCGTCCTGCGCCCAGAGACCCCAGGCGAGGGACGTGGCGGGCAGGCCGTCGGCCCGGCGCCGCTGCGCCAGCGCGTCGGCGAACGCGTTCGCGGCCGCGTAGCCGGCCTGGCCCGGCGCGCCGAACTGGCCCGCGGCCGAGGAGAACAGGACGAACGCCGCCAGGTCGAGGTCCCGGGTCAGCTCGTGCAGGACGAGCCCGGCGTCCACCTTGGGCCGCAGCACCGCGTCGAGCTGCTCGGGGCGCAAGGCGGTGAGCACGCCGTCGTCGAGGACGCCGGCGGTGTGGATCACGGCCGTGAGCGGGTGCGCGGCGGGCACACCGGCCAGCAATGAGCGGACGGCCTCCCGGTCGGCGACGTCGCACGCCACGACCGTCACGTCGGCGCCCAGCGCGGTCAGCTCGGCGGCCGACGCGGCCGCCCGGTCCGGGCGCCGGGCGGCCAGCAGCAGGTGCCGGACGCCGTGGGCGCGGACGAGGTGGCGGGCGAGCACACCGGCGAGGTCCCCCGCTCCGCCCGTGATGAGCACGGTCCCGTCGCCGTCCCAGGCGATCGGGTCGGCCGGGGCGGCCGCGATCAGCCGGGGGACGTGGGCCAGCCCGGCGCGGAGCACGAGCTGCGGCTCGCCGGTGGCCAGGGCGTCCGCCAGCGCCCGGGCGGACGCCTCGGTGGCGTCGGTGTCGACGAGCGCGAACCGGTCCGGGTGCTCCGACTGCGCGGACCGCAGCAGCCCCCAGAGTGACGCTTGGGCCGGGTCGGGCGACGCGGCCGCCACCGCGTCCCGGGTGACGAGCACCAGCCGCGAGCCGGCGAACCGCTCGTCGGCGAGCCAGGCCTGGGCGAGGGTGAGGGTCCGGTGGAGAGCGTCATGAACGCCCACGGAGACGACCGACGTCAGCACCACCGGCGGCACCGGCGCGCCCGCGTCGACGGCCCGGCTCAGCTCGGCCAGGTCGCGGTACTTCGCCGAGACGTCCGCGTGCGCGAGCGCCGGGCCGGGCTCGCCGACGACGGGCCATCCCGCCGGGCCGCCCGAGGGCAGGGGCAGCCGCGGCCAGTCGAGCCGGAGCAGTTCCCCGGTCCGCGGCCGGCCGGCGAGCTGCGCGGCCGCGACCGGGCGCAAGACCAGGGAGTCCACCGTCAGCACCGGCCGGCCCGCCACGTCGGTCGCGGTCAGCGACACCGCGTCCGCACCGGCCGGCGCGAGCCGCACGCGCAGGGTCGTCGCGCCGGTGGCGTGCAGGCGCACGCCGCTCCAGGTGAACGGCAGCCGCGGTACGCCCGATTCCGCCAGGGATCCGAGCCGGGCGGCCGCGTGCAGAGCGGCGTCGAGCAGGGCCGGGTGCACGCCGAAGCCGTCGGCGCCGAGGGGCAGTGTCACCTCGGCGAAGATCTCGTCGCCCGCGCGCCAGGCGGCGCGCAGGCCCTGGAACGCCGGGCCGTAGCCGAGACCGGCGGCCGCCAGGTCGTCGTGGAGGTCCGCGACGGACAGTTCCCCGGCACCCGCCGGCGGCCACGCGGGCGCTTCACCGGGCGCCGGGCCGGCGGCCACACCGACCGAGCCCGTCGCGTGGCGCGTCCACGGACCTTCGCCGGCCTGCGCGTGGAACTCGACTGAGCGCCGGCCGGACGGCTCGGGGGTGCCGAGCACGACCTGGATCCGGGTCGCCTCGGCGTCCGGCAGGACGAGCGGGGCCTCGAGGGTCAGTTCCTCGATCTGCCCGCACCCGGCTTCGCCGGCGGCACGCAGGACCAGCTCCACCACGGCCGCACCCGGCAGCAGCCGCGTGCCCAGGACTTCGTGGTCGGCCAGCCACGGCTGGGCCGCGGTCGAGAGCCGTCCGGTCAGCACCAGCTCACCGGTGGCCGGCACCGGCACGCACGCGCCGAGCAGCGGGTGGTCGAGCGGGGTGAGCCCGGCGGCCGCGACGTCCCCCGGGCGCGGCGGCTCCCGGAGCCAGAAGTGCTCCCGCTGGAAGGGGTACGTCGGCAGGTCGACCCGGCGGCTCCCCGGGAACAGCGCCGCCCAGTCCGGCGCCAGGGTGGTGAGCGCGCCGAAGAGCGTGTGCGGCTCCGGCCGGCCGGAGCGCAGCGCGGGCACGAACCGGATGTCCCCGGTGCAGGCGGGACCCAGTGCCGAAAGCACGCCGCCGGGTCCCAGTTCCAGGCAGGTCGTCACGCCCTCGGCGCGCAGGACTTCGACCGCGTCCGCGAACCGCACTGTCGCGCGGACGTGCTCCACCCAATAGTCCACAGTGGACATGTCGGCGCCGGCGGCGACCGTGGAGCGGATCGGGATCCGCGGCGCGGCGAAGGTGAGCCCCTCGGCGACGCGGCGGAACTGCGCCAGCACCGGTTCCATCAGCGGCGAGTGGAACGCGTTCGACACGGCCAGCGCCTTGGTCCGGCGACCCTGCCCGGCGAAGACCGCCGCGATCCGCTCGACGTCCGCGCGGGCCCCGGACACCACCACCGCCCGCGGGCCGTTGACGGCGGCGATCCCGGTCGTGCCCCCCAGGTGCGGGCGCACTTCGTCCTCGACGGCCTCGATCGCGGTCATCGCGCCGCCCGCGGGCAGGGCCTGCATCAGCGCGCCGCGGGCGGCGACCAGCGCGGCGGCGTCGGCGAGCGAGAGGACGCCGGCCACGTGCGCGGCCGCGATCTCGCCGATCGAGTGCCCGGCCAGCACGTCCGGGCGCAGTCCCCACGACTCCAGCAGGCGGAACAGCGCGACCTCGACGGCGAACAACGCCGGCTGGGTGTATTCGGTGCGGTCCAGGGCCTCGGCGTCGCCGAAGACGACGTCGCGCACCGGTAGCGGGAACAACGAGCACACGGCGTCGAACGCCTCGGCGTAGACCGGGAACCGGTCGTGAAGCCCGCGGCCCATGCCGGCTCGCTGGGCGCCCTGACCGGAGAACAGGAACGCCACCTTGCCCCCGGCGGCCGGCTGCGGCTCGACCCGCGCCAGCGCGGTGAGCAGCTCGGCCCGATCCGCACCGGCGACGACGGCCCGGTACTCGAACCGCGACCGGGTGGTGACCAGCGATCGTCCGATGTCCACAGGGGACAGTTCCGGTCGCTCGCCGGCGAAGGCCGCCAGCCGGGCGGCCTGCTCCCGCACCGCCTCGGCGGTCCGGCCGGACAGGACCCAGGGCACCACGACCGACGGACCGGGATCCGGCCGCTCGTCGGCGAAAGGCGCTTGTTCGACGACCACGTGCGCGTTCGTCCCGGACAGCCCGAACGCCGAGACGCCGGCCCGGCGCGGACGGCCGGTCTCCGGCCACGGCACCGGCGAGGTCAGCAGGGAGACGGCGCCCTCGGTCCAGTCCACCTGCGGGGTCGGCTCGTCGACGTGCAGCGTCCGGGGCAGGACGCCGTGGCGCAGCGCCTCGACCATCTTGATCACCCCGGCCACCCCGGCCGCGGCCTGTGTGTGCCCGATGTTGGACTTCACCGACCCCAGCCACAACGGCCGGTCCGCCGGCCGGTCCTGCCCGTAGGTCGCCAGCAGGGCCTGCGCCTCGATCGGGTCGCCCAGTTTGGTGCCGGTGCCGTGCGCTTCGACGACGTCGACGTCCGATGCAGCCAGTCCGGCGTTCGCCAGCGCCGCCCGGATCACGCGTTGCTGGGCCGGGCCGTTCGGCGCGGTCAGCCCGCTGCTCGCGCCGTCGGAGTTGACCGCCGAGCCGCGCACGACGGCGAGCACCGGGTGGCCCAGGCGGCGGGCCTCGGAAAGCCTTTCCAGCAGCAGGATCCCGGCCCCCTCGGCCCAGCCGGTGCCGTCGGCCGCGGCGGCGAAGGGCTTGCACCGGCCGTCGGGGGCGAGGCCGCGCTGGCGGGAGAACTCGAGGAACGCCGCCGGCGTGGCCAGGACGGTGACGCCGCCGGCCAGCGCCAGCGTGCATTCGCCGCGCCGCAGCGACTCGGCCGCCAGGTGCAGCGCGACCAGCGCCGACGAGCACGCCGTGTCCACCGTGATCGCCGGGCCTTCGAGACCGAGGGTGTAGGCGATCCGGCCGGAGGCGATCCCGCCGGCGCTGCCGGTGCCGAGGAAGCCTTCGAGGCCCTCCGGGGCGCGGCCGTTCCAGACGCGGGCGCCGTACTCGGTGTAGATCACCCCGGCGAACACGCCCGTGCGGGTGCCGCGCAGCGACGCCGGGTCGATCCGCGCGCGTTCCACCGCCTCCCAGGCGGTTTCCAGCAGCAGCCGGTGCTGCGGGTCGGTCGCCACCGCCTCGCGCGGGCTGATCCCGAAGAACCCGGCGTCGAATTCGGCGGCGTCGTGGAGGAACGCGCCGGCCGCCGTGGTGGACGTGCCGGGGTGGTCGGGATCGGCGTCGAACAGCCCGCCGAGGTCCCAGCCGCGGTCCTCGGGGAAGTCGCCGACGGCGTCGGTGCCGTCGGTGACCAGCCGCCACAGCTGCTCGGGGGTCGCGACCCCGCCGGGGAACCGGCAGGCCGTGCCGATGATCGCGATCGGCTCCCGTGCCCGCTCTTCGAGCTCGCGGTGGCGCTGCCGGGCGTCGCGCGCCTCGGTGACCGCGCGCTTGAGGTAGGTCCGGAGCTGGTCCTCGTCGGCCATGTCACGCCATCCCGAAGTCGTTGTCGATGAGGTCGAAGAGCTCCTCGTCGGACGCGCCGGCCAGGTCGTCCGAGCCGGCGTCGTCCGGCGCGGCGCCGGGATCGGCGACGAGCGCCTGCAGGCGCGTGACGATCCGGGCGCGCGCCTCGGGTCCGGCGGACCGGAGCACCGCGGCCACGCCGTCGAGGCCGGCGAGCGCCGCGGCCGCGGTGTCCTCGCCGTTCCCGGCCAGCCGCGCCGCGGCGAACTCCGCGACCGCGGCGGGCGAGGGGTGGTCGAAGACCAGCGTGCTCGGCAGCTTGACGCCGGTGGCGGCGCTGAGCCGGTTGCGGAACTCCACGGCGATCAGCGAGTCGAAGCCGACCTCCAGGAACCCGCGGTCGTCGCGGACCGCCGCGGCGGACGGGAGCCCCAGCGCGTCCGCGGTCAGCTCCCGCACCAGGCCGAGCAAGGCTTCGGCGCGCTCGGCCTGGCTCAAGGCACGCATCCGCCGCGCGAAGCCGTCCGGGTCCGGGCGGTGGACCGGGTCGGCCGCGCGGCGCCGGTGGGGTCCGGCGAGGCCGCGCAGCACCGGCGGCACCCCGGCCTCGGCCGTGCGCAGGACGGCGGTGTCGACCCGCACCGGGACGACGACGGCCTCGTCCACGGTCAGCGCCGCGTCGAACAGCTCGAGGCCCTGCTCCGACGACAGCGGGAGCAGGCCGATGCGGGCGCCGCGGGCGAGGTAGACGTCGCCGAGCCCGCCGCTCATCGCGCTCGGCTCGGCCCACAGGCCCCAGGCCAGCGCTTTTGCCGGCACGCCGGCGGCGCGCAGGCGCTGGGTGTAGGCGTCGAGGAAGGCGTTCGACGCCGCGTACCCGGCTTGCCCGGCCGTGCCGAGCAGGCCCGACGCCGACGAGAACAGCAGGAACGCCGCCAGGTCCCGGTTTTTCGTCACTTCGTGCAGCGCCAGCGCCGCGTCGAGCTTGGGCCGCAGCACCGTTTCGAGCCGGTCGGGGGTCAGGGCCGTGACGACGCCGTCGTCCAGCGCGCCCGCCGAGTGCACGACGGCGGTCAGGTCCGGCAGGCCGGCCACGACGCCGGCCAGGGCGGCCCGGTCCGCGACGTCGCACGCGTGCCAGGTGGCCTCGGCGCCCAAGCCCGCCAGCAGCGCGGCGGCTTCCGGCGTGTCGGCCCCGCGCCGGCCGAGCAGCGCGAGCCGGGTGACGCCGTGGTGGGTGACGAGCCGCCGCGCGACCAGGCCGCCGATCAGCCCGGAGGCGCCGGTGACCAGCACCGTCCCGCCACCCCACACCGGAGTGGCGTCGCCGGGGGCCAGGCGGGCGAGCCGCGGGACGCGGAACTCGCCGTCCCGCACCGCCACTTGCGGTTCGCCGAGGGCGAGGGCGGCCCCGAGCGCGTCGCCGGCCGGGTCGTCCACCAGCACGAACCGGCCGGGGTGCTCGGACTGCGCGGAGCGCACCAGGCCCCAGACCGCCGCCTGGGCCGGGTCCGGCAGCTCCCCCGCCCCGGTCGCGACGGCCCCGCGGGTGTGCAGCACGAGCCGGTCGGTCCCGGCGCGGTGCTCGTCGCCGAGGAAGGCCTGCAGGAGTTCCAGCGCCCGCAGCGTGGTCCGGCGGACGGTGGTGGCCGGATCGCCGTCCTCGACGGCGAACCCGGCGACCAGATCACCACTCACTCCGGCCAATTCGTCCACTGTGGACACTTCGGTCCAGGTGGTGGCCGCACCCGGGCCGGGGACGGGCACCCAGGTGAGCCGGTGGAGCCCGTCGGCGGTGGCCGGGCGGGCGAGTTCCGGGGCCGGCCGGGTCACCAGCGCGTCGATCCGGGCGACCGGTTCACCGGTCTCGTCGACGACGGTCACCGCGATGCCGTCACCGGCCGGGGACAGCCGGACGCGCACCCCGGTGGCCTCGGCCGCGAACCGCGTGTAGCCGGTCCACGAAAACGGCAGACCGTCCGGAGCGCCCCGGAGCCCGGCGGCGTGCAACGCGGCGTCCAGCAACGCGGGGTGCAGGCCGAAGGACTCGGCGGGGCAGCCGTCCGGGAGGCGGACTTCGGCGTAGACGTCGTCCCCGGCCCGCCAGGCCGCCCGCAGGCCGCGAAAGGCCGGCCCGTAGCCGTAACCGCGGTCGGCGAGGTGGTCGTAGAAGCCGGTCAGGTCCACCGGGACCGCGCCGGGCGGCGGCCACTCGACCGGCCCGGCGGCCGGCGGCTCGGCCGCCGACAGCACGCCGGTGGCGTGGCGCGTCCACTCCCCACCCTCGGGCCGGGAGTGGACGGCGACGACCCGACGTCCGGTGTCGTCCGGTTCGCCGACCAGGACCTGCGTCTCGACGGTCCCGGTCGCGGGCAGCACCAGCGGCGCTTCGAGCGTCAGCTCTTCGACGGTCGCGCACCCCGTGCGGTCGCCCGCGGCGCTCGCCAGCTCCAGGAAACCGGTGCCGGGGAACAGGATCGCGCCGTGCACGGCGTGGTCGGCGAGCCATGGCCGGTCCGCGACACCCAGCCGCCCGGCGAAGGCGACCTCCGCCCGGCCGGCGACCGCGACGACGGCTCCCAGCAGCGGGTGCCCGGACGCCGGCGGCCCCGCGGCCGGCGCGCCCCGGTCCAGCCAGAACCGCTCGCGCTCGAACGGGTAAGTCGGCAGTGGGACGCGCCGGGCGTCGGGGAAGAACGACCGCCAGTCGACGGCGACCCCGCGGACGTGCAGGGCGGCCACCGACTCGGCGAACCGGTCCAGGCTGTCGTCACCGCGCCGCAGGGTGCCGGTGACCACGGCGTCCGCGCCACTCGCCTCGACGGTCTCCAGCACCGCCGCCAGCAGCACCGGGTGCGGGCCGACCTCGACGAACGCGGTGTGGCCGGCCTCGGCGAGCCGCTCGACGACCGGCTCCAGCAACACGGTCTGCCGCAGGTTCCGGTACCAGTAGCCGGCGTCGGTCGCGGGGCCGTCGAGCCGCTCGCCGGTGACCGTCGACCAGAACGCGATCCCGGGCACCCGCGGCCGGATCGGGGCCAGCTCGCTCAGCAGCCGGTCCCGGATCCGCTCGACGTGCGCCGAGTGCGAGGCGTAGTCCACCGGAACGGCCCGGGCACGAACGCCGTCGCTCTCGCAGCGCGCGACGAGTTCTTGCAGCGCCTCGGGATCACCCGAGACGACCACGGACGACGGCCCGTTGACCGCGGCGAGCGCGAGCCGGTCGTCCCAGCGGGCCAACAGGGCGGCCGCCGCGGGTCCGGGCAGGGCCACCGAGACCATCCCGCCCTGGCCGGCCAGTTCGCCCAACGCCTTGCTGCGCAACGCGACCACACGGGCGGCGTCCGAAAGGGACAGTGCACCGGCGACGCAGGCGGCGGCGATCTCACCCTGCGAGTGCCCGACGACCGCGGCCGGCTCGACGCCGGCGGACTGCCACAGCCGGGCCAGCGAAACCATCGTCGCGAACAACGCCGGCTGCACGACGTCGACGGCGTCCAGGCCGGGTGCCCCCGGTTCGCCGAGCAGCACCCCGGTCACCGACCAGTCGACGAACTCGCCCAGCGCGGCGTCGCATTCGGCCATCCGCTTGGCGAACACCTCGGACTCGCGCAGCAGCCGCGCGCCCATCCCGGCCCACTGCCCGCCCTGGCCGGGGAAGACGAACACGGTCCGGCCCGCCGCGGTCGCGACGCCCGAGAGCACCGAGGTCGTCCGCCGTCCCGTCGCCAGCGCCTGCAGTGCCGCCCGCGGGTCCACCCCCGGCAGCACCACGGCGCGGTGGTCGAACAGCGGGCGCGCGGCCAGGGACGCGCCCAGGTCCGCCCACCGGACGTCGGCACCGTCCACATGGGACAGCAGCCGCGCGGCCTGCGCGGCCAGCGCCGTCCCGGTCTTCGCGGACAGGGCCAGCGGCACGGTCGCGGGCACTGTGGCGGCGCCGGGACGCGCGCGGACCGGCGCCTGTTCGAGGACGACGTGCGCGTTGGTCCCGCTCATGCCGAACGACGAGACGCCCGCCCGGCGCGGCCGGTCCCCGGCGGGCCAGTCGACCGCGCCGTCGAGCAGCCGCACCGCACCCGCCGACCAGTCCACGCGGGGTGTCGGCTCGTCCAGGTGCAGCGTGGGCGGCAGGACGCCGTGCCGCAGCGCCTCGACCATCTTGATCACGCCGGCCACCCCCGCCGCGGCCTGCGTGTGCCCGATGTTCGACTTCACCGACCCCAGCCAGAGCGGGCGATCCGCCGGCCGGTCCTGACCGTAGGTCGCCAGCAGTGCTTGCGCTTCGATCGGGTCGCCCAGGGTCGTCCCGGTGCCGTGCGCTTCGACGACGTCGACGTCCGAAGCCGACAGTCCGGCGTTCGCCAGCGCCGCCCGGATGACGCGTTGCTGCGACGGGCCGTTCGGCGCGGTCAGGCCGTTGCTCGCGCCGTCGGAGTTCACCGCGGACCCGCGGAGCACCGCCAGCACCTCGTGCCCGTGGCGCTCGGCGTCGGAAAGCCGTTCCAGCAGCAGGACACCGGCGCCCTCGCCCCAGGCCGTGCCGTCGGCGGCCGCCGCGAACGGCTTGCACCGCCCGTCCGGCGCCAGCCCCCGCTGCCGGCCGAACTCGACGAACGCGCCGGGGTTGCTCATCACGGTCACGCCGCCGGCCAGCGCCAGCGTGGATTCCCCGCGCCGCAGCGATTCGGCGGCCAGGTGCAGTGCCACCAGCGACGACGAGCAGGACGTGTCCACCGACAGCGCCGGGCCCTCCAGGCCGAAGGTGTAGGCCACCCGCCCGGCGACGACGCTGGAGGCGATGCCGGTGAGCAGGTGCCCCGCCGCGGCGCCGGCGGCGGAGTCCCACGGCGGGCCGTAACCCTGGTGGGTCACCCCGGCGAACACGCCGGTCCGGCTGCCGCGCAGGCGGTGCGGGTCGATGCCGGCGCGTTCGACCGCCTCCCACGACGTCTCCAGCAGCACCCGCTGCTGCGGGTCCATCGCCCGGGCCTCGCGCGGGCTGATGCCGAAGAACGCGGCGTCGAACCCGGCGGCGTCGCCGAGGAACCCGCCGGAGCGGGTGTAGGTCCTGCCGGGCACGCCGGGCTCGGGGTCGTACAGCGCGGCGAGGTCCCAGCCGCGGTCTTCGGGGAAGCCCGAGACGGCGTCGCGGCCGGAGCGCACGAGGTCCCAGAACCGGTCGGGGGTGTCGGCGCCCCCGGGGAACCGGCAGGCGACGCCGATCACGGCGATCGGTTCGTCGGCTCTTTCGGGCGTGGTGGGCGTTTCGTCCGGCACGGTGCCGAGCGCCGCGCGGTGCAGCTCCGCGGCGAGCGCGGCGACGTCCGGGTGGTCGAACACGACGGTCGCGGACAGCCGCAGCCCGGTGTCGCCGTTGAGCCGGTCACGCAGGTCGACGGCGGTGAGCGAGTCGAACCCCAGCTCGCGGAAGGCGCGGCCGGGGTCGACGGTGCCCGGCGCGCGGTGGCCGAGCACCGCGGCGACGTGCCGGTGGACCAGTTCGGTGACGAACGGCCGCCGGTCGGCCTCGGGCAGCTCCGCCAGCCGCGCCGCGAGCGTCGTGGTCGCTTTCGCCGCGGACTGGCGGGCTTCGGGCAGGTCCGCCAGCAACCGGCCGCGGCGGCCGGCGGTGAAGGCGGCCCAGTCGACGTCCGCGACGACGACGGCGGTGTCGCCGTGGTCGAGGGCGTGCTGCACCGCGGCCACCGCGCGCCGGGGCGGCATCGCGGCGAGACCGCGGCGGCGCAGGTGCGCTTCGACGCCTTCGCGGGTGGACATGCCGGTTTCGCCCCACGCGCCCCAGGCGATGGCCGTGGCCGGCAGACCCCGGGCGCGGCGGCGCCGCGCGAGCGCGTCGAGGTAGGCGTTCGCGGCGGCGTAGGCCGCTTGACCGTCGGCGCCCCAGACCCCGGAGACCGAGGAGAACAGCACGAAGGCGTCCAGGTCGGTGCCGGCCAGCAGCTCGTCCAGGTGCGCCGCGCCGCGGGTCTTGGCCGCGGCGACCCGGGCCAGCTCGGCGGCGTCCGTGGCGTCGACGGGGGTGAACTGCGCGACGCCGGCGGCGTGCACGACGGCGTTCGGCGGGTGCTCGGCCAGCAGCGCGGCGAGAGCGGCGCGATCGGCGACGTCGCACGCGGCGACGGTCACCCGCACGCCGAGCGCGGTCAGCTCGTCCCGCAGTGCCGGGGCGCCCGGCGCGTCGAGGCCTCGGCGGCTGGTGAGGACGAGGTGCGCCGCGCCGGTTTCGGCGAGCCAGCGGGCGACGTGCGCGCCGAGCGCGCCGGTGCCGCCGGTCACCAGCACCGTGCCGCGCGGACGCCACGGCCGTTCGGGCGCGGTGGCCGGGGCGGTCGCGCGGACCAGCCGGCGGCCGTGGACGCCGTCGCGGCGGACCGCGACCTGGTCCTCGGCATACGTGCCGAACAGGCCGTCGCGGCCGGCTGCCGGTCGGTGCTCGCCGGCCGCCGGTCGGTGCTCGCCGGCCGCCAGTCGGTGCTCGCCGGCCGCCAGTCGGTGCTCGCCGGCCGCGCCGAGCAGGGCGAGGAACCGGGGCACGGCGTCGGCGGCGACGTCGGCGAGCCGGAGATCGCGGTCCGGTGCTTCGAGGGCGGCCACCTGGCCGAACCCCCAGATCCGGGCCTGGTCCGGGTCCGGCACCTCGTCCGGGCCGACCGCGACCGCGGATCGCGTGACCAGCCAGCAGGGCGCGTCGACGCGGAGGGCCTGGAGCGCGGTGGTGGTGAGCGCGAGCCCGGCCGGGATCCCGGGGTGCCCGGGGTGCGGCGCGGTGGCGGCGGCCAGGAGCGACAGGACCCCGGCCGGGGTCGTCTCGCCCAGGGCGGCCCGGATCCGCTCGGCGACGGCGTGGCGGTCGAGGCCGGTGTCGAGCGTGACGGTGACGACGTCGAGCGCTTCGCGGATGTCGTCCGCCCAGGGGTCGCCGTCGGCCGGGACGAGGACCAGCCAGGTACCCGACGGCGGGGCGGCCGGCCGGTCCGGCAGCGTCGGCCAGGTGATCCGGTAGCGCCACGGGTCGTCGTGCGGCCGGTCGTGCTCCAGCCAGAACCGCTCCCGCTGGAAGGCGTAACCGGGCAGGTCGACGGTCCGGGCGCCGGCGAAGAACCCCGGCCAGTCGGCGTCGCGGACGTGCCCGAGGGCGGCGGCGACGGTGGTCGCTTCCGGCTCCCCCGCCCTCAGGGCCGGGACGAAGGTGAGGTCCGCGCACTCCGCGCCCATCGCCGAGAGCACGGCGTCCGGCCCCAGTTCGACGCAGGTCGTCACGCCCGCCTCGGCCAGCGCGGTGACGGCGTCGGCGAACCGGACGGTCGCGCGCACGTGCTCGACCCAGTAGCCGGGGGTGGCGAGGTCCGCCGACGGCGAGACGGTCGAGACGATCGGGATCCGGGGCCGCTCGTAGTCCAGGCTCGCGACGACGGCCCGGAACTCGTCGAGCACCGGCTCCACCAGCGGCGAGTGGAAGGCGTGCGACACGCTCAGCCGCTTGGTCCGGCGGCCCTGTTCGGCGAAGTGCGCCGCAATGGCGGCGACGGCTTCCGCAGCCCCGGAGACGACCACGGACCCGGGCCCGTTGACGGCGGCGATGTCGACGACGCCGGTCAGGTAGTCGCGAACCTCGGCCCCGGTCGCTTGACCGGCGGCGATGCCGGCGGAGTTGTTGCCCGCCACACCATCCAACCGAGCACGAACCTCGACCTCGGCCACTTGACCGGCGGCGACATCAGCCGGCCCGGACCGGACCTCGGCCCCGGCAGCCTGGACGGCGGCGATGTCGACGACGCCGGTCAGGTCGTCGCGAACCCCGGCCCCGGCCGCTTGACCGCCGGCGATGCCGGCGGAGTTGTTGCCCGCCACACCATCCAACCGAGCACGAACCTCGACCTCGGCCACTTGACCGGCAACGACATCGGCCGGCCGGGACCGGACTCCGCCCTCGGCCGCGATGCCTCCGGCGTCGGCAGCACCGACCGACCGGACACGGCCCTCGACCCCGGCCGCCTGACCGGCGGCGACGCCCGTGAAGTCCCTGAGCCGAGCGCGGACCTCGGCCTCCGTTGCCTGGATGGCGACCATCGCGCCGGTTTCCGGGAGGGACGCCAGCAGGCGGCCGCGGGCGGCGATGAGCGTTCCGGCGTCGGCCAGCGACAGCACGCCCGCGACGTGGGCCGCCGCCACCTCGCCGATCGAGTGGCCTGCCAGCCGGTCCGGGCGGGCGCCCCACGCCTCGAACAGCCGGTAGAGCGCCACTTCCAGGGCGAAGATCGCCGGCTGGGCCAGGTCCGTGCGGGTCAGGTCCGCGCCGCCGAGCACGAGGTCGCGGTCGAGGCCCGCGGCCGCGCAGGCCTCGTCGAACGCGCGCGCGTAGACCGGGTACCGCTCGTACAGCTCGCGGCCCATCCCGGGGCGCTGGCCGCCCTGGCCGGTGAACAGGAACGCCGGCCTCCCGCCGCCCACCCGGCGTGGCCGCGCGGAAGCGAGCCCGGCGAGCAAAGCCTGCCGGTCAGCGCCCGCGACGACGATCCGGTGGTCCCGGGCCGGCCGGGTGGCCAGCAGCGACAACCCGATGTCCGATGTGGACAGTTCCGGGCGGGCCGCCGCGAAGGCGCGCAACCGCGCGGCCTGCGCCTGCGCCGCGGCCTCGGTCGCGCCGGTCACCACCCAGGGCACCACGCCCGTGTGGGTGCCCGGCTCGTCGTCGGCCGGCGCCTGCTCCAGGACGACGTGCGCGTTCGTCCCGGAGATCCCGAACGAGGACACCCCGGCCCGGCGCGGCCGGCCCGTCTCCGGCCAGGGCACCGGCTCGGCCAGCAGGGACACCGCGCCGGCGGTCCAGTCCACCTGCGGGGTCGGCTCGTCGAGGTGCAGGGACTTCGGCAGCACGCCGTGCCGCATCGCCTCGACGAGCTTGACGATGCTCGCGATGCCCGCCGCGGCCTGGGTGTGGCCGAGGTTGGACTTCACCGAACCCAGCCACAGCGGCCGGTCGGCGGGACGGTCCTGCCCGTACGTCGCCAGCAGCGCCTGCGCCTCGATCGGGTCGCCCAGCCGCGTGCCGGTGCCGTGGGCCTCGACCGCGTCGACGTCCGATGCGGCCAGGCCGGCGGCCGCCAGCGCGGACCGGATGACCTGCTGCTGCGCCGGGCCGTTCGGGGCGGTCAGGCCACTGCTCGCGCCGTCCTGGTTGATCGCCGAACCGCGGACGACGGCGAGCACGGGGTGGCCCCGCCGCCGGGCGTCGGACAGCCGCTCGACCAGCAGCATGCCGACACCCTCGCTCAGCGCCGTCCCGTCGGCGCCGGCGGCGAACGAGCGGCACCGCCCGTCGGCCGACAGCGCCCCCTGCCGCGCGAACTCGACGAACATCATCGGCGTCGCCAGCACTGCGACCCCGCCGGCCAGCGCGAGCGTGCATTCACCGCGGCGCAGGGATTCGCAGGCCAGGTGCAGGGCCACCAGCGACGACGAGCACGCCGTGTCGACCGTGACGGCGGGGCCGGCCAAGCCGAGGGTGTAGGAGATCCGGCCCGAGGCGACACTGCCGGAGATCCCGGTGCTGAGGTAACCCTCGAGGTCCTCCGGCGCGCGGCTCAGCCAGGAGCCGTAGTCGTGGTAGACGAGCCCGGCGAACACCCCGGTCTTGCTGCCACGCAAGGAAAGCGGGTCGATCCGGGCGTGCTCGACCGCCTCCCACGACGCCTCCAGCAGCAGCCGCTGCTGCGGGTCCATCGACAACGCCTCGCGCGGGCTGATCCCGAAGAACGCCGGGTCGAAGTCGGCGACGCCGTCGAGGAACCCGCCCGAGCGGGTGTAGGTGGTGCCGGGCCGGTCGCGGTCGGCGCTGTAGAGGGCGTCGAGGTCCCAGCCGCGGTCGGCGGGGAAGCCCGTGACCGCGTCGACGCCGTCGGCCACCACCCGCCACAGGTCCGCCGGTTCCCGGACGCCGCCGGGGAACCGGCAGCTGATCCCGACGATGGCGATCGGCTCGGCGGTCGCGGTCGTGAGCTCCCGGTTGCGGCGTTTGAGGCGCTCGTTCTCCTTCAGCGCGGCGCGGAGAGCTTCGACGATCTGCTCGGAAGAGGTGGTCATCGTCAGCTCACGTTTCGTCGGGGGTGTCGTCGCCCAGCGCCAGCCGGATCAGGTCGGCGACGTCCATCTCGTCGATCTCTTCCCCGGTGGCGGGTTCCCGGGCCAGGTCGAGGACGGTCCGCACCAGCCCGGCCTCCTTCAGCCGGGAGTAGCCGAGGGTGGTCAGGGCGGCGCGGAAGTCCTGTTCTCCGGTGTCCTGCGCCACGGGTTGCCCGCCCGGGTCGAGCAGGGTGGCGAGGTGACCGGCGACGGCCGCCGCCGTCGGGTGGTCGAAGACCAGGGTCGCGGGCAGCCGGAGGCCGGTCAGCTCGCCGAGCCGGGTCCGCAGCTCGACCGCCGTCAGCGAGTCGAAACCGAGCTGGAGCAGGCCGACGTCGTCGCGCACGAGTGCCGGGTTCGCCAGCCCGAGCACGCCGGCGACCTGTTCGCGCACCAGCCCGAGGACGGCCGCCGGCCGCTCCTCGGCGGGCAACGCGGCCAGGCGCTGGTCCCACGTCCGGTCGGCGGCCGCGACGGCTCGCCGGGTGCCGCGCACGAGGGTGCGCAGGAGAGCCGGCACCGGCCCGGACGGCGCCGCGGGCAGGGTGGCCGCCACCAGCCCGGTGGCCTCGCTCCGCCGGACGGCGTCGAGGACTTCGGTGATGGGTGTCCCCGGCGGTGACGCTTGCGGGAGTCCCCACGTGACGGCTTTCGCGAGGTGTCCCTCGGCTCGCCGCCGCACGGCCAGCGCTTCGGCGACGGGCCCGGCGGACGGCCCGGCGAGCAGCACCGTCTCGCCCGGGATCCGGTGCAGGAGGTCCACCTCGGCCAAGGCAAGGTGCGCCGTCTCCTCCGTGACGGCCGGCACCTCGGTCTTGTCCCCGATCACCACGATCGTGCCCGTGAACGGCTCCGGCTCCTCCGACGAGACGGGTGCGCGTTCCAGCCGCGGCACGTGCACCGCTCCCGCACGCACCGCCAGCTCCGGTTCGCCGAGCGCCGCGGCTGCTCTGGCCACGGCCTCCGCGTCCGGGGAGCCGTCGAGGTCGGCGAGGACGATCCGGCCCGGGTTTTCCGCTTGGAGGACACGGATCGCGCCCCACACGGCGGCCGCCGTGGGGTCGGGAGACTCGGTGCCGGTCACCGCGATCGCGCCGCGGGTGGCCACGACCACCGTCTTGTCGCCCGCCGCGCCGGCCCATGCGATCGCCTCGGCCGGATCGGTGAAGACCCGCAGTTCACCATCCGATGTGGACTGTCCAACAGGGACCCGATGCCAGCCGATCCGGAAGAGGGTGTCGGCGTGCGGACGGGTCACCGTCACCGGGCGCAGGACCAGGGAGTCCGCCGAGAACACCGGCAACCCGTTCTCGTCGGTCAGTTCGACCGCCACCGCGTCGTCGCCCGCCCGGGACAGCCGGACTCGCAACGCCGTCGCGCCGACGGCGTGCAACGAGACCCCCGACCAGGCGAACGGCATCCGGCTCGGCCCGTCGAGCGGGACCAGACCGCCCGGGCCGATCGGCTGCAGGGCCGCGTCCAGCAGCGCCGGGTGGATGCCGTACCGGCCGGCGTCGGCCGCCTCCCG
This sequence comes from Amycolatopsis sp. NBC_00355, assembly GCF_036104975.1. Taxonomy (GTDB): domain Bacteria; phylum Actinomycetota; class Actinomycetes; order Mycobacteriales; family Pseudonocardiaceae; genus Amycolatopsis. Next base: position 217,123 of record NZ_CP107982.1, on the reverse strand, counting down.
CTCGGGCAGGCGGACCTCCGCCAGCACCTCGTCGCCGTGGCGCCACGCCCGCTCGACGCCGCGGAACGCCGGTCCATAGTGGACACCCGCCGCCTCGAGCACGTCGTGGAGATCGGCGAGATCCAGCGGCTCGGCCGCGGCCGGCGGCCACGGCCCGGTCCGCGGCGGCGGGGGCGCCCCGGCCGTCGCCAGCACCCCCTCGGCGTGCCGGGTCCACGGCCCGTCCGCGCCGGGCGGCCCGGTGTACACCCGGAACGCGCGGCGGCCGGCGGCGTCCGGCTCGTCGGCGACCAGCCGCAGCTGGAGGCCGCCCCGCTCGGGCAGGACGACCGGGGCGGCCAGGACCAGGTCGTCGACGCGGTCGCGGCCGAGGTGCTCGCCCGCGCGGAACGCGAGTTCCAGCACCGCGGCCCCCGGCAGCAGCGCCGTGTCGCGCAGGGCGTGCTCGCCGAGCCACGGCTGGGCCGACGCCGCGAGCCGGCCGGTGAACACCACGGCTCCCGAGTCCGGCACCGCGACCGCCCCGCCGAGCAGCGGGTGCCCGAGCGGGCTCACGCCGGCCGTGGACACGTCCGCGGCGGCGGTCCCCGACCGCAGCCAGAACCGCTGCCGCTGGAAGGGATAAGCGGGCAGCGGCACCCGGCGCCCACCCGGCCGGATCCCGTCCCAGCCGACCGGGACGCCCCGGACGTGCAGTTCGGCCGCCGAGGTGAGGAACCGCGCGAGACCGCCCTCGCCGCGGCGGAGCGTGCCGGTCACGATCGGCGCCGGAGCGCCCGGTTCGTCGAGGATCTCCCGGATCGCCGCCGGCAGCACCGGGTGCGGGCCGAGCTCGACGAACGTCGTGTGCTTCTGCTCGGCCAGCGCCCGGACGGCCCGGTCGAACCGCACCGGGTGCCGCAGGTTGCGGTACCAGTAACCGGCGTCCAGCTCGCTGCCCTCGAGCGCGTCGCCGGTGACCGTCGAGTAGAAGGCCACCTCACCCGCGCGGGGCCGGACGGGGGCGAACGCCGTGAGCAGCCGGTCCCGGATCGGTTCCACGGCCGGGGAGTGCGAGGCGAACGCGGCCGGGATCAACCGGGCCCGCACCCCGCCGGCCTCGCACCGGGCGACGAGCTCGTGCAGCGCGTCGAGGTCCCCGGCGACGGCGACCGAGTTCGGGCCGTTGACCGCGGCGATCGACAGCCGGCCGCCCCAATCGGCGACGAGCTCGGTCGCGGCGGCCTCGCCGAGCGCGACCGGCGCCATGCTGCCGTGTCCGATGAGCACCCGCGAAATGCTGCTGCGCAAGGTGATCACCCGCGCGGCGTCCGAAAGGGACAGTGCGCCCGCGACGCAGGCCGCGGCGATTTCGCCTTGACTGTGGCCGACGACGGCGTCCGGCCGCACCCCCGCGGCCGCCCACAGCGCGGCCAGGGAGACCATCACGGCGAACAGGGCGGGCTGGACGACCTCGACGTCGTCGAGCGAGGGCGCGCCGGGTTCGCCGCGCAGGACGTCGAGCACCGACCAGCCGGTGAACTCCGCGAGCGCGGCGTCGCACTCCCCCATCCGCCGCGCGAAGACGGGTGAACTGCCGAGCAGTTCGACGCCCATGCCGGCCCATTGCCCGCCCTGGCCGGGGAACACGAAGACGGTGCGGCCCGGGGTGCCGGCGACACCGCGCACCACGGCCGGGTCAGGGCGCCCGTCGGCCAGGGCCGCCAGAGCGGCACCGGCCAGGACGACGGCCCGGTGCTCGAACCGCGGCAGCCGGGCGAGGGTGTGCGCGACGTCCGCGGGTCCGGCGGTCTCCAGCGCGGTGACGACCTGTCGCGCCCGGGCCCGCAGCGCGTCCTCGGTCCGGGCGGAGAGCACAAAGGGAGCCGGTTCGGCGGTCGGTTCGGCCGGTGCGGCCGGTTCCGGAATCCGGTCCCCGGTGCCGTGCGGCGGCGGCACCTGGTCCCCGTCTGCGGCCCACGGCGACGCCTGGTCCCCGGTGCCGGGCGACGGCACCTGGCTCCCGCCGTCGGCCCACGGCGACGCCTGGTCCCCAGTGTCGTGACCCGGCTGCTGGTCCCCGTCGGCGGCCCACGGCGACACCTGGTTGCCGGTGTCGGATCGCGGCGGCGCTTGTTCCAGGATCAGGTGCGCGTTCGTGCCGCTGATGCCGAACGACGAGACCGCCGCCCGGGGCGCGCGGCCGGTGGCCGGCCACGGGGTGTGCTCGGTGAGCAGCCGCACGGTGCCGGGCGACCAGTCGACGTGCGGGGTGGGCTCGTCGAGGTTGATCGTGCGCGGCAGTTCCCCGTGCCGCAGCGCCAGGACCATCTTGATCACCGCGGCGACGCCCGCCGCCGACTGGGCGTGGCCGATGTTGGCCTTGAGCGAGCCGAGCCACAGCGGGCGGTCGGCGCAGCGGTCCCGGCCGTAGGTGGCCAGCAGGGCCTGTGCCTCGATCGGGTCGCCCAGTTTCGTCCCGGTGCCGTGGGCTTCGACCGCGTCGACGTCCGTTGTGGACAGTCCGGCGTCGGCCAGCGCCGCGCGGATCACGCGTTGCTGCGACGGGCCGTTGGGGGCGGTCAGGCCGTTGCTCGCGCCGTCGGAGTTGACCGCGGACCCGCGGATCACCGCCAGCACCTCGTGCCCGTGGCGCTCGGCGTCGGAAAGCCGTTCCAGCAGCAGCATCCCGACGCCTTCACCCCACGCGGTGCCGTCGGCGGCGGCCGCGAACGGTTTGCACCGCCCGTCCGGTGCCAGCCCGCGCTGCCGGCTCAGTTCGACGAACAGGTCGGTGTTCGCCATGATCGCCGCTCCGCCGGCCAGGGCGGTCGTGCACTCGCCGCGGCGGATCGCCTGCGTCGCCAGGTGCAGCGCCACCAGCGACGACGAACAGGCCGTGTCGATCGTGAGCGCCGGGCCCTCCAGCCCGAAGGTGTAGGCGATCCGGCCCGAGAGGACGCTGGTCGTGCTGCCGGTCAGCCGGTAGCCCTCCAGTTCGCCGGGGAATTCCCGCGAGTCGGTGCCGTAGCCGAGCGACGCGCCGCCGATGAAGACGCCGAGGCGTTGTCCCCGCACCGAATCCGGGTCGACACCCGCCGCTTCGAAGACCTCCCAGGCCGTCTCGAGCAGCAACCGCTGCTGCGGGTCCATGGCGAGCGCCTCGCGCGGGCTGATCCCGAAGAACGCCGGGTCGAACTCGTCCGCGTCGTGCAGGAAACCGCCGGCCCGCGCGTAGGTCGTGCCGGGGCGGTCGGGGTCCGGGTCGTAGAGGGCGTCGAGGTCCCAGCCGCGGTTCACCGGCGGCCCGGTGACCGCGTCGACGCCGTCGCGCACCAGCTCCCACAGGTCGGCGGGTGAGCGGACGCCGCCGGGCAGCCGGCAGCTCATCGCGACGATCGCGACCGGGTCGTCGCCGGTCTCGAGGGCCACCGGCGCCTCGGGGGCACTCGTCCCGGTCAGCTCGTCACGCAGGTAGGCCGCCAGGGCCAGCGGGGTCGGCTGGTCGAACACGACGGTGGCGGGCAGCCGCAGCCCGGTGGCCGCCGACAGGACGTTGCGCAGTTCGACCGAGCTCAGCGAGTCGAACCCGAGGTCCTTGAACGCCTTGTCCGGCGCCACTTCCCCGGCGCCGGTGTACCCGAGGACGGCCGCGACCTGGGCCCGGACCAGCTCCAGGAGCCCTTCCGGGCCGGACGGCCGAGCGCGTGAACCCTGCGGCGCCGTCGTCCCGGCCAGGCCGCGCAGCGGCGGTGGGACGTCTTCGCCACCCCGGCGCAGGGCCGCGACGTCCAGGTCCGCGGCGACGACGAACGGCCGGTCGAGCCGGCGCGCGGCGTCGAACAGGGCGAGCCCCCGCTCGTCGGGCAACGCCGCCAGGCCGGCCCGGGCCAGCCGTGCGTGGTCGGCCGCGGCGAGCCGCCCGGTCATGCTGCCCTCGTGCGCCCACGCGCCCCAGGCGATCGACACGGCGGGCAGCCCGGCCGCGCGACGGCGCACCGCGAGCGCGTCGAGGGCCGCGTTGGCGGCCGTGTAGTTGCCCTGCCCGGCCCCGCCGAAGTACGCCGACGCCGAGGAGAACAGCACGAACTCGGCCAGGTCGGTGCCGCGGGTCAGCTCGTCGAGGTGGTGCGCGGCGGTGACCTTGGGCCGGTGCGCCACCTCGAGCCGGTCGGGGGTCAGCGTGGCGACGAGGCCGTCGTCGAGCACCCCCGCGGCATGGATCACCGAGGTCAGGGGGTGCTCGGCCGGGATCGCGGCCAGCAGCGCGGCGAGCGCGTCGCGGTCGGCGACGTCGCACGCGGCGACCGTCACGGACGCGCCCAGCCCGGTCAGGTCCGCGACCAGCTCGGGCACGCCCGGGGCGGTCGCGCCGCGGCGGCCGGCCAGCAGCAGGTGCCGTGCGCCGTGCCCGGCGACCAGGTGCCGGGCGACGAGGCCGCCGAGGGCCCCGGTGCCGCCGGTGATCAGCACGGTGCCGCCGGGGGCCGGGGCCGCCGGCACGGTGAGCACGACCTTGCCGACGTGCTTGGCCTGGCTGACGAACCGGAACGCCTCGACCGCGCGCCGGATGTCCCATGTGGACAGTGGGAGCGGCCGGAGCGCGCCGTCGGCGAACCGGTCCAGCAGCTCGCGGAGCATCTCCTGGATCCGCTCGGCGCCGGGCTCGGTCAGGTCGAACGTCCGGTACGTCACGCCGGCCGGGATCTCGCCGGCCGTCCGGACGTCGGTCTTGCCCAGTTCGACGAACCGCCCGCCCTCGGTCAGCAACCGCAGGGACGCGTCGACGAACTCGCCGGCCAGCGAGTTCAGCACGACGTCGAAGCCGCCGCCGAACGCCGTCTCGAAGTCCAGGGTCCGCGAGGAGGCGATGTGGTCCGCCGGCACGCCCAGGGCACGCAGGACGTCGTGCTTGCCGGGGCTCGCGGTCGCGTAGACCTCGGCACCGAGGTGGCGCGCGAGCTGGATCGCCGCCATCCCGACGCCGCCCGCGCCGGCGTGCACGAGGACCTTCTCCCCCGCCCGCAGCCCGGCCAGGTCCCGCAGCCCGTACCAGGCGGTGAGGAACACGACCGGGACCGCCGCCGCCTCGGCGAACGTCCACTCCGCCGGCACCCGGACCAGCATCCGGTGATCGGTGACGGCGAGCGGCGCGAAGGCGTGGTCCAGCAGGCCCAGTACCCGGTCACCCGGCACGAACGCGGTGACCCCGGGGCCGGTTTCGGTGACGACGCCCGCGCCTTCGATGCCCAGCGGCGGCGCCTCGCCGGGGTAGAGCCCCAGGGTGTTGAGCACGTCGCGGAAGTTGAGGCCCGCCGCGCGCACGGCCACGCGGACCTGCCCGGGCGCCAGGGGCGCGGGCGGGTGCGCGATCGGGGCGAGCCCGTCGAGCTGTCCCTTGTGGACGGTGCCGAGCCGCCACGGACCGGCCGGCAGGGTCAGGTCGCCGCCGGTGCTCGCCCGCGTCAGGCGGGGTACCAGGACCTCCCCGGCCCGCACGGCCAGCTGCGGTTCGCCGGTGGCGATCGCCGCGGCCTGCTCGGTGACGTCTTCGGTGTCGGTGTCGGTGTCGAGCAGCACGAACCGGCCGGGGTGCTCGGTCTGGGCGGCGCGCACGAGCCCCCAGACGGCGGCCTGGGCGGGGTCGGCGGCCGCGTTCCGGGTCCGCACGACCAGCCGGGCGGCGCCGAAGCGGTCGTCGGCCACCCACGCCTGGCACAACGTGAGGGCGCGAGCAGGCTCCCCGGCGGGGACGAGCACGGCCTCGGGCACCGCGCCGGTCAGCTCGGCGAGGTCGTCGACGGCCACCACCCGCGCGCCGGCCTCCGGCGCGGTGACGCGGACCCAGTCCAGCTCCAGCAGGCCGTCCCGGGGTGCCGGAGCGACCGACCGCAGGACGAGCGAGTCCACAGTGGCCACCGGACGGCCGTCGGTGTCCGTGACGTGGATCGACACGGCGTCCCCGGCCAGCGGGGTGAGCCGCACGCGGATGGCCGACGGTCCCGGTGCGGTGACGGAGACCCCGCGCCAGGCGAACGGCACCGGGGTGCCGCCGTCGAGCCGGCCGGTCAGTCCGAGGGCGTGCAGCGCGGAGTCGAGCAACGCGGGGTGCAGCGCGAAGTTCCGGGCGTCGTCCCGGAGTTCCTCCGGCAGGATCGCCTCGGCGTGGACGTCGTCGCCGTGGCGCCACGCCGCGGTGAGGCCGCGGAAGGCGGGCCCGTAGCCGTAACCCGATTCGGCCAGCCGGTCGTACAGTCCTTCGACGGCAAGGGGTTCCGCGCCCGCGGGCAGGCGTCCGTCGAACGCTGCGGGCGCGCCGGGACGAACGGCTCCGGTGGCGTGCCGGGTCCACTCGTCCGACCGTCCGGAGTGGACGGAGTGGACGGTCAGGGGGCGGTGGCCGGTCTCGTCGACCGCGCCGACCCGGACCTGGACGGCCACTTCGCCGTGCTCCGGCAGGACGAGCGGGGTTTCGAGGGTGAGCTCCTCGACGACCGCGCAGCCGGCCGTGACGGCGGCCTGCAGGGCCAGTTCCAGGACGGCGGTGCCGGGCAGCAGCGTCGTCCCGCCGATCGTGTGGTCACCGAGCCAGCCGGGCGCGGTCGCGGAGAGCGTGCCGCTGAGCACGGCGCCGTCGCCGTCGGCCAGCCGGACGACCGTGCCGCACAGGGGGTGCCCGGCGCGGTCCGGACCGCGGCCCGGCGCCAGCCAGAAGCTCCGGTGCCGGAACGGGTACGCGGGCAGGTCGGCGAGCCGGCCGCCGGCGCACAGCGGGGCCCAGGCGACGTCGTGGCCGAGGCTGTGCAGGCGGCCGGCGGCCTCGAGCGCCGTCCGCGCGCCGGGCCGGTCGGCCCGCTGCGCCGGGACGAACTCGAGGTCCGGGGCGATCGCCGGGCCGAGGGCCGAAAGCACCCGGTCCGGGCCGATCTCCAGGCACGTCGTGACGCCGTCGGCGGCGAGCCGCCCGGCCGCGTCGGCGAACCGCACGGTGCCGAGCACGTGGTCCACCCAGTAGTCCGCCGTGGCCGGGTTCCCGGCCGCCGCCGGGAAGAGCGGGATGACGGGCTCGGCGAAGTCCAGTCCGGCGACGACGGCGCGGAACCGGTCGACCATCGGCGCCATCAGCGGCGAGTGGAACGCGTGCGAGCCGGCCAGGCGTTTCGTCCGGCGGCCCCGCGCGGCGAACCCCGCGGCGATGGCCTCGACGACGTCTTCGGCGCCCGAGACGACGACGGCGTCCGGGCCGTTGACCGCCGCGACGGCGGCGTCGCCGGTCAACGCGGCGCGCACCTCGTCCTCGGTCGCCTCGACCGCGACCATCGCGCCACCCGAGGGCAGCTCCTGCATCAGCCACCCGCGCGCCGCGACCAGCGTCGCCGCGTCCGCGAGGGACAGGACGCCGGCGACGTGCGCCGCAGCGATCTCCCCGACGGAGTGGCCGACCAGGACGTCGGGGCGCGGGCCCCACGACTCGACGAGCCGGTACAGCGCGACTTCCAGCGCGAAGAGCGCCGGCTGGGCGAACTCCGTGCGGGCGAGCCGGTCGCCGTCGGTCACGACGGCGGGATCGAGCCCCGTCGCGTCACACGCTTCGTCGAAAGCCGCCGCGTACACCGGGAACTGCTCGTAGAGCTCGGTTCCCATCCCGGCGTACTGGCTGCCCTGGCCGGTGAACAGGAACGCCAGTTTGCCGCCGAGTGCCCGGACAGGCCGGACGTCGGCGAGGGCGGCCAGGAGTTCTTCGCGGCCGTCGCCGACGACGACGGCGCGGTGGGCGTGCGCGGACCGGAGGGCCAGCGTCCGGGCCACGTCCCGCGCTGTCGGTTCCGGGCGCTGGACGACGTACGACCGCACCCGGGCGGCCAGGTCCTGGACGGCCTCCGGGGTCGCCCCGGTCAGCACCCACGCCACCACGCCCGCCGGTACCGGATCGGGGCCGGGGTCGGCCGGGGCCTGTTCGAGGATCACGTGCGCGTTGGTGCCGGAGATGCCGAACGACGACACGCCGGCCCGCCGTGGCCGCCCGGTCGCCGGCCACGGCGTCGCTTCGGCCAGCAACGCCAGCGCGCCGCGCGTCCAGTCCACATGGGACGACGGCCGCTCGACGTGCAGGGTGCGCGGCAGTTCGCCGTGGCGCAGCGCGAGCACCGTCTTGAGCACGCCCGCGAGGCCGGACACCGCCTGGGTGTGGCCGATGTTCGACTTGACCGTGCCGACCAGGACCGGCCGGTCGTCCGGGCGGTCGCGGCCGTAGGTCTCCTGCAGCGCCAGCGCTTCCACCGGGTCGCCCAGCCGGGTGCCGGTGCCGTGCGCCTCGACGGCGTCGACGTCCGATGTGGACAGTCCGGCGTCGGCGAGGGCCGCGCGGATGACGCGTTGCTGGGCCAGGCCGTTCGGTGCGGTCAGGCCGTTGCTGGCGCCGTCGGAGTTGATCGCCGAGCCGCGCAGCACGGCCAGCACGCGGTGGCCGTGGCGCCGGGCGTCCGAAAGCCGCTCCACGATCAGGGCCGCGACCCCTTCGGCGGCCCCGAACCCGTCGGCGTCGTCCGAGAACGCCTTGCACCGGCCGTCCGCCGCCAGAGCGCGCTGCCGGCTGAGGCTGCGCAGTGCCGCCGGGGTGGTCATCACGGTCGCACCACCGACGATCGCCAGTGAGCACTCCCCCGCGCGCAGCGAGCGCGCCGCCAGGTGCAGCGCGACCAGCGAGGACGAGCACGCGGTGTCCACGGTCATCGCCGGGCCTTCGAGCCCGAAGGTGTAGGCGATCCGGCCCGCCGCGACGCTCGGGGCGCCCGCGGTGACCTGGTAGGCCTCGAGGCCGGCGGGGATCCGGTCCGGCGTCCAGTAGTCCGGCACCTGGATGCCCGCGAACACCGCGGTGCTGCTGCCGGCCAGGGTGCCCGGCGCGATGCCGGCGTGTTCGAGGGCCGTCCACGCGGCTTCGAGCAGCTGCCGCTGCTGCGGGTCCATCACCAGCGCCTCGCGCGGTGCGATGCCGAACAGGTCCGCGTCGAACCGGTCGATCCCGGTCAGGTACCCGCCGCCGCGGACGTAGCTGGTGCCGGGCCGGTCCGGGTCGGCGTCGTAGAGCGCCTCGAGGTCCCAGCCGCGATCGGCCGGGAGGGCGCCCACGGCGTCGCCGCCTTCGGCCAGCAACCGCCACAGGTCTTCGGGACTCTCGACGCCGCCGGGCAGCCGGCAGCTCATGCCGACGATCGCCAAGGGCTCGTCGGCGGCCGCGGCCGGCGCCCGGGTTTCGGTCACGCGGGTGCCGAGCGCGGTGTCCCGCAGGTGTGCGGCCAGCGCCGTCGCGGTCGGGTGGTCGAAGACGATCGTGACCGGCAGCGTGAGCTCCGTCGCGGCCGCCAAGCGGTCGCGCAGCTCGACCGCCGTCAGCGAGTCCAGACCGAGCTCGGAGAACGGCCGGTCCGCGGGGACGGCCGCCGGGCCGTCGTGCCCGAGGACGGCCGCGAGCTGGGTGCGGACCACCGTCCGCAGCAGGTCGTGCTGGCCCGCTTCCGGCAGGCCGCGCAGGCGGTGCCCGAGGGCGGTGGCGACGGGTTCCGGCCCGGTGCTCCGGCGGGCTTCGGCGATCTCGCCGAGCAGCGGGCTCGGGCGCGCCATCGTGAAGAGCTCGGCGAACCGGGGCCAGTCGACGTCGGCCACGACGGTGGCCGGCGCTCCGCCGCCGACGGCCGCCGCGAGGGCGTCGAGCGCGACGCCGGGGTCGAGCGGGGTGAAGCCGCGGGCACGCAGGGCCGTCTCGAACTCCGCGGTGACCATGCCGCCGCCGGGCCAGGGGCCCCACGCCACGGCCGTCGCCGCCCGGCCCCGGGCGCGGCGCCGGTGGGCGAGCGCGTCGAGGCAGGCGTTCGCGGCGGAGTACGCGCCCTGGTCGGCGCCGCCCCAGACCCCGGCGGCCGAGGAGAACAGCACGAACGCGTCGAGCGGCCGGTCGCCGAGGACGCGGTCGAGGACCTCGGCGCCCAGCACCTTCGCCCGGAACACCTCCGCCAGGTCCGCCGGGCCGAGCCCGGCCAGCCGCCCGAACCGGCTGATGCCGGCCGCGTGCACCACCGCCGTCAGGTCGCCGTCCGGGATCGACGCGACCAGCTCGGCCACGGCGTGGTCGTCGGTGACGTCGCAGGCGACGACGGTGACCCGGTCCGCCCCCAGTTCTTCGGTGATCGCCGCGGCGTCCGGGGCCGCCGGCCCACGTCGCCCGGCCAGCACGACGTGCGCGGCGCCGTCGTCGACGAGCCGGCGCGCGACCCGGCGGCCGAGCGCGCCGGTGCCGCCGGTGACCAGGACGGTGCCCCGCGGCCGCCACGCCGGCCGCGCCGCCGGGGCCGGCCGCACGAGGCGCCGGGCGAAGACGCCGGACGGCCGGACCGCCACCTGGTCCTCGGCGCCGGTCAGCACTTCGACCAGCCGCCGCGCGGACGCCGCGTCCGGCCGCTCGGGCAGGTCGGCGAGCCCGCCCCACCGCTGCGGCTGCTCCAGTGCGGTCACCTGGCCGAGACCCCAGACGGCGGCCTGGCGAGGCGCGCGGACCGGGTCGTCGTCCCCGGTGCCGACGGCCCCCGACGTGACACTCCACATCGGACAGTCGAGGTTCCGCAGCAGCGCCAGGGTTCCGGCGAGGCCGGCGGTGATCGCGGGGTGGTCCGGGTCCGGGTGGTCGTCGAGCGCGAGCAGGGACACGATCCCGGCCGGAGGGGCGTCGCCGGCGTCGACGTCGGCGCCCGCGTCCCTCAGGGCCGCGACGATCAGCGGACGCCACGGCGAATCCTCGCCGCCGACGACGAGCCACGTCCCGGACAGCGTGGCGACGTCGGTCGTCGTGGGCCACCACGCGATCTCGTAACGCAGGCCGGCCGCGGGATCGGCGTCGCGCCGCGCTTCGGCCGGCGGCCGCCACCAGAAGCGCCGGCGGCGGAACGGGTAGGTCGGCAGGTCGGCGCGGCGGGCGCCGGTCCCGGCGAAAACGGCGTCCCAGCGCACGGCGACCCCGTGCGTGTGGGCCCGGGCCAGCGACCGGAGGAACCGGTCGTGGCCGCCGTCGCCGCGTCGCAGCGTCCCGACGGCGGCCGCGGTCACGCCGGCGTCGTCGAACGTCTCCCGCATCCCGAGCGCGAGCACCGGGTGCGGGCCGACCTCGACGAACACGCGGTGCCCGGCCGCCAGCAACCGCCGCACCCCGGCTTCGAACCGCACCGGCTCGCGCAGGTTGCGGTACCAGTAGCCGGCGTCGAGGCGCGCGTCGCCGACCGGTTCCCCGGTGACGGTCGAGAAGAACGGGATCGCCGCCGGCCGGGGGGTGATCGGCGCGAGCGCCGCGACGAGGCGGTCGTGGAGCCGTTCGACGTGCCGGGAGTGCGACGCGTAGTCGATCGGGATTTCGCGGGCCCGCACGTCGCGCAGCGCGCACGCGGCGACGAGCTCGCGCAGCGCGTCCGGGTCCCCGGAGACCGCGACCGAACGCGGGCCGTTGACCGCCGCGACCGACACCCGGTCGCCCCACCCGGCCAGGAGAGCGACGACGTCCGCCTCCGGCAGCGGGACCGAGACCATCCCGGAGAGCCCGGCCAGTTCGGTCAGGAGCCGGCCGCGCAGCGCGACGACCCGGGCGGCGTCCGGCAGCGACAGCGCGCCCGCGACGCACGCCGCGGCGATCTCGCCCTGGCTGTGGCCGATCACCGCGGCCGGCTCGACGCCGTGGGCGCGCCAGAGCGCGGCCAGCGACACCATCACCGCGAACAGCACCGGCTGCACCACGTCGTCCCGGTCCAGCGCCGGGGCCGTGGCCTTCTCGCGCAGGACGTCGGCGGGCGACCACTCCAGGTGCTCCGCCAGCGCCAGTTCGCACTCGGCGAACCGGGCCGCGAACACCGGCGACGAGTCGAGCAGGCCGGCCGCCATCCCCGCCCACTGCGAGCCCTGGCCGGGGAAGACGAACACGGTCCCGCCGTCGAGGGCGGTGCCGCGCACGACGTCGGCGGCGTCACCGCTCGCGACGGCGTCGAGCGCGGCGAGGAGCCCGGTGCGGTCGGTGGAGACGAACGCGGCCCGTTCGGGGAAGTGCGCACGCGTGGTGGCCAGGGAGCAGGCGACGTCCACCGGGGCGACGTCCGGCTCCCGCGTGAGGTGTTCGCGCAGCCGGCCGGCCTGCGCCCGCAGCGCTTCCTCGCTGCGGGCGGAAAGCACGTACGGCACCGGCCGGTCGGCCGGTGTCTCGCGCGCCGGTTCGGCCGGGGCCTGTTCGAGCACGACGTGGGCGTTCGTGCCGCTGATCCCGAACGAGGACACCCCGGCCCGGCGCGGGCGGTCGGCGGCGGGCCACGCGGTCGCTTCGGTGAGCAGCCGGACCCGCCCGGCCGACCAGTCGACGTGCGGGGACGGCTCGGCGGCGTGCAGGGTCGCGGGCAGGACGCCGTGGCGCATCGCCTGCACCACCTTGAGCACCCCGCCGATCCCGGCGGCGGCCTGCGCGTGGCCGATGTTGGACTTCAGGGAACCCAGCCACAGCGGGGTTTCCCGGCCCTGGCCGTAGGTCGCGAGCAGGGCGCCGGCCTCGATCGGGTCGCCGAGTGTGGTGCCGGTGCCGTGCGCTTCCACGGCGTCGACGTCCGAAGTGGACAGTCCGGCGTCGGCGAGGGCGGCGCGGATGACGCGTTCCTGGGCCGGCCCGCTCGGGGCGGTCAGGCCGTTGCTGGCGCCATCGGAGTTGATCGCCGAGCCGGCCACCAGGGCGAGCACGGGGTGGCCGTGGCGGCGCGCGTCCGAAAGCCGTTCCAGCAGCACCAGTCCGGCGCCCTCGGCCCAGGCGGTGCCGTCGGCCGCGGCGGCGAACGCCTTGCAGCGCCCGTCCGCGGCCAGGCCGCCCTGCCGGCCGAACTCGAGGAAGATCCCCGGTGTGGCCATGACCGTGACGCCGCCGGCGAGGGCGACCGTGCACTCGCCCTGCCGCAGGGCGCGCGCGGCCAGGTGCAGCACGACCAGCGACGACGAGCACGCCGTGTCCACGGTCACCGCGGGCCCTTCGAGGCCGAGTGTGTAGGCCACCCGGCCCGACAGCACGCTCGCCGAGCTCCCGGTGAGCACGTGCCCCTCCGCGCCGTGGCCCGGCTCGTGCAGCCGGGGGCCGTAGTCGCTCGCCGTCGCGCCGATGAACACCCCGGCCGGGGTCCCGCGCAGGGCCGCGGGGTCGATGCCCGCCCGTTCCAGAGCTTCCCACGCCGTCTCCAGCACGAGCCGCTGCTGCGGGTCCATCGCCAGCGCTTCGCGCGGGCTGATGCCGAAGAACTCCGGGTCGAACAGGGCGGCGTCGGGCAGGAAACCGCCGCGACGCGGGATCGTCGCGGTACCGAGGTCCCAGCCGCGGTCGCCGGGGAAGCCGGTGACCGCGTCGACGCCGTCGGCCACCAGCCGCCACAGGTCTTCCGGCGACCGGACGCCGCCGGGGAACCGGCAGCTCATGCCGACGATCGCGATCGGCTCGCCCGGCTCGGCGGTGGTCACCGGCGTGACGGTTACCGGCTGCTCGCCGCGCAGGTATTCGGCCAGGGCCAGCGGGGTGGGGTGGTTGAAGGTCAGCGTGGGTGCCAGGTCGAGGCCGGTCGCCGCGGCGAGGCGGTCGCGCAGCTCCACCGCGGCCAGGGAGTCGAAGCCCAGGTCGCGGAAGCTCCGGCGCGGGTCGACGTCGGCGGCGCCGGCGTACCCGAGCACGACCGCGGTGGCGGACCGGACGACGTCGAGCGGATCGCCGCCGAAAGCGGGCCGTCCGGGTGTGACTTCGGTGTCCACTGTGGACGTCGAGAGCCAGTACGGCTTGCGCTGGAAGGCGTACGTCGGCAGCCCGATCGACCGGGCCGGTGCCGGAGCGCCGAACACCGCGGGCCAGTCGACCGGCGCGCCGTCGGCGAAGGCCTGCGCCACCGCGGAAACCAGGGTGCGCGGCTCGGGGTGTCCGGCGCGCAATACCGCCGTGACCCCGGCCGCGGGCAGGGTGTCGCGGACCAGCGCGGCCAGCACCCGGTCCGGGCTCACCTCGACGAACCGGGTGACACCCTGCTCGTGCAGGGTCCGGAGGGTGTCGCCGAACCGGACGGGCTCGCGGATCTGGCGCACCCAGTAGCCGGGGGTGCGCAGGTCGTCGCCGGTGGCGAGCCGGCCGGTGACGTTGCCGACGACCGGGATCGCGAGCTCGCCGTAGGTCAGCCGGTCCGCCGTGCGGGCGAACTCGCCGAGGATCGGGTCGAGCAGCGCGGAATGCCCGGCGAGCCCGATCGCGAGCCGTTTCGTGCGGCGGCCCCGGTCGCGCCACCGCGCCGCGACCGCCAGGACCGCGTCCGCCGGCCCGGAGACGACCACGGCCCGCGGGCCGTTGACGGCGGCGACCTCCACGCCGGCCGCGGATTCGAGGACCTCCGCCTCGGCGGCTTCGATCGCGACCATCGCCCCGCCGGTGACTGTCTGCATGAGCCGCCCGCGGGCGGCCACGAGCTCGGCCGCGTCCGGCAGGGAGAGCACGCCCGCGACGTGCGCGGCGACGAGCTCCCCCGCCGAATGCCCGGCCAGCAGGTCCGGACGCAGGCCCCAGTGCCCGAGCAGCCGGACCAGCGAGACCTGGACGGCGAACATGGCGGGCTGGGTGAACCGCGTCTCGTCCACGAGGGTGCCGCCGTCGAAGACGACGTCCTTGAGGGAGGTGCCGAGCAGCGGATCGAAGGCGGCGCACACCTCGTCGAACGCGGCGGCGTAGACCGGGAAGGCCCGGTACAGCTCGCGCCCCATCCCCGGGCGCTGGCTGCCCTGCCCGGCGAAGAGGAACGCGGTCGCGCCGTCGGAAGCCGTGCCGCGCACGACGTTCCCGGCGTCGGCGCCGGCCGCGAGCGCGGCCAACCCGGCCCGGAGTTCGGTTTCGCCGGTGCCGACGACGACGGCGCGTTCGGGGAAGGCGGTCCGCCCGGCGGCGAGCGCCCCGGCGACCTCGGCGGGGGTCCGGCCGGACCCGGTCCACTCCGCCAGCCGGCCGGCTTGGTCTCGCAGGGCTTCGCGGGTGCGGCCGGACACGGTCCAGGCCAGCACGGACGCGGACTCGGCCGGCCCGCTGACCCCGCCGGACTCGGCGGCACCCGCCGGCGGCGCGGCCGGGGTGTGGCCGGACAGGACCAGGTGGCAGTTGGTGCCGCCCATGCCGAACGAACTCACCCCGGCGTAAGGGCTGTCCTCCGGCCACGGCCGGTGCTCGCCGTTGACCTCGAGGTTCAGCGCGGCCAGCGGGATTTCCGGCGGCGGCGCCACGTGGTTGAGGCTCGCCGGGACTTCGCGGTGGTGCAAAGCCAGCACCGCCTTGAGCAGCCCGGCGACGCCGGCCGCCGCGTCGAGGTGGCCGATGTTCGTCTTGACCGAACCCACCAGCAGGGGCCGCCCGGGCGTGCCGAGCACCGCGCCGAGCGCGGCCGCCTCGATCGGGTCGCCCCGGCGGGTGCCGGTGCCGTGCAGTTCGACGTAACCGACGTCCTCGGGGCGGACGCCGGCGCGGGTGTGGGCCGCGCGCAGGACGGCCTGCTGCGCGGCCTCGTCCGGCACGGTCAGGGCCTCGCTCGCGCCGCCGTGGTTCAGCGCGCCGCCGTGCACGACCGCGTAGATCGGGTCGCCGGCCGCTTCGGCGTCGGCCAGCCGTTTGAGGACGACGACCGCGCCGCCCTCGCCGCGGACCGTGCCGTTCGCGCGGGCGTCGAAGACGTAGCAGCGGCCCTCCGGGGACAGCCCGCCGAACTTGGTGAACGCGACGGCACCGTCCGGCACGAGGGTCAGGTGCACGCCGCCGGCGAGCGCCACCGACGTTTCGCCGCGCCGCAGGCTTTCGCAGGCGAGGTGCACCGCGACCAGCGACGACGACTGCGCGGTGTCGACGGTCAGGCTCGGCCCGTGCAGGCCGAGGAAGTGGGAGACGCGGTTGGCCGCCAGCCCGCGGTGCAGCCCGGCGAACGTGTGCGGGGTGATCGCCGGGAGGCCGGCCCGGTGGGTGAGCAGCGCGTAGTCGTCCCCGCCGGTCGCGAGGAAGACGCCGGTGTCACTGCCGGAAAGCCGCGCCGGGACGGTGCCGGAGTCCTCCAGCGCCTCCCAGCCGAGTTCGAGGGCGAGGCGCTGCTGCGGATCCAGCGCGGCGGCCGCCCGGGGCGAGATCCCGAAGAAGCCGGGGTCGAAGCCGCGCACGTCGTCGAGAAAACCGCCCCGGGTGGTGGTCGCCGTGCCGGGCGCGGCCGGATCCGGGTCGAGCAGGGCGCCCGCGTCCCAGCGGCCGGCGGGCACCTCGGTGATCGCGTCGGTGCCCGCGCGCAGCAGCCGCCAGAACGCGGCCGGGTCCGCGGCCCCCGGCAGCCGGCACGACAGGCCGACGATCGCGATCCGGCGATCACCCCCGCCGTCGTCCCCCGGTCCCGGCCTCGCGATCGCGGACATCCGGCCTCCCTGTTCGCCCCTGGCCGAGACTCGCACTCCCGCGCGGGCCGTGGCGTCTCCGGCGTTGCGCCGGGTGTGGAGGAATCACCGGACGCGGCGGCCGCGTGTCAGGACACGCTCGACGCCCACTCCCCGACGGTGGCGACACCGCCCCGGCGGGCGAAGATGTGGGTCACGAGAGCGTCGTGCAGTTCGGGACTCGGATCGACGCAGGCGTCGGACAGGACCGTGACGCCGTAGTCGAGGTCGGCGGCCTGCAGGGCGGTCGACAGGACGATGCCGCCGGTGGCGATGCCGGCCAGGACGAGGTGACCGATGTCCTGGGCCTCGAGGAGCTGCCGCAGGTTGTTGCCGGCGAACGCGCTGACGCGGTTCTTGTAGACGACGAGCTCGCTGTCGAGGGGCGCGACGTCGGGGTGGATGGCGGCGCCCTCGTCGTCGGCGGTGTAGAGGCCGGCCGGCACCGAGCCGAACATCTTGTTGCGGGAGTGGACGTCGGCGTGGTCCGGCCGCAGCCGGAGGGCGACGTGGATGACGGGGACGCCGGTGCGCCGCGCGGTTTCCAGCGCCCGCACGGCGCGCGGCAGGTAGTCCTCCGGGACGCGCGCGAGGTGGGTGTTCTGGAGGTCCATCGCGAGCAGGGCGGTACGGGACACAGTCGGGCCTTTCTTGCGGGACAACGGGAATCAGAGGCGACGCAGGCCGCGATCGGCGATCGTGACCAGCAGGAACAGCACGGCGGCCGCGAGCATCACCCAGGCCAGGGTGTGCATGCCCGCCGTGCTGGCGTGCGGGCCGAAGGCCGCCGCCGTCGTGGCGGACGCGACCATCGAACCGACGTAGGCGAAGGTGCGCAGCAACCCGGCCGACGACCCGGTGCGCTCGGGATCCGCCTGGTGGTAGACGGAGTTCTGCAGGGCCAGGCCGGCCGCCCCCTGCGGGATGCCGAAGACGACGGCGATCAGCAGCAGCATCCACAGTGGACTCGCGGCGGTGAGCACCAGCATCAGCACGCACCCGGCGATCTGCCCGAGCGCGCCGAGCAGGAGCTTCCCGCGCACGCCCTTGTGCCGGCCGGTGGTGATCGAGACGACGATCGCCACCAGGAACATCGGGATCTGCGCGAGCCCGGCGTGGAACGGCGAGAGGCCGAACCCCTCCTCGGTCCACTGGGTGAAGCCGTAGAGGAAGGCGTAGGAGACGATGTAGGCGACCAGCGCGCGCCCGTAGGTGGCCAGCAGTGGCGCGTTGCCGCCCAGCACCCGCAGGTCGATGAACGGGATCGCGGCCCGCAGCTCCCGCACGGCGAAGGCGGCCCCGGCCACGACGGCGATCACCAGCAGGTACCAGCTGCCCGGGCGCAGGTCCATCAGGAACAGCAACAAGGCCACCAGCATGGCGGCGAAGAGGCCCATGCCGGGCAGGTCGAGCCGGGCGGTCCAGCGTTCCCGTGTGGACGTCTCCTCCGTGCGGGGCAGCCGCAGCAGCCCGAGCACGACCGCGACCGCGGCCAGCGGCACGTTGAGCGCGAAGGTGGCGCGCCACCCGCCGAGCCCGATCAGCAGGCCGCCGAGCAGCGGGCCGATGACGGCGATGGTCTGGTTGGCCACGGCCAGCGCGGTCAGCACGCCGGCGGGGTTGTCCTGCCCGGTGCGCTTCGCCTCGCTGCGCAGCAACGCCATCGCGGCCGGGTAACCGGCGCACGTGCCGAACCCCAGCAGCACCCGCGACGCGACCAGCACACCGAGGCCCGGGGCCACGGTCCCGAGGACGCCCGCGACGCCGACCAGGCTCGTGCTGATCAGGAAGAGCCGGCGCGGGCCGAAGATGTCGATCAGCCGGCCCACGATCGGCTGGCCGAGCGCGGTGGCCAGGTACAGGGCCGAAACCAGCCACGCGGTCTGCGAGGGCGGGGCCCCGAGCGCCGCGCCGATCGGGACCAGCGCGACGGCCATGATGGTCGAGTTGACCGGGTTCAGGATCGACCCCAGCAGCATCGGCGGGATCAGCCCGCGGTCGAAGCCCGCCTTCGCGGCTCCCGGTGTCCGGTCATCCACGGCCCGGTCGTGCACGGTCCGGTCGTGCACGGTCCCGCCAGCCGCAGTCCGCTCATCCGCAGCCCGCTCATCCGTGGTCCGCTCAGTCATGGACGAGCCGATCCAGCACCGCCATCGCGGCCAGGATGGTCTGCCGTTCCTCCTCCGTGCACTCCTCCTGCAGCCGCGCGGCGAGCCACTCGCCACGAGCCTGCCGGCCCGCCTCGACGTGCCGGCGTCCCTTGGCCGTGACGGTGACCAGCAGGCGGCGGCCGTCCCGGGGATCCGGCCGCCGCTTGACGAGGCCGAGGTCGAGCAGCGCGGCGACCGTCGAGGTCATCGACTGGTGCCGCACCCCGTCGGCCGCGGCGAGGTCGCTGGTGGTGAGACCGTCGCTGTCGGCCAGCCGGGTCAGCACCGTGGCCTGCGACAGCGTGACGTCCCCGGGGTCCGAGGCACCGGCGATGCCCCGGCGCAGCCGCCGGATGACGGCGCGGACCCGCTGTGACGCCTCGACGGCCGACGGAGACAGTTGATCACCCATGCCCGTCACCGTAACCGCGGCGACGGGAGATGTACAGTCAGCCTGTACAGTTACCTGTATGTATCGTCGGTCACACCACCGTGAAGCTCGACGTCAGGGTGGCCGCCGAGCTGGTGCCGACGTAGACCTCGATCTTGCCCGGCTCCACCCGGAACCTGGCCGCGTTGTCGTAGAAGCCGACGTCGTCGGGGGTGAGGGTGAACGAGACCGTGGTCGACGCGCCCGCGGCCAAGGTCACCCGCTGGAAGCCGCGCAGCCGCCGGACGGGCTGGACGATCGTGGCGACCGGGTCGCGCACGTACAGCTGGACGACCTCGTCGCCCGCGCGGGTGCCGGTGTTGGTGACCTTCGCGCTCACCTGGATCCGCCCGCCGCGGGCCGGCAGCCGGGTGTCCGACAGGCGCAGGCCCTCGACGCGGAACGTCGTGTACGACAGGCCGAAACCGAACTCGTAGAGCGGGCCGGACTCCAGGTCGAGGTACTTGGACGTGTACTTGTTCGCCGGGTCGGCCGGGCGGCCGGTGTTCTCGTGGTTGTAGTAGATCGGGATCTGGCCGACCGCGCGCGGGAAGCTCACCGGCAGCTTGCCGCCCGGGTTCACCGTGCCGAACAGGACGTCCGCGACCGCGTGCCCGCCCTGCACGCCCGGCGCCCATGCCTCGAGGATGGCGGGGGCGTTGTCGTGCAGGTACGGGATCGTCAGCGGCCGGCCGTTGACCAGCACCACCACGAACGGCTTCCCGGTCGCCTTGATCGCCGCCACCAGCTGCTGCTGGACGCCGGGGAGGTCGATAGTGCTGCGCGCGGCGGCCTCACCGCTCATCGCGGCGGTCTCGCCGACCACCACGACGGTGACGTCGGCCGCGCGGGCCGCCTGTTGCGCGGCGGCGAACCCGCTGGTGTCGGTGCCCTCGACGGTGCAGCCGGCGGCGTAGGTCACCGTGGCCCCGGGCGCCGCGGCCTTGATCCCGTCGACCACGGTCACCGGCGGCGTCGTGGCCGCGCCGGTGCCGAGGCCCGACCAGGTGCCGTTGAGGTCGTAGGTCGCGGTGCCGAGCGGCCCGACGACGGCCACCGAGCCGACCGTCTTCGCCAGCGGCAGCACCGGCCCGTCGTTCTTGAGCAGCACCATGCACCGCCCGGCCGCCTGGCGCGACGCGGCGAGCGCGGCCGGCGACGGCGCCTTGACCTCGCCGGCCTCGTCGGCGTACGGCCGTTCGAACAGGCCCAGCTTGACCTTGACCAGCAGGATCCGGCGGACGGCGTCGTCGATCTGGTCGCGCGTGATCCGCCGTTGCGCCAGCAGCTGCTGGCCGTACCGCACGTAGTTCGTGCTGACCATCTCCATGTCGACACCGGCCGGGAGCGCGGCCGCGGCGGCGTCCGCGCCGTCACCGGCGAGCCCGTGCAGGATCAGCTCCTCGACGCCGGTGTAGTCGCTGACGACGAACCCGCGGAAGCCGTAGGCGCCCTTGAGGACGTCGTGCAGCACGTAGCCGTTGCCGTGCGCGGGCACCCCGCTGATGGTGTTGAAGCTGGCCATCACGGTCGCCACGCCGGCCTCGACCGACGCTTTGAACGGCGGGAGGTAGAAGTTGTGCAGCCGCTGCAGCGAGACGTCGACGGTGTTGTAGTCGCGCCCGCCTTCGGCCCCGCCGTAGGCGACGAAGTGCTTGGCGCAGGCGGCGAGGCGGTCCGGTGACGAGTAGTCGTCACCCTGGTAGCCGCGGACCTTCGAGACGGCGAGTTTCGTGGCCAGGTAAGGATCTTCGCCGTAGCCCTCGGCGATGCGCCCCCAGCGCGGCTCGTGGGTGACGTCCATCATCGGGGCGTAGGTCCAGTGGATGCCGCTGCGCCGGGCCTCCTTCGCCGAGACCGACGCGTCGGCGCCCGCCACCGCGGGGTCGAAGCTCGAGCCCTGGGCCAGCGGGATCGGGAAGTTGGTGGTGTACCCGTGGATGACGTCCAGACCGAAGATCAGCGGGATGCGCAGCCGGGTCTGCTCGACGGCGACGCGCTGCAGGGCGTTGAGCTTCGCCGCGCCGACCACCGAGAAGACGCCGCCGAGCTGCCCGGTCGCCAGCGCCGTGCGCGCGTCGGTCTCGTTGCCGAGCAGCTGCAGCTGGCCGAGCTTCTCGGCGAGGGTCATCTGCTTGAGCAGGCCCTCCACCCGGTCGTTGCGCTCCGGCCGGGCGACGGGATCCGCGGCGGCGGGCGAAGCGAGCACGCCGCTCGAGACGACGCCACCGGCGGCGAGCAGGCCGCCGACACCGGCGAGCAGGCTGCGCCGGTTCACTCCGTCTGTCGTGGTCGGACGATCGGCTGGGTGGCTCTCGGTCTGTTCCATGGCGGGGACCCTTTCGCGAGCGAAACCGGCCAATCAGGATAGACACGATCCGCACCCGCCAGGGCCGTCAATTCGGCCGGGTACTTCGTTACCAGGTCACCGGCAGTTCGTACGGCCCGAAGACCGCCGAGTCGTGTTTGAACCGGACGTCGTCCAGCGGCCCGGCGAGCCGCAGGTCCGGGACGCGGCGCAGCAGCGTGGCGAAGTAGACCTCCAGCTCGAGGCGGGCCAGGTTCTGGCCGATGCACTGGTGCGGGCCGAAGCCGAACGCGAGGTGGTGGTGGCGGTTCGGGCGGCCGAGCGCGAACTCGTCCGGGCTCGTGAAGTGCGCGGGATCGCGGTTTCCCGCGTGGCACAGCCCGATCACGCCTTCGCCGGCGCGGATGCGGACGCCGGCGAGGTCCGCGTCGGCGGTCGCGATCCGGGCCGTCGCCACCTCCGCCACCGACAGGTGCCGCAGCAGCTCCTCCACCGCGTCCGGGACGCGGGACGGGTCCGCCGCCAGCTCGGCGTGGATCCGCGGGTTCTCCAGGAGGAAGAGCGTGCCGAGCGCGATCATGTTGGACGTCGTCTCGTGGCCGGCCACGACGAGCAGCACGGCGAGGCTCGCGAGCTCGGCGGCGTTGACGTCCCCGGTGGCGCGGCGCCGCTGCACCTGACGGCTGAGCAGGTCGTCGGCGGGTTCCGCCGCCTTCAGCGCGATCAGGTCGCGGAAGTACGCCTGCAGCTCGTCGACCGTCCGCTGCCGCTGCTCCCGCGTGGTCTGGCGGCGCAGCAACGCCATGCTGCGGGTCTGGAAGAACTCGTGGTCGGCGTAGGGCACGCCCAGCTGGCCGCAGATCACCCGCGACGGGATCGGCAAGGCCACAGTGGACACCAGGTCGGCCGGCCGCGGCCCGGCCAGCAGCGCGTCGAAGCGTTCTTCGACGATCTCGCGGATCCGCGGGCGCAGCCGTTCGAGGCGCCGGATGGTGTACTCGCCCACGAGTTCGTGCCGCGCCGCGGTGTGCTGCGGCGGGTCCATGTTGATGATCGACGGCGTGAAGCTCCGGGGCCCGGAAAGCGGTTCCCGGACGAGGAACGGGAACCCGGGCAGCAGCCGGTCGGAGCTGAACCGCGGGTCGGTGAGCATGGCGCGGATGTCGTCTGCGGCGGTGAGCACCCAGGTCGTGCCGCCCCACGGCAGCCGGACCCGGCCGGCGCGCCCGGATTCCCGCATCCCGCGGTATTCCGGCGGTGGGTCGAAGGGGCACGTGCGGCGCATCGGGAAAGCGGGAAAATCGCCTGCTGACGACACTTCGGCTGTTTCGGACACGGCGCGGACGTCTCCCATCCTCCGGATGGCTTCACGGTAGGAGCGCTCCGGCGGCCGGTTCATCTCACGGCGTGCTGGCTGCGGGCCACAACGGCACCGGCGCGGCGGACCCCGTGGTATCCCCGGAAGGTCACACCCCCGGGGGAGCCACCACGACCGAGGAGCGCCCGTGTCGACGACCATCACCGAGGCCCCGGCCCCCGCTCCGCCGGAGGCGGCCGCGAAACCCCGCTGGCAACCCTGGGCGCTGGCCGTGGTGTGCGCCGCCGCGGCCGCGTTGTACCTGTGGCACATCGGGGACGGCCGGATCGGGAACAGCTACTACTCCGCCGCGGTCCGGTCGATGTCGGCGGGCATCCGCGACTTCCTGTTCGGCTCGTTCGACGGCCTCGGCGTGGTGACGCTCGACAAGCCCCCGCTCGGCCAGTGGCCCCAGGTGCTGTCCACCGCGCTGTTCGGGTTCCACGGCTGGTCGCTGCTGCTCCCCCAGGCGCTCGAAGGCGTCGCCGCCGTCTTCCTGCTCCACCGCGCGGTGCGGCGCTGGGCCGGGGAGAACACGGCCCTGCTCGCCGCGGCGCTGCTCGCGGTGACGCCGGTGACCGTCGCGGTCGACCGCGACAACAACCCGGACAGCCTGCTCGTGCTCCTGCTCGTCGCCGCGGCTTACGCCCTCACCCGGGCCGTGCGGGCCGAGCGCCCGCGCAGCGCGACGCACTGGCTGCTGGCCTGCGCCGCGCTGCTGGGTTTCGGCTTCACGACGAAGATGCTGCAGGCGTGGATCGTGGTCCCCGGCTTCGCCGTCGCCTACCTGGCCGGCCCCGGCGCGGGCCCGCGTCGCAAAGCCGCGGACCTGCTCGGCGCGGCGGTCGTCCTGGTCGTGACGTCCGGGTGGTGGATCGCGCTGGTCGACCTGTGGCCCGGCACCAAGCCCTACATCGGCGGCAGCACCGACGGCTCGGCGTGGCAGCTCCTGTGGGGCTACAACGGGTTCAGCCGGATCCTGGGCGGCGACGCGACACTGCCCGGCGGCGGGCTGCCCTCGGGCATGGTGCTCCCGCCCGGCGTCCGGCTCCCGCCCGGTGGCCTCGTCAAGGTGTTCGGCGGCGAGCCCGGCGCGGGCCGGCTCTTCGGCGACCTGGCCGGCGGGCAGATCTCCTGGCTGCTGCCCCTGGCCCTGGTCCTGCTGGCCGCGGCGGCCGTCGCCGGCTGCCGCGCGCCGCGGGCCGACCGGGCCCGCACGGCGGGCTGGCTGTTGTGGGGCAGCTGGCTGGTCGTCACCGGCCTGCTGTTCAGCTTCGCGCACGGCACCTGGCACCCGTACTACACCGCCGTGCTGGCACCCCCGATGGCCGCGCTCATCGCGGCCGGCGTCGCGTGGCTGTGGCGGACGCGCGCGCGGTGGCCGGCGCGCGCGGTGCTCGCGGTGGGGTTCCTGCTCACCGGCGGCTGGGCGTTCGTCCTCATCGGACGGACGCCGGGGTACCACGGGTGGACCGCCGCGGCGGCGCTGATCGGCGCGATCGCCGCCGCCGCCGCGGTTTCCGTGCCCCGGCTCGTCCGGCCGGGCGTGGTGCTCGGGCTGGCCGCGGTGGTGCTGACGCCGGCGGTCTGGTCGGTGGCCACGGCAACGGCCGGGACGGACAACGGCCCGCTGCCGACGGCCGGTCCCGCGCTGGGCGGCGCTCCCGCACCCGTCGCGCTTTCCCCGCAGGAGCAACGGATCCTGTCCTACGCGCGGCAGCACAGCGGCGGTACCGCGATCACGCTCCTGATCGACGGCAGCGCCATGTTCACCGCGCCCTACCTGATCACGACCGGCGACCCGGTGGTCGGCGTCGGCGGGTTCCTCGGCACGGACGACGTCCCGACGCCGGCGACCCTGCAGCGCTGGGTCGCCGACGGCACGATCAAGTACGTCCTGAGCTACACCGCGCCCGGCGACCCCGGCCCGACCGGGGTGCAGCGGGCCCGGTCGGCGTGGTTCGACGCGCACTGCACGACGCTGCCGCCGGCCGAGTACGGCGCGAAGGCGGCGGAAGTGCAGGGAGCGTCGTCGTTCACCGGCCTGGTCGGCGGCGAGCGGCTGCGCGAGTGCCACAGGTCGTGAGTGTTCAGGGCGGTTCTAACCGCCCTGAACACTCACGACCAGCCGCGGCGGACCCGGGTCAGGCGATCCAGACCGTCTTGGCGTTGACGAACGTGCGCGGCCCGAAGGACGCGAGTTCCCGGCCGTAGCCGGAGTTCTTGGCGCCGCCGAACGGGACTTCGGGGGTGGACTGGGTGAATTCGTTGAGGTACATCATCCCGGTCTCGACCTCGGTCACGAACCGCTCCTGCTCCCCCGGGTCCGCCGTCCACGCGCTGCCGCCGAGGCCGAACGGCGAGTCGTTGGCGACGCGGATGGCGTCGTCGGCGTCCCGGACCCGCCAGATCAGCGCCACCGGGCCGAAGAACTCCTCGTGGTGGCCCGGGGACCCGTCCGGGATGTCGGCCAGCACGGTCGGCGGGTAGTAGAACCCCGGGCCGTCCAGGGGTTTCCCGCCGGTGAGCAGCCGGGCGCCGGCCTGGACGGTGTCGCTCACCTGCCGGTGGATCGTCTCGACGGCGTCGGCCGAGGACAGCGGGCCGAGGTCGGTGTCGTCCTTCATCGGGTCACCGACGGTCAGCGACGCCATCTTGTCGGTGAACTTCCGGGTGAACTCCTCGGCGACGTCCTCGTGGACGATGAACCGCTTGGCGTTGACGCAGGACTGGCCGTTGTTCAGCGTCCGCGAGCCGACGCCGGCTTCGACGGCTTTGTCCAGGTCCGCCGAGGGCATCACGATGAAGGCGTCGGCGCCGCCCAGTTCGAGCACGCTCGCCTTGACGTTCCGGCCCGCGGCGGCCCCGACCTCGCGGCCCGCCGGCTCGCTGCCGGTCAGCGTCACCGCGCGGACGCGCTCGTCGCCGATCACGGCCTCGATCGCCGACGACGGCACGAGCAGCGTCTGGAACACGCCTTCGGGGAAACCGGCGCGGCGCAGGACGTCTTCGATCGCCAACGCGCACTGCGGGACGTTCGACGCGTGCTTGAGCAGGCCGACGTTGCCCGCCAGCAGCGCCGGCGCGGCGAACCGGAAGACCTGCCAGTACGGGAAGTTCCACGGCATCACGGCGAGCACCGGCCCGAGCGGCTCGTACCGGGTGAAGACCTTCGCGCCCTCGACCGGCCACGGTTCGTCGGCGAGCATCTCCTCGCCGTGGTCGGCGTACCAGCGGCACCCCTTCGCCGATTTCTGCACTTCCGCGACCGCGGCGGCGTGGGTCTTGCCCATCTCGAGCGTCGCGAGGCGGCCCAGCTCGTCCGCCTCGGCGTCGAGGATGTCCGCGGCCCGCCGCAGCAGCGCGGCGCGATCGCCGAAGGACGTCTTCCGGTAAGCGCGGAAGGCCTCGGCGGCGAGCTGCAGCTTGCCGTCCAGCTGCTCGTCGGTGAGCGCGTCGAACTCCCGGACCCGCTCGCCCGTCGCCGGGTTGACCGTCGCGATGGCCACAGTGCACTCCTCGCTCGTCGAAAGATCGTTCTCCGAAAGATCGTCGCGCTCCGCGTACCCACGCGAGGAACCCGGGAAACGCAGGTCACCCGCGTGGGCTTGGGCCGATCGGCCCAGCCGGGAGCAGGTCGCGCGAACGGCGGTACCCGCCTACCCGGTGACGCCGACGGTGCCCAGCACCGCCAGCCACTCCCGGGCGGCGGCGAGTGTGCTCTGCACCTGCAGGAGGTGGTCCAGCCCCAGCACGGCGATCGGCCGCAGGACCGCGCGCTGGTCGCTGACCAGCACGCACGGGATGCCGGCGGCGTGCGCGTCGGCCGAAGTCGTGAGCAGCACGCGCAGGACGCGGGCCGAGCAGAAACCCACCCGGCTCAGGTCGATCACCAGGGCTTGCGGCCGCAGGGCGAGCTCGTCGGCGAGGCGGCCGAGCAGGTGCTCGGCGATACCGCCGTCGAGGTCCCCGGTGGCGGCCACGACCGCCGAGTCGTAGGTGGTGGTCACGGTGAGCGTCGATGTGCTGCGGTGGAAGCGGTCCAGGGGATCGCGCATGATGGCTGTCACCTCCGTGGCGGACGGCGACTCCGCGAACCGGGCCGCCGCCGCGAGGCCGGTGCGAGCGCACCGGCGAATGGGACAACGGCTACTCGGCTGAACCGCGGACACCCGGGACATACCCGGATCGGGTGAACTTCATGCATCGTGGAATGGTTCACGGGCGTGCGGGTAGCGGCACCGCCCACACGACGCGGGTGCCCCCTTCGGCCGCGCGCTCCACCCGGAACGACCCGCCGGCTTCCACCGCGCGCTGTTCGAGGTTGCGCAACCCGCTGCGCACCACGGCTTCCGGCATCCCGATCCCGGTGTCCGAGACCTCGACGACCAGCTCGCCGTCCAGGGACACGGTGATCGCCAGCTCGGCGGCGCGCGCGTGCCGCAGGACGTTGCTGACGGCTTCGCGGACGACGGCCTCCGCGTGCTCGGCCAGTCCCGCGGGCACCCGGTCGAACGCGCCCGACAACCGCACCGTGGTGCGGATCGCGGAGTCGGCCGTCGTGTCGGTGATCGCGTTCTGCAGGCGCGCCCGCAGGCCGTGCGCGGCGCCCGGTTCGGCGTGCAGGTCGAAGATCGCGCCGCGGATCTCCTCGATGACGTCCTGGAGCTGGTCGATGTGCTGGGTGAGCCGGACGGCGACCGCGGGTGAGTCCGTGCGGCGGCGGGTGCCCTCGATCCCGAGGCCGACCGCGAAGAGCCGCTGGATCACCTGGTCGTGCAGGTCGCGGGCGATCCGGACGCGGTCCACGACGACGTCGAGCTCGCGGCGGGCGGCCTGGCTCTCGGCGTCGCGCAGCGCGAGCGCGGCCTGGTCGGCGAAGGCGGAGACGATCTGGAGCTCGTGCTCGTCGAACGCCGCCGCCCCGGGCGCGCGGATCGCCAGCAGCACCCCGGCGGTGGACTCCCCCGACCGCAGCCGCACCGCCAGCGCCGGCCCGAGGTCCACGCCCAGGCCGTCGGCCAGGTCGAACGCCAGGCTGGGCACGCTGCGCGGCACGTGGTCGCGCAGCACCGCGCCGGACGTCGACCCGTCGAGCGGGATCCGGCGCCCCGTCAGCGCCTCGGTGTCCGGTCCGGCGCACACCGTGACGACCAGGCCCCCGCCCTCCACGGCGGGCAGCGCGATGAGCGCGTCGCCGGCGCCGGTGAGCTCGGCCGCCCGGCTCGCGATCAGGTGCAGCACCTCGTGGACGTCGGTGCCGCCCAGCAGCTCGGCGGAGATCTCCCCGGTGGCCTCCAGCCACCGCTGCCGGCTGCGGGTCTGTTCGTAGAGCAGCGCGTTGTCGACGGCGATCCCGGCCGCCGCCGCGAGCGCCACGATCGCGCGTTCGTCGTCGGCGGTGAACGGCCGCTCGCCGCTCAGGTACAGCCGGCCGAGCACCGCGCCGCGCACCAGCAGCGGGACGCCGAGGAAGGTCCGCATCGACGGGTGTCCCGGTGGGAACCCTGGGATGCCTGGGATGCCTGGGATGCCGAGGTCGGCCAGGCGCACCGGATCCCGGCCCGCCACGAGCGCGCCGAGCGGCCCGTGGCCGTCCGGCGGCGGGCCGATCCGGTCGCGGGTGGCGTCGTCGACGCCGGTGACGGCGAACCCGGTCGTGCGGCCGTCTTCGTCGAGCAGGGCGAGGGCGCCGTACCGCGCGCCGACCAGCTCGGCGGCGGACGCGACGATCCGGCGCAGCGTGGTTTCGAGCTCCAGTCCGGCGGAGAAGGCGAGCACGGCCGCCGGCAGCGCGGCCATCCGGTCCCGGCCCGACACGGTCTCTTCGGGCATGCCCCCACCCTCGCACAGCCCGCGGGCCCTCGACGGGATCCGGCCGAACCGCAACCGACGACCTTCGCCCGGCCACCGGAGGCCGTTCGGCACTTGGCCCGGCCGCGGCCACGGCGGACGGTGTGCGGGAAGCGTCATCCCGGGTACCCACAGTTCGGAGCCGTCCATGAAGACCGGTGTCATGCCCGTCGGGCACCTCAGCGCCAGCCAAGTGCGATCCGTCCTGCTCTCGGCGACGGCTCCCCCGCCGCTGCGGAACTCCCGGCCCTGGCGGTTCCAGTGCACCCCGGACTCCATCGAGCTGTACGCGAACCCGCTGACCGGCCCCGACAGCGACCAGCGCGAACGGCTCCTGGACTGCGGGGCGGCGCTGCTGAA
Source organism: Amycolatopsis sp. NBC_00355 (assembly GCF_036104975.1). Classification (GTDB taxonomy): domain Bacteria; phylum Actinomycetota; class Actinomycetes; order Mycobacteriales; family Pseudonocardiaceae; genus Amycolatopsis. The sequence goes on along the minus strand of NZ_CP107982.1, from coordinate 188,198 downwards.
CCTCCGGCTGGCGATCAAGGCGCAGGGCAGCCACGCCGACGTCCGGCTGTTCCCGACCTCGGGCCGGCCCGAATTGCTCGCCATCGTCCGGCCGCACGGGTACGAGACGATCTCCCCGCACGACGAGGAGCTCGTGACGGCCATCGACGGCCGGCAGAGCAACCGCCGTCCGTTCACCGCCGCCGTCGTGCCGTCTTCGGTGCAGCGGCAGCTGCGCCGCGGCGCCGAGATGGAACGCGCGTGGCTGGCCACCGTCACCGCCGAGCAGGTGCCGCAGCTGCGCGAGATCATGCGCCGCTCGGAGCTCCCGCCGGCGACACCCGGGCCCGGCAGCGGGACGGACCTCGACGTCGAACCCGAGCGACTGGTCGTGGTCATCGGCTCGCTGCACGACACGGCCCTCGCGCGCCTCCAGGCCGGCCAGGCCATGCAGCGGGTGCTGCTGACGGCCACCGCCGCCGGGATCTCGGCGTCGATGTCCTCCCAGCCGATGGCGGCACCGGCGACCCGGCGCGAACTGCGGCAGCTGATCGGCGGCGGGCTCTGGCCCCAGATCATGCTGCGCCTCGGCCACGGCACCGCCGTGCCGGTCTCCGCGCACGCGCTCCTCGAAGACGTCGTGATCAGCGACGAGCACCCGTTCGCCGCTAGCCGCCCGGACGACGTTGCGCGCCGTGGAGCCCGGTGACCAGCACCGCGGCCTGCGATCGCCGTTCCAGCCCCAGTTTCGCCAGCAGCCGCGACACGTAGTTCTTGACGGTCTTCTCCGCCAGGAACATCCGCTCGGCGATCTGCCGGTTGGTCAGGCTCTCCCCGAGCAGGTCCAGCAGCACGAGCTCCTGCTCGCTCAACCCGGCCAGCGGGCCCGGTTTCCCGGTCGTGGCCCGCAGTTCGGCGACGAGCGCGGTGACCGCCCGGCCGTCCAGCAGCGTCTCGCCCGACCCGACCCGGCGGATGGCGTCGACCAGCTGCAGCCCCTTGACGTCCTTGATCACGTATCCCTCGGCCCCGGCGAGGACGGCGTCGACCATCGAATCCGCGTCGGTGAAGGAAGTCAGCATCAGGCACCGCAGGCCGGGCAGCGCCGTGCGCAGGTCCCGGCAGAGCCCGACGCCGTTGCCGTCGGGCAGCCGGACGTCCAGCACCGCGACGTCCGGGCGCAGCGCGGGGATCCTGGCCAGGGCTTCGGACACCGAAGAGGCCTGCCCGACGACGGTGAGGTCCGGTTCGTCGTCGACGAGCTCGGCGACGCCGCGCCGCACGAGTTCGTGGTCGTCGACCAGGAAGACGGTGATGACGTGCCGGTCGTGCCCAGTGCGGTCATCCACCGCCCCAGGCTACGCCCGCCCGCGCCGAACGACCCCGCAGGAAAGGTCCGGCGACTCTAGGCCGCGCGGCGCGCGGGGGGAACGCTGGCGGCATGACCCAGATCCAGCACCGGCCCGATCACCAGCTCAAGACCGCGGTCACCGACGAGCTCGCCTGGACCCCGAGTGTCAACGCCGAAGAGATCGGCGTGGCCGTCACCGACGGCGTCGCGACGCTGTCCGGGCACGTCGGCACCTACCCGGAGAAGGAAGAGGCCCTGCGCGCGGCCATCCGCGTCCACGGCGTCACCACGACCGCGGACAAGATCCTGGTGCGGCACGGCGAAAACGTCCCGGAGGACGCGGATCTCGCCCGGGAGGCGATGATCGTCTTCGACCGCCGCACGGTCGTCGTGCCGAAGGACTCGGTCCAGGTCGAGGTGCGCGACCAGGTCGTCACGCTGCGCGGCTCGGTGGACTGGCAGTACCAGCGCGAAGCCGCCCGCAGCGCGGTCGCCTCGCTCCCCGGGGTCAGCGGGGTGCGGAACCTGATCACGCTGAAGGCGTCGACGACGGTCCCGCCCGCCGACATCAAGCTGAAGATCACCGCGGCGCTGGCCCGGCACGCGCCGGGGTTCGCGCAGCACGTCGAGGTCGGCATCGACGACGGCCGGGTCACCCTGACCGGCGAAGTCCTCACCCCCGCCGAACGCCGTTCGGCCGAGCAGACCGCCTGGTTCGCACCCGGCGTGACGTCGGTCGACAACCAGGTGAAGCTCTCGGGCTGAGCCACCCGCGGCCGGCACCCCGGACTCCGCAGTGTTCTGTCCGAAAAGGACAGGGCACTGTGGACCCGTGGCCATTGCGACCGCACTGTGATCAGGGCCGGGAAGCCGAGCGGTACCTCGGGCCGGCCCGGGAGGAGACGTCATGACCACCGCGACCCCACCGGCGCGCGCCCTGCTCCCCGACGGCGAGATCGCCTGGGTGCGCCGGCTGGAAGCCGGCGACACCGCCGACGTGCTCGCGCTGCGGAACCGGCTCGCCGGCCGCGACCGGCACCTCGGGTTCTTCGGCATCGGGGCGGCCGGGCTGACCGAACTCGCGACGCAGCTTTCGCGCAGCTCCGGCGTCGGGCACACCGCGATGGGCTGCTTCCTGCACTCCCGGCTGGCCGGCATCGCCCGCTACGACATCCTGACCGACGCCGCCGAGGCGGAGCTCGCGCTGGTCGTCGACGGCGGCACGCGGGCGCTCGGCGTGGCGACGCTGCTGCTCGAACAGCTCGTCGTCTCGGCGGAGCACGAAGGCGTCCGGGCTCTCGTCGTCGATCCCGGCACCGACGGCCCGGAGAACGCGAAGCTGCTCGGCGTCTTCGCGGCGCTGGGCATCCCGTTGCGGCCCGGCCCGCTGTTCACCGACGCCGGGTCCGGCCGCGGCTGACGCCCGGCCCGTCAGTTCTCCGGCACCTCCGGGGTCTCATCGAGACGCGCGTGCAATCGTTCGCGGATCTCGTCCGGGGTGTAGGCGCGCCGCCGGCGCTCCTGCCGCGCGACGAGCACTCCGGTCGCGGCCACTCCGACGAGCCCGGCCAGGCCCACTGTCTTCCACCAGCGCATCGGCCTAGGCTACTGCCCGTGCCGGGCACCGAGCTGGATCTCGACGAAGCAGTAGCCGTGACACGCACCGGCGACCTGTGGCTCTTCCGCGGCCGCTCGGCGGCCGACCGCACCATCCGCGTGGTGACGAACAGCCCGGTCAACCACGTCGGGATGGCCGTGGTGATCGAGGACCTCCCGCCGCTGATGTGGCACGCGGAGCTGGGCCGCTCACTGCCGGACGTCTGGTCGGGCACGCACCAGCGGGGTGCCCAGCTGCACGACCTGAGCCGGGCCGTGCAGGTCTGGGCGGAGAAGTACCACCAGCGGGTCTGGCTGCGCCAGCTCGACCACCCGGTCACCGCGGCGATGGAAGACGCCGCCCTGCGCACGATCGCCCGGCTCGACGGCACCCCGTTCCCGTCGACGGCGCGCCTCGCGTCCCGCTGGCTGGGCGGCCGCGTGCCGTCGTGGAAGCGCGAGGGCCGCGAGCCCCGGGAAGTCGACCTCGAGTCCGGCTACTGCGCGGAGATCGTCGCGGTCACGTACGAGGCGATGGGCCTGCTGCCCAAGGGCCGCCGCCCGAACTGGTACGACCCGGGCCGCTTCTGGAGCGGCGACCACCTGGAGCTCACCGGCGGAGCCGACCTGGGCGACGAGATCGCGGTGAAGCTTCCGGAGTGATCTGCGCTGTCGTTTGTGGACGACGGCGGTATTCGAGGTCCGCGACGCAACTGCAGGCGGCTGGTCTCCACGACCGGGACGACCTTCGGCGCCCGCAGGTGATGCGCGGTAGGACGTCCACAGTGGACCTCAGCGCGGCACCTCGGTCGGCAGGCGAGGCTCCCGGTGCAGCAGCTCCAGCGCCTCGGTCTCCGCGACCGCGCCGAACTTCCGGTAGCTGTTGCGCACCGCGTACACCCACGCCGGCGACCGGAGGCAGACCACCTGGTCCACCTCGCGGGCGAGCCGGTCGAGGACGCGGGCCGGGGCGACCGGGACCGCCAGCACGATGCGGCCGGCCTGGCGGGCGCGCAGCACCCGGATCGCCGTGTGCGCGGTCGTGCCGGTGGCCGCGCCGTCGTCGGCGAGGACGATCGTGCGGCCGGTGATCGGGGCCGGTGCCACGGTGTGGCGGTAGACCGCGACCTGCCGGGCCAGCTCGGAGCGCGCGCCGCCGGCGAGGCGGGTCAGCTCGGCGGCGGTGACGTCGAACCGTTTGATGGCGTCGTGGTCCGAGACGAGCAGGCCGCCCTCCCCGACCGCGCCCAGGGTGGTCACCGGGGGTCCCGCGAACTCGATCCTGCGGGTCAGCAGGATGTCCAGGGGCGCGCCGAGGACGTCGGCGATCTCGCCGCCGACCACCAGCCCGCCCGCGGACAGGCCGAGCACCACGGCCGGGTGGCCGCGCAGCGGGCGCAGCAGGAGGGCCAGTCGCTCGCCGGCTTCCCGGCGATCGCGGAACCGCATGGTCACTCCCGTCGAAGGCTGTTCCCAGCATCGTCCCGGCGGCCGCCGGGCACGAGGGCCGTTGGTCATCGGGACGCGCGCGTTCGGCACCGGCCGGCCACGATCGTCCACTGAGGACGGTCCGGTCAGCTGCCGGTGGTCAGGTACGGGCCGGGGTCGCCGCCCGCGCGGGCCCCGCTGTCGAGCCAGCGGCGGAACCCGCTGCCGTCCCGGCGTTCGATCTCGTCGAGGAACTCCTGCCGGCGTTGCACGACCAGGCGCCGCGCCGGCTCGTCGGCGGCCAGGACCAGCTGGTAGTAGCTGCGCCGCCAGGCCACGCACAGCTCTTCCGTGCCCATGTCGGTGACCAGCGTCGACGACGCCGGGAGCGTGACGGCGGCGAGGACGTCGCGCGGGTTCGCGACCGGCGTCGCGCGCGCCCGCGGGCGGTAGCGGTTCCCCGCCCACAGCCCGGCGCCGGCGAACAGGAGCAGCGCCGCCGTCGTGAGGCCGCCCCCGAACGCGGCCAGCAGCCCGGCGATCACCAGGCAGAACGTGACGAACGTGGCCGCCGCGGCCACGCCCAGCGGCAGGTCGGGCCCACGCACCCCGACCTGGCGGCCGCGCCGCAGCCGGGGAGCGCCGATCGCGACGAGGACCCCGGCGCCCAGCCCCAGCAGGCTCCAGCCGATCAGGGCGTCCGCCGAGGTGTTCGCCGCACCGACCACGGCCAGGGTGCAGACCGGGACGAGCAGGACCATTCCTGCCACGCGTGCCACCATGATGCGCCTCGCCGTCCGGGTCGGGTGCGGGCCGGCCGGCCCGCGCCGCGGAAGCCGCGATGCCGGGGTCCGGGGCGTCCCCTTCACTATAGCCCCGCGCGCCGAGCCGGACGGGGACCGAGCAATACGCCGAAAAGCCGGTCCGGGCACCAAAAAGCCACTCGCCTGGGCGAACCCCGCCGCCGCCGTCCGCTCTAGGCTGGAAGGCCGCGCCCCGGACCCCGGCGACCGAGGAAGGTGCGCCGCTGCGCACCGCGGCGAAAGCGGGCACCGGTGGACGACGAGCAGACCGAGGCGCACCCGGCGGGGAGCGAGCACCGGGCCTGGCCCACCCGCCACGGCGGTGGTTACCCGCCCGGCTGGCACGTCCGTTACCGCTTCCGCGGCCGGCTCGGCCGCGCCAGGTCGGCGTCGTGCGCGACACCGGTGTGGCACGAGCGCGCCGGCACCGTGACCGGCCACAGCCTGCGCGACGCGCACACCAGCACCACCTGGGTGCCCGTCCGCCCGGACGGTTCCGCCACCGACACGCCGGTCAGCCTGGTGCGGGCCACCGACATCCTCGACGCGCGCCCGCCCGGCCCCGCCTCCCGGGCGCGCACCTGAGCTCCAACCCGTTTGCCGCCCCCGCACCCTCGCGGGGAGGACTACATTGGCGGATCCGGGTGCCGGCGAACCGGCCGGCCGCCCGTCACCACCCCGGCCCTTGGCGGCAGCACCCACGTGGTCGATCGAAGGGGTCGTCATGACTGGAACACCGGACGCGCTCGTCGCGGATCCGTTCAACCTCGACGGCGCGCAACGGCGCAAGGCCACCCTCGTGGTCGCGTCGAAAGCGCGCGACGCCGCCGATTGCGGGCTGCTGCTCGCCGTCCTCGGCCTCACCCCCGCCGACGGCCTCCCCGAGGCGGACGTCCCGGCGCAGGCCACCGAAGAGCCGAAGTTCCTCGGCCGGCGGCCGAGCCCCGCGCAACCGCGGAGAAGGTGACGCCGCTCAGCGCACACCTTCGGCCGGCGATCGCGGCGCCGCGATCGCCGCCGCCAGGGACGCGTGGATGACCAGCCGTTCGTGCGTCCTGGTGAGCTGTAACGGCCGCCAGGTCGCGCGGGTCGTGGCCACCAGCCGCAGTTCGGTGTCCGGCCCGGCGGCGCGGTGCGCGTCGAGCAGCACCTCCAGCCCCGCGGTGTTGAGGAACCGGACGCGGGAGAGGTCCACGACGATCCGCCGCGGCGTCCGGCCCAGCGTCTCTTCGAGCGCGTGCCGGAGCATGGGCGCGGTGCTGAGGTCGACGTCGCCGTCCACCGTGACGACCAGCGTCCACCCGGACCGTTCCACGGTGATCGCCAGGTCGTGGTAGCGCGGGACGGGCGGCTCGGAGCCGTTGAACGCCGTGAAGTTCGCGTGCACGACACGGTTTCCGGTGAGGGGGAGCGACGCCGTCGCGGATTCCGGGAGCGGACGGCGGGGGCGCGGGAAGTCGAAGACGGTGAGTTTCACGATCGGAGCTCCTGACCTGCCGGCCGCGCCTTGCTCGCACCGCGGCCGCTGTTGATGGTGGGACGTCGCGAGGCGGGGACTGGGCGCTCCGGCGCCGACGGTCTCGACGGCCTGCCGGGTGCGCCGTCTTCGTCCATCGTGCGCGCCGGGCCCGGCGCGGCCCAGGGTCACAGGTCCCCGGTTCGGGAGGCGAAGGAACTCTTTTCCCGGCGCGCGACACCCGGCGGCAACCCGCCGTATTGTCCTTTGTGGACACTTTCGGGCTCACGACATGCGGTCACACGGCACCGGTACGTGCTCCGCACTCCGTTCCCCCGCCACCGGTTCCGTCAGCAGTCCCGCCAGCTCGTCGACGACGGCGGTGAGGCCACCCGTGGCGGCGGTCGCGCGCTGCCGGGCGGCGCCACCGGCCAGCACCGGAGGGAGCAGCGTGTCGACCAGCGGCGCGTCCCCGGTGTCCTCGAGCGCCGGGCGGACCCGGCGGACCAGGGCCGCCAGCAGCGCGCGGGCGGGCACCCGCCGGCCGCCGGTCAGCTCGATCCCGTGGCCGTGGATCCCGTAGCGGGCGGCCGACCACAGCGCGCCGGCGGCGAGCTGGCCGTCGACGTCGGGGGCTTCGCGCCCGCGGCCGAGGTCGTCGAGCGCGGCGCGGACCAGCCCGCGGACGAGGGCGGCCTGCAGCAGCGCCCCGTCGGGCGACGCCGCGACGTCGGCGACCCGGACCTCGACCGTCGGGTACCGCGGCGACGGCCGGGCCGCCCAGAACGTCATGCGCTCGTCGATCAGGACACCGCAGTCGACGAGCCGGTCCAGGCACCGCCGGTAGCCCGCGAAGTCGCCGAAGCGCGGCGGGATCCCGCCGCCGGGGAACCGGGCCTGGTCGATCGTCCGCCAGCTCGCGTACCCGGTGTCGCGGCCGTGGTGGAACGGCGAGTTCGCCGACAGCGCCAGCAAGGTCGGCAGCCACGGGCGGAGGTGGTCGACCACCGCGACGGCGAGATCGTCGCCGGGGACGCCGACGTGGACGTGACAGCCGCAGGCCTCGTAGTCGGCGAACGACCCCTGGTAGGTCCGGGCGACGAGCCGGTACCGGTCACCGCCGGACAACTCGGGCCGCGGCCCGGCCAGGACCGGGGTGCCGACGCCGACCGCGGCCACTCCCTCCGCCGCCGCTGCCCGCGCGAGCGACGCGCGGTTCGTCACCAGCTCGCGGGCCACGCCGGCCAGGCTCGTCAGCACCGGGGTCACCGCTTCGACCTGCGACTCGTACAGCTCCGGCTTGATCCCGGCATCCGCACCCAGCCGCGCGAGCACCGCGCCCGCCCGCGGCACGGGCCGCCGTGAGCCCACGTCGACGAACAGGAACTCCTCCTCGACGCCGACCGTGACACCGGCCGCCGGCCCCGGGTCCCGGGCGGTCATCGGGCGCCCGCGGGTCGGACCCCGGCGCGCCGGCGAGGGACCACGAGCCGGCCCAGGCGACCATGACGCCGTGCGAAGACGGGCCGCCGCCGGTCCGCGGCGGGATCGTCGTCGCCCGGTGCCGGTGCGGCCGGCCTGCCGGGAATCCGTTCCGCGCCGGGACGCGCAAGGTGCGCGGCTGCGAACGACGGCCTCACGCCGCACCGGAGAGCGCGCGGGTGCGGGAACCGGCCGCCCGGCGGTCCGGCGGACGCGCCCCGGCCGCCACCGCGGTCCCGAACCGGGTTTCCCCGGGGTGTTCCGCGGCGAGGTGCCCGAGCGCGGCACGGAGCCGGCGCCGGTTCATCCCGAACAGGGACATCAGGGTGCTCACCGCCAACGTGACGGCCGGCACGTCGTCGGCGAAGTGGCCGTAGCCGTCCGATCCTAGTGACCGCAAGGTCGTCCGGAACAGCTCCGAACGCGTGCTTTCCCCGCGCCCGCCGCCGTGTCCGCCGGCCTGGATCCCGACCGGCGCGGCCGTCATCCGCCCGCTCGGGGCGCGGGACGGCCCGGCTGCGCGGCCGGCCTCCGCGCAGTGGCGGGTGCACGACGAACTCACCGAACGCGCGGCGGACACCGTGCGTCGCAAGAACTTCGCCGGCGGCGGACCGTCGGCGGCGGCGACCCGCCGCCGGCCCGGGCGTGCGACCGTCGCGGGCCGGCGTGCGGGCGTGGTTGGATGGGACCCGGTTGAGCCGACAGCCTCCGGCGGGACGCGCCGGTTCACCGCCCTCAGCGGCGGACACCCAGGAGGTTGTCTTGCCCTCCCCCGAAGACCAGATCCCGCTGGAAGATCCCCGGACGCCCGACGGTTTCGCCGCCGACGAAGCGACCGCCGCCGAGCTCAGCACCCTCGAGGAACCGTTGGGGGCCAGGGGAAAGCCGCTCAACCGGCGCTCGCCGTTCCTGATCGGCATGGCGGCGGCCGCCGGTGTCGCCGTCACCTACGGGCTCGTGCGGATCGTCGTCGGTCTCCAGGACGTCCTGGTCCTCGTCGGCCTCGCCCTGTTCCTCGCGATCGGCCTCGAACCCGCCGTCGCGTGGCTGACCCGGCACCGCTTCCCGCGCTGGCTCGCCGTCACGACGGTGTTCGTCGTCGCGCTGCTCGCCATCGGCGGGTTCCTCACCGCCGCGATCCCGGTCGTGGTCGAGCAGGCCGGGCAGTTCATCGGCAAGGCACCGGCGTACCTGCGGGACGCCCAGGACCACAGCACACTGCTCGGCCGGCTCAACGAACGGTTCCACCTGCAGCAGCAGCTCGAGAGCCTGCTCGGCGGGTCGGCCCTGCCCAGCGGGTTGCTGGGGGCCGGCCAGGCGGTGTTCAGCGCGTTGACGAACATCCTGATCCTGGTGGTGCTGACGGTGTACTTCGTCGTGGACCTGCCCCGCATCCGCGCCGGCGCGTACCGGTTGCTGCCGCGCTCGCGGCGGCCGCGGGCCATCCTCATCGGGGACGCGATCTTCACCAAGGTCGGCGGCTACGTCCTCGGCAACCTGGCGATCTCGGTCATCGCGGGCGTGCTCACCTTGGTCTGGCTGCTGATCTTCGACGTCCCCTACCCCGCGCTGCTGGCCATCACCGTCGCCATCCTCGACCTGATCCCGGTGGTCGGTTCCGTCGTCGGCGGCGTGCTGGTCAGCCTCGTCGCCCTGACGGTGTCCCTGCCGGTCTGCCTCGCCACGATCGCCTTCTTCGTCGTGTACCGGCTGGTGGAGGACTACCTCCTGGTGCCCCGCATCATCGGCGGCGCGGTGAAGATCCCGGCCCTGGTCACGGTGGTCGCGGTGATCCTGGGCGGCGCGCTGCTGGGGGTTGTCGGCGCGCTCGTCGCGATCCCGGTCGCCGCGGCGCTCCTGCTGCTCATGCGGGAAGTGCTCTACCCCCGCCTGGACCAGGCCTGAGTTTCGGGACCACAGTATTTCGCTGACCTTCACGTCGGTCTCGCTGTCTCCCCCGCTCGTGTCGATCCGCGTCCAGCGGGCGTCGTCGGCCTGGCCCCTGGCCGCGGCGCGGAGTCAACCGGTTTCACCTGCCGGGCGACCTGGGTTCCACCGCCCTTCGGACCCGACAATCCCCGCATGACGAGCCAGTCCGAACGACCCGCGGCCGCCGAGGTCGTCCACCTGAACATCCGGATCGACCTCACCGACCGGGCGGTCGACACCGCGCTCCTCGCCGCCCGGTTGACCACCGCGCTCGGCGCCGTCGCCGAGGTCGACGTCACCACCGCCCGCCGGCCGCCCGCGTCCGGGCACTCGCTCCGGCTGGTCCCGCGGCCGCTGCTGCACATCGAAAGCGGTGCCCGGCGGGCGATCCTGCGGGGCGAGCCGCTCCCGCTGACCCGGCTGGAGTTCGACCTGCTGCACTTCCTGCGCGCGCACCCGGAGCGGGTTTTCAGCAGAGCCGCGTTGAAGGCCGCGCTCTGGCCGCGCCCGGACGGCGGCGGCGACCGCACCGTCGACGTCCACGTCCGGCGGCTCCGCGCGAAGCTGCAACCGCACCTCGATCCCATCACCACGGTCCGCGGCGTCGGCTACCGCTTCGACGGAGGCGGGCTCGTCACGCTGGGCTGAATCGGGCCCGGCGCGCGCGGGGCGTCTCACGGTGCAGGATTGGTTGAACTCTGAACTACTTTCTTGCTAGTTTTGCTCCGAAACCCGGCGCGCCGAGCCACGACGCCCACGAATCCAGGAGCACCGCATGACCACCTCCACCACCGAGATCCCCGGCTACACCAGCGGCACCTGGGACATCGATCCGGTCCACTCCAACGTCACCTTCACGGTCCGCCACCTCGGCGTCTCCAAGGTCCGCGGCCGCTTCGACACCGTCGAAGGCACCATCGTCACCGGCGACACCGTCCACAAGTCCTCGGTCACCGCCACCATCCAGGCCACCGGCGTCAACACCAACAACGAACAGCGGGACGGGCACATCCGCAGCGCCGACTTCCTCGACGCCGACACGCACCAGACGCTGACGTTCGCCTCCACCGGCGTCCGCGAGGACGACGGCGAGTTCTTCATCGACGGCGACCTCACCCTGCACGGCGTGACGAAGCCGGTGACGCTGAAGGCCGAGATCGGCGGCTTCGGCGACCACCCGTCGGGCAGCAAGGTGCTCGGCGTGTCGGCCAAGACCGAGATCAGCCGCGCCGCCTTCGAGGTCGGCCCCACCATCCCGGGCGCGGTCGTCTCGGACAAGATCACCATCGAGCTGGACATCGAAGCCGGTCAGCAGCAGGCCTGACCCGGCGGCCCCGCGAGCCGCCGTCCTCCCGGACGACGGCTCGCGGCCGTCCGCGCCGAACCGGGTCGAGCCACCCGAGGCACGAGCCGGGCGCGGTCGCGCTCCGCCCAGCAGACCGCCGGCGGGACCGCGAGGCCCGTCACCCACCAGCCCGGGTGCCCCACGTGACGCACAAGGCGATCAGCTCCGCCGGGTCGAGCGTGACGTCGCGCAGAGCCTCGGCCTGCCGCTCGAGGGTGGTCTCCCGGAGTCCGGGAAGCGCTTTCGGCCACTCCTTGGCCGCGTCGAAAATCCCGGTGGTCAGCCGTTCGGGCACACCGTGGCCGACCACGTAGAAGAACCCCACCTCGTGCGCGGCTCGTCGCAGCTCGGCCAGGAACTCCGCGCGGTCGGCGGCGGGGTCGCGGAAGCGCGCGATGTCGATCAGCGGCAGGGCGACGGCCGCCCGGAGTCCTCGAGCGTCGTCACGTCCGGCAGCCTAAGCCGCCTCGGCCGCCGGGACGGTCGTTCCCCCATCGCGGGCCGCCTAACGCAGCTGCCGCCACGCTTCCCGCCGGACGCGCTGCGCGTCCGGGTCGGCCACCGGCGCCGCCGACAGCAACCGCCGCGTGTACGCGTGCGCGGGCGCGGTCAGCACCTCCTTGGTCGGCCCCTGCTCGACGACGTGGCCGCGGTGCATCACCGCGACGCGGTCGGCCAGCTGCTCGATCACCGCGAGGTCGTGGCTGATGAACAGGCACGCGAACCCGAACTCGTGCCGCAGCTCGCGCAGCAGGTCCAGGATCCGGGCCTGGATGGTGACGTCGAGGGCGCTCGTCGGCTCGTCGGCGACCAGCAGGTCCGGGCGCAGCGCCAGGGCCCGCGCGATGCAGGCGCGCTGCCGCTGCCCGCCCGACAGCTCGTGCGGGTAGCGCGTGCGCAGGGACGGCGAGAGCTGGACCGCGGACAGCAGCCCGGCCACCCGTCCGTCCACTTCGGACGAACGAACCGCCTTGTGCAGCCGCAACGGCGTCGCGACGCTCTCCCCCACCGTCGTGCGCGGGTTGAGCGAGGACAGCGGGTCCTGGAACACGACGCCGATGCGCCGTCGCAGCGCTTTCGCGGCCCGCCCGCGCGCGCGGGTGATGTCGGCGTCGCCGATGCGGACCGACCCCGCCGTCGGCGCGAGCAGGCCGGTGACGGCGCGGGCGACGGTGCTCTTGCCCGAACCGGACTCCCCGACCAGCCCGAGCACCTCCCCCGGCTCGACGTGCAGGCTCACGCCTTCCGCGGCGCGGACCGCCACCGCCCGGAACCGGCCGCGGTAGGTGACGGCGAGATCTTCCACGCGCAGCAGCGGTTTCTCCGCCGGGACGTCCGGCACCGACGCCATCGCCGGGTGTTCGGCGGCCGCGACGTGGCCCGGCGAGACCTCGATGTCGGCCGCCAGCGCCCGCTGGAGGCCGGTCGTCGCCGCGGTGCTGAGCGAGACGACCGAGCCGAGCAGCTGCCGCGTGTACGCCTCGGCGGGCGCGGTGAAGACCGTCCGGACGTCGCCCTGTTCGACGACGACGCCGTCGTGCATCACCACGACCCGGTCGGCGAGGTCGGCGACCACGCCCATGTCGTGCGTGATGAGCAGGATCGCTGTGCCGAGCCGCGAGCGCAGGTCCCGCAGCAGTTCGAGGATCTCGGCCTGGACGGTGACGTCCAGGGCCGTGGTCGGCTCGTCGGCGATCAGCAGCTTCGGGTCGTTCGCCACGGCCATGGCGATGACGACGCGCTGCAGCTGCCCGCCGGACAGCTCGTGCGGGTAGGAGCGGAACCGCTCGCGGGGTGCGGGCAGCCCGACCAGGCCGAACAGCTCGATCGCCCGTTCCCGGGCCGCCGCGGGCGTCAGTTCCTGGTGCGTGCGGATCGCTTCGACGAGCTGGTCGCCGATGGTGAACACCGGGTTGAGCGCGCTCATCGGCTCCTGGAACACCATGCCGACGTCCCCGCCGCGGACCTCCCGCAGCTCGGCCGGCGCCATGGCGTAGAGGTCCCGCCCGGCCAGCTCCGCGCGCCCGGACACCTTCGCCGTGGGCGGGAGCAGACCGAGCAGGGACATCGCGGTGACCGTCTTGCCCGAGCCGGACTCCCCGACCACCGCGACGACTTCGCCCGCACGGACCTCGTAGCCGACCCCGCGGACGGCTTCGACGTCCCCGAAGGAGACCGCCACGTCGTGCAGTCTGAGGAGCCCGGCTCCGGTCACGAGACGATCCCGAACTTGCGGTAGTCGACGTAGGCCGGGAACTTGCCGATCTGGACGTCACCGACGTTCGACCCGTGCAGGAACGAGTTGCGGTTGTAGAGCAGCGGGACCACCGGCGAGTCGGCGAGGATCTTCTTGTCCAGCGCCGCCCACTTCTTGCCGGCCTCGGCCGGGTCGATGGTGGCCTGCGCCTCGGCGATCAGCCGGTCGACGTCGGGGTTGCTGTAGCGCGACTCGTTGTACCCGCCGTTGCCGATCTCGGTCGACTGGAACAGCGGCTGGATGTTCGCGTTGGCCGACGGGATGTCCGGCTGCCACGAGGTGAGCGTCAGGTCGTAGTCCGACAGGCCCTTGGTGTCCACTTCGGACGTGTAGGTGTCCTCGTCGAGCGGCTTGATCGTCACCTTGATGCCGGCCCGCGCCAGCGAGGCCTGGATCGCCGCGGCCTTCTCCGGGTAGCCGTTCTCGTTGTGGGTGGCCAGGACCAGGCCGTCGAGCCCGTTGGGCAGGCCCGCGTCCGCGAGCAGCTGCTTGGCCTTCGCCGGGTCACCCGACGGCGGCGCCGGGTAGAGGTCGTACTGTTCGCGGCCCTGCAAGCCGGGTGTGATCAGCGTCGTGGCGACGTCGCCGGCGAGCTGGGCGTTGCCCGCGCTGGCGACCTGGTAGGCGGCCTTGTCGACGGCGTACTGGAACGCCTGGCGCACCTTCGGGTCCACCAGCTTGCCGCGCTGGGTGTTGAGCGAAAGGTAGGACAGCGCCCCGGATTCCGACGTGACGAGGCGGGCCTTGGCCGACGGGCTGCCCTGGATCTGCGCCAGCTGGGCCGGCGAGGCGAAGGACATGCCGAAGGCGTTGCGGTCCTTGCCGGTGTCGTCGATCAGGCGCTTGGAGATGACGCTGGTGTCCTGCCCGAGCTCGAAGTCGACGGTGTCGGCGTTCGCCTTGCGCGTCGGGTCGGTCGCGCGGTCCCAGTTCGGGTTCCGGACCAGCTTCGCGGACTTGCCGCGCTCGTAGGTCTGGATCTGGTACGGGCCGGACGCGATCGAGTGGTCACCGTAGTTCGCCTCGGCGCCCTTGCCCTTCGGCACCGGCGAGAACGCCGGGGTGCTGGCGACCCAGTTCCAGTCGCCGTACGCGCGGGCGAGGTGGAAGACGATCGTCTTGGCGTCGGGCGTCTGGATGGAGTCCAGCTCCTTGCCGCCGTCGAACGGGCCCTTGTAGGCGAGACCCGGGGAAAGCAGGTCCTTGTGGTAAGACAGGCCGCCGGAGAACGCGGGCGCGAACGAACGTTCCAGGCCCCACTTGACGTCCTCGGACTTGATCGGCGTGCCGTCGCTGTACTTCAGGCCGTCCTTGAGGGTGAACGTCCACGTCTTGCCGCCGTCGCTGGGGCGCCCGGTGTCGGTGGCCAGGTCCGGCACGACCGTGGTGTCCTTGCCCGGCGCGACGTCCCACGACGTCAGCCGCCGGTGGACCAGCCCGAGCGTGGTCACGACGAGGTTGGAGCTCTTCGCCGGGTCCCAGGTGATCGACGGCGCGTCGTTGAGCAGGACCAGGTCCCCGCCCGGCTTGACGGAACCGCCTTGGGTGGCGGGCGTGTCGTTGGCCCCGCACGCCGTCAGCAGCGTGACGGCGGCCGTCGCCCCCGCGGCCACTTTCAGCCAGTGTCCCCGTTTCATCGTTTCCCCTTCAGACGAGGCGGGCTCGCGGATCGAGCGCGCCGTAGCAGAGATCGACCAGGAAGTTCAGGAAAGTGACCAGCAGCGCGGAAAACAGGGTCACGCCGAGGAGCACCGGGAGGTTGAGCGACGCGATCGCGTCGACCAGCAGCCGGCCGACGCCGGCCATGCCGAAGATCCGCTCGGTGATCACGGTGCCGGCCAGCAGCGCGCCGAGGTCGACGCCGAACACGGTGACCACCGGCAGCAGGACGTTGCGCAGCGCGTGCCGGCCCACCACCTTGCGCTCGGTGAGGCCCTTCGCCCGCGCGGTGCGGATGTAGTCCTCGCCGAGCGTCTCCAGCATCTGCCCGCGGGTCAGCCGGGCGTAGATCGCGGCGTGCAGGAACGCGAGCACCAGCCACGGCAGCACGAGGTGCCACGCCCACTGCACCGGATCCTCGGTCAGCGGCACGTACCCGTTCTTCGGCACGACGTCGAGGGCGAACGCGAAGATCGTGATGCCGATCATCCCGGCCAGGTAGGCGGGCATGGACACCCCGGCCATCGCGGCGGCCATGGTGATCCGGTCGACGGCGGAGCCGCGGCGCAGCGCCGAAAGCACCCCGAGGCCGACGCCGAGGACGATCCAGATCACGGCCGCGCCCAGCGCCACCGAGAAGCTGACCCCGATCCGGCCGACGATCTCGCCGAGGACGTCGACGCTGTTCTGGAAGTCGTAGCCGAAACACGGTGCGGTGCAGTGGATCGCGGAGACGCCGGTGCCGAACGTGCGGCCGCCGAAGATGCCGCCGAGGAAGTCGAAGAACTGCTGGTACCAGGGGCTGTTGTAGCCCATGAACTCGCGCGCCATCGCGAGGCTCTCCGGCGAGCACGGGCGGCCGCAGGCCATCCGGGCCGGGTCGGCGGGCAGGACGTAGAACACCACGAACGTCACGAAGGCGACGACGAACAGGACCAGCAGCATCCCGGCGAACCGGGTCGCGACGAAGCGGGCGGTGCGCATCAGGCCGCACCCCCGGACCGCGGGTCGAGCGCGTCGCGGATGGCGTCGCCGACGACGTTGAACGCCAGCGTGATGAGGAACAGCAGCAGGCCGGGGAAAACGAGGTACATCGGGTCCGTCTCGAAGAAGTCGATGGCCGTGCTGATCGTGCGGCCCCAGCTCGGGGTCGGCGGCAGCACGCCGACGCCGAGGAACGACAGCGCGGCTTCGCTGCCGATCATCGACGGGATGGACAGGCTGGCCACCACGATGATCGGCGCCCACAGGTTGGGCAGCAGCTCCTTGGTGAAGACGTGCCACGGCCCGCCGCCCATCACCCGCGCCGCGGCGACGAAGTCGCGCTTGCCGAGGGTGAGGGCCTGGGACCGGACGATGCGCGCGACCCGCGGCCAGCCGAAGAGCCCGAGGACGACGACCAGCGTGAACTGCCGCGGGAAGTCGACCGGCAGCACCGCGCCGAGCGCGATCATGAAGATCAGGTACGGGAAGCCGAGGATGACGTCGGCGGTCCAGGTGACCAGCCGGTCCCACCAGCCGCCGAGGTAGCCGGCGCTGACGCCGATCACCACGCCGAGCGCCGTGGCCAGCACGGTGGCGCCGAGCCCGACGAGCAGCGACGTCCGGGCGCCGTGCGCGGCGAGCGCGAAGAGGTCGACGCCGGTCAGCGGCTCGACCCCGAACCAGTGCGCGGCGCTCACGCCGCCGAGCGTCCCGGCGGGCAGCCCGGTCGGCCCGAGGGTGGCGATGTCCGGGTTCAGGCTCTGCCCTTCGGCCAGCACGAACAGGTCGGCCGCGGCGGCGAGCAGCACGATGAGGACGATCAGGACCGCGCAGGTGGACGTCCACCATCCGGAGCGGACGGCACGCCACACCGCGGACGGCAACGAGCGCGCCGCGACGGGCGGGACACCGGTGGTCGGTGTCGGCGGAGGGTTGGCCACAGCACCTTCAAGATTCAGCCGATCGAGTGACGATCAGGGACCTTAAGGAAGTTTGCGGTGATCGCCCCACTGTCTCACGATCTGGACGGGAAGTAACCCGCACTTGCGGTGGTTCTGTCCCGTTCTGGGGACCTATGGCCGCTTTTCTGTCCACCACGCGGACGTTGTCAGCCGCGCATCGCGCCGTGTTGGCCGTTCCGGTCGCCGTGTCGGCCGTTCGTGAACCACCGAACGCCCGGCAACGGCCGACACGGGCACGGCTCAGGTCTGCGCCTCGCCGAGCAACGCCCGCCGGGACCGCACTCCCGTCTTCTGCATCGCCCGGGCCACGTGGTGCTCCACCGTCCGCTGGGACAGGTGCAGTGTCTCCGCGATCGCCCGGTTCGTCAGGCCGCCCGCCGCCGGCTCGGCGATCTCGTGCTCCCGCGGGGAAAGACCGTCGTGGTAGGCCGGGCGGCCCCGGTGGCGGCCCGGCGGGACCGAGGCCGCGCGCAGGCGGCCGCGGACGCGGGTGGCGTCCCACGCCGCGCCGAGGCGGGTGAACGTGTCCAAAGCCGGGCCGCCGGGCCGTCCGCGTGGTCGGCCAAGAGCGCCCGGGTCCACAGCAGGGCGGCGGTCGCCGGCGGGCTGTCGTGGCCGCGCAGGCCCCGGCCGAACCGGGCCACGGCCGCGACGGCCCGGTCGTGGTGGCCGGCGGCGAGCCACGCCTGCACGGCCGCCGGGGCGAGGCGGGTACCGCTGGCTGCTGACGTGAGGAAACCGGTTCAAGCACGCCGGGCGGACCGGCGTGCTTGAACCGGCCGCGCAGTGGGTACCTCCCGGCGTTGCCGAATCACGAGGGGGCCCCGGGTGACGTCCGAAGACAGGTACGAAAGCCGACTGACGGCCCAGGCGGCCGTGCACTGCGACATGGGCCTGAGCGACCGGGACGACCTGCCGCAGGCGCACCAGTGGACGCGGGCCGTGCTGGAGGGGCAGCTGCCCGGCCTCGACCCCGAACGCGTCTGCGACGTCCTGCTCGTGCTGGACGAGCTCGCCTCGAACGCGCTGATCCACGGCGCCGGCCGCCGCCGGATCGGCCTGACCGTCGACGAGACGCACGCGCTGCTCGAGGTCACCGACGAAAGCCCCCGCCCGGCCATCCCCGACGGCGGCCTGGGCCTGCAGCTGGTCAAGTCGGTCAGCGCGCGCTGGGGACAGCAGGTCCGCGACGGCCGCAAGACCGTGTGGGCGCGGGTCGCGCTGAGCTGATCCCGCTCGCCACCCTTGCCCGCCTCACCGGACCACGCGAGCCTCCGCCACCGCCTCGGCGACGCGGCGCAGCGTGCCGATCGGGTCGTCGCCGAGGGGGTAGATGCCGACGTGGTCCGCGCCGGCGTCCAGGTGCGCGCGAACGCCCGCGACGACCGTGGCCGGACTGCCGTGCAGGACGAGCGCGTCGATCAGGCGATCACTGCCGTGCCCGGCGAAGTCGTCGTCGGTGAAGCCGAGCCGGCGGAGGTTGGCGACGTAGTTGGTGACCGCCAGGGCCGTCCCCGGCGGTGCGGAGCGGGCGGTCGCGCGAGCGCGTTCGACGTCGGTGTCCAGGAGCGCGAAGTGCCCGGGCAGCACCAGTTTCCCCGCGCCGAGGGCCGCCCGGGCCCGCCGTGTGTGCTCGGTCGTGATCATGCACGGGACGGTCCCGGCGGTGCGATCGCGGGCCAGCCGCAGCATCTTCGGCCCGAGCGCGGCCAGCACCACCCGGTCGGCGGGCACCCCGGCCGCGGTCAAGGTGTCCACATAGGACGCGAGTTTGTCGTACGGTGACGCGTATCCGGTGTCGACCTCGCGGTGCCCGATCCCCACACCGAGCAGGAACCGGTCGGGGTGGCGGGCGGCGATCCGGCGGTAGGAGGCGGCCACGGTCGCCGCGTCGGCGGTCCAGACGTTCACCACGCTCGTCCCGACGGCCAGCCCGGTGGTCGCGTCGAGCAGCCGCTCCACCTGCGTCAGGTCGGCCGGGGGTGACGCGTCCAGCCACAGCGTGCCGTAACCGGCGTCCTCGAGTTCGGCGGCCCGGTCCGGAGAGACTTCGTGGTCGCGCAGGTGGGCGCCGAGCAAACCCAGATCGATACTCATGGGACGAGTCCAGCACCGCGCCCCGGTGGCGAACCAGGTCCAGGGCGCCCGCGCAGCGATAAGCTGATCTTATCGTCGCAGGCAGGAGGACCCGGTGGAGCTGAGGGCGTTGCGGTACTTCGTCACGGTCGCGGACGAACTGCACTTCGGCCGCGCCGCCGAGCGGCTGCACATCGCCCAGCCCGCGGTCAGCCAGCAGATCGCCCGGCTGGAACGCGAACTCGGCGTCCGGCTGTTCGACCGCACCCCGCGCCGCGTGCAGCTCACCGCGGCCGGACGCCGCACCCTCGACGCGGCGCGAGCCACCCTGGCGGCCGCCGATCGGGTCCGGCTGGCGGCCGAGACGTCGGCGGGCACCATGCGCATCGGCACGGCCGCCGGCTTCACCACCCGCCTGGAGCGCGGCATCGACTCGTTGCGCGAGGCGGGCTCGCCGTTCGACGTCGTGCTCGTCGACCTGCCGCTCGACGCCCGCCTGAACGCCCTGCGCCAAGGCGAACTGGACGTGGCCCTGACCCGCGGCGTGCTCTCGGCGCCCGGGCTGAAGGTCCTGCCGACCTGGACGGAACCACTGCTGGCGGTGGTCTCCCGGCACCACCCGGTCGCGGACCACACGGTCGTCGCCATCACCGAACTCGCCGACAGCGTCTTGCGGCTCCCCTCCCGGCAGCACGACCCACCCCTGCACGACGCGCTCACGGCCGCGCTGCGCGAAGCCGGGGTGCGCCCCCGCCTCGGCCGCCCGGTGGGCACGACCCAGGACACCATCGTCGAGGTGGGTTCCGACCCGGCGAGCTGGGCGGTCCTCCCGGCCGGCCAGGTCGCGGAGATCAGCTCGACCCGGGTGACCGCGATCCCCCTCGAGCCGGCCATGACGATCACGGGCAGCGTCGTCATCCCCGGCACCCTCCCGACGGAGTGCGCGGCCGCCCACGTCGAGGCCTTCCGCGACGCCGTGACGAGCTGACCGCGAGTCAGGCCGCCACGCGGTGGGTCAGCTCGGCGAGGTGGTGCAGCGAGCCGATCAGGTGCCCGGGGCCGAACGGCGGGAACTCGATGCCGCGCTCGCGGACGAACCCCGGCACGCCCGACCAGTCGTAGGTGAGCGTGACCTCGGTTCCGGCCGGGCCCTGCGGCGCCAGGTCGTAGCGCCAGATCCAGCCACCGAACTCCGGCTCGCCGTCGCCCGTGTCGTACCCGGTGAGCCAGCCGATGGCACGCGGCGCGTCGAAGACGGCGACCTTGTTGACCACCTGGTAGTCGCCGTCCGGGTGGCCGGCGTGGTGCATGTCCATCCGGAAGAGCTGCCCCACCTCGGTCAACGGCGCCGGTTCGACGGGTTCCCGCACCCAGCCGGTGCCGTCGATCGCGGCGTGCGCCGCCGGGTCGGCCAGCACCGCGAACACCGTCGCGGCGGACTCGGCAAGCGTCAAGGTGGCGCTCACGCGTTCGTGGTTCACGGCGTTCATCGCGGTCCTCCGGTGCATCACGACCGGCCGGTGCCGGTCTCCCACCGTGACTACGAACGGCCCGCGCCCGATCCGACACCCGCCGCGGAATTATTTCGGCCGCGAGGCGGCGACGACCAGATCGAGCAACCGCCCGATCCGCGCCGAGGCGCGGTCCACCGTCGACAGGAAGATCCGGGCATCCCAACGGCTTCACTTACCAACTCGCACTCTTCCCGCGTCAGCACGGCGCCACAGCACCTTGTGTTCCCACCGGGCACCAGCCCGGGTTTTCTCGCAACCATTTCTGTCGAGCTGATTCAACGTCGCGCTGCGTCAAACCGCGTGCGGCGTCGACACAGCCGCCGGTCTGGCATTTGACGTTCGTGCCTGGCTCGTAGCACTGGTTCTCGTCTTTCAAACAGGCTGCTTTGCTGTGCGCTTTCGGCGTGGACTTCGGCTTGGGCGTGGGCTTCGGCTTGGATGGTGCGGTCGCCACCGGAGCTATTGACGCAGGCGCGCTCTGGACCGGGCTGGGAGCCGAGGTTGTCGATGGCTGCGCAACCGTCGTTACGGCGCTTGTGGTCGAAGCCACCACCGGAGCAGGTTGGTTTGCGGCAGGAGAGGCACAGGCTGTCGCCATGGCCAGCAGGAAGGCCGAGGAGATCAGCAGCGAAGCGCGCGGCATGCGTTCTCCTTCGAATGAACTCCCGGGCTGTCTCGTCGGATACGACGTCGGGAAATTGCCGCAGAGCGTTACGCGGCAACCCATTTGGTATCGCCGCGAAAGAATTATTTCGGCCGCAGGGCGTCGACGACCAGATCGAGCAACCGCCCGATCCGCGCCGGGTCGCGGTCCTCCACCGTGGACAGGAAGATCCCGAGCACCATCAACGTGACGTCCTCGGGATCGGTGTCGGCACGAAACACGCCGGCCACCGCCCCCGCGGTGAGGATCTCGCCGATCGCGCCCGTGATGCGCTTGCGGGTCGCCGGCGTTGCGATGCGCCCCGACGCCACGCCCGCGCGGAACACATCGCCCATCCCCCGCTTGGTCTGGAAGAACGCCGCGTAGCGGTCCAGCCAGGCGCGCAGTGCGGCCTGCGGCGGGAGCTTCTCCAGCAGGGCCGGGGCGCTGGTGGCGACTTCGTCGAGTTCGGCGGCGTAGACGGCTTCGACCAGGGCCTCGCGGGTCGGGAAGTGCCGGTAGAGCGTGCCGATCCCGACGCCGGCCTCGCGGGCGATCGCTTCGAGCGCGACCGTTCCGTCGGCGGTGGCGAAGGCGGCCTGGGCGACCGCGACGAGTTTCTCGCGGTTGCGGCGCGCGTCGGAGCGGATCGGGCGGTCGGCGGCGGACGGATCGGGTGACGACAAAGCGGAGGCACCTCCGGTTGTGCTACGGTCGACTTAACGGAGGTTCCTCCGCTTCTTCATCATCGCACGACTGACGGGATGACCATGCCCCCCATCGAAACCACCGCCCCGCTCGCCGGCCGCACCGTCTCGCGTGTCGGGTACGGGGCGATGCAGCTCGAACGCCTGCACGACGACCGCGACGCGGCCCTCGCCCTCCTGCGTCACGCGCTCGACCTCGGCGTGAACCACCTCGACACGGCCGAGTTCTACGGCAACACCTTCGTCAACGGCGTCATCCGCGACGCGCTCCGGCCCGGGGACGACGTGCTGGTCGTCAGCAAGGTCGGCGCCGACCCCGACCCGGGCGGGCCGATCCCGCTCCGCCCCGCGCAGCGTCCCCACGAGCTGCGCGCGAGCGTCGAGGACAATCTCAGGACCCTCGGCACCGAGCAGATCGGCGTCGTGAACCTGCGCCGCCTGGACACCCGGCCCGGTCTGAAGGCCGAAGGTGACCAGCTGGTCGACCTCGACGACCAGCTCGAGGTCATGACGGCGATGCGCGACGAAGGCAAGATCGGCGCGATCGGGCTCAGCAGCGTGACCCTGGAGATCCTGCGCCGGGCGCTGCCGGCGGGCATCGCCTGCGTGCAGAACGCCTACAGCCTCGTGAGCCGCGAGGACGAGGACCTGCTGGAGCTCTGCGTCGCGGAGGACATCGCCTGGGTGCCGTTCTTCCCGCTCGGCGGCGCGTTCCCCGGCCTGCCGAAGGTGACCGACGAGCCGACCGTGCACACCGTCGCGGAGTCCCTCGGCGCCACGCCCTCGCAGGTCGGGCTGGCCTGGCTGCTGCACCACACGCCGAACACCCACCTCATCCCGGGCACCGCGACCGTGGGACACCTCGAAGAAAACGTCGCCGCCGGCTCGATCGTGTTCGACGACGCGACGCTCGCCACGCTCGACGCCGTCCCGTCGCGCTCCCAGGACATGGCGCTCGGCTGAGCCGTCGGTACGTCCGGAGTGCCGGGCCCGGGAGCGGCGTGAGATGCTCGTCCCGCTGAAAGGGTCTTAGGCGAGAGGCGGAGCGGGTGACCACCTGGACCGATGTGATCAACTTTGTCCGGACGCGGTACGAAGTCCTGGAGGAACAGGACGACTGGCTGCGTTTCCGCCTCGCGGGCCCGCAGGACCGGACGCAGCAGGCGACCGTGCACCACCTGCCCGAGCTGGACGGCGGGGCGTGGATCGAGATCTCCTCGCCGGTCGGCTGGGCCGACAAGATCGACCTGCGGCAGCTGCTCGAACTGGCCGGGGCCTCGGCCGCCGGCGGCGCGGCGGTCGTGGACGGCGTCGCGCTGCTCAAGCACACGCTGCCCCTGGAAGACCTCAGCATCGAGCTCGAGTTCGAGCGTCCCCTCAAGACGCTCGTCGCCCGGGCGGACGCCTTCGAGCACGAGCTGACCAAAGCGGACGAGTTCTGATCCCGCCCCGGCGCGGGTAGGCGGCGTGGCCGGGGTTCAGCCGGCCAGGCCGCCGATCAGGAGGTCCACGATCCGGCGCGCCAGGGCGCGGATCTCCTCGGCCGGCTGGCCTTCGATCCGGCGGAACCACGTGTCGACCGCGTTGAGGTTGCTCAGCAGGGTCCGGGTGGCCAGCGACCCGTCGACCGCGCGCAGCGAACCGTCGGCGATGCCGGCCTCCACGACTTTCCGGAACAGCTGCTCGTAGTCGCTGCGCAGCTGGTTCAGCTCCCGCAACGCCTGGATCTGACGGGTTTTCAGCGCGGTCGCCACCTGGCCGCGCACCGCCTGGTGGACGACGTGGTGGTAGGCCAGGTCCTGCATCAGGTTCACCACGTGCGCCTCCGACATCGCCGCGAGCCGCTCGCGTCCCGTGCCGTCGCCGTGGGCGAGCACCTCGATCCGCTCGCGGACGCGCCCCATCGCCTCCTCGTACACGGCGAGGAAGATGTCGAACTTCGACCGGAAGTGGTAGTACACCAAGCCTTTTGTCGCGCCGACCTCACGCGCGATGTCGTCGATCGTGGCGTTGGCGAAGCCGGTCGCCATGAAGGCCTCCGCCGCGGCGTCGAGGATCCTGCTCCGCGCACCGGGTTCGACGTCGGGGCTCGCGCTCACCTGGTCGTCCTCCTCGTTCTTCAGGTGCCCATCGTCCCACGTCAGGTTCGGGCTGTTGACACCAACACGCACCGAACCCTACCGTGATACTCCGTAGTATTGCAGGTCAGACGGTACCAGAGTGAGAAGTCACCTGAAGGGCGTCCAATGACGAGCGCACGAGACCTCCTGCACGAACTCGCCACCAAGAAGGCCGTCACCCGGCTGCTGCCGGTGCTCGGCCTCGCCTACTTCATGTCCTACGTGGACCGCACGAACGTCGCCCTCGCCAAGACCTCACTCGCGGCCGACATCGGCCTCAGCGCGGCCGCGTACGGTCTCGGCGCGGGCCTGTTCTTCATCAGCTACGCGCTGCTCGAGGTGCCGAGCAACCTGATCCTCTATCGCGTCGGCGCGCGCCTGTGGATCACGCGCATCGCGATCACCTGGGGCGTTGTCTCCGCCGCGATGATGTTCGTGGGCGACGACGTGTCGTTCTACATCCTGCGGCTGCTGCTCGGCGCCGCCGAGGCGGGCCTGTTCCCGGCGATGATGTACATGGTCACGCAGTGGTTCTCGCAGAAGCACCGCGTCACGATCGTCGGCCTGATCTACGTCGCGCCCTGCGTCGCGGTCATCATCGGCTCCCCCGTCGGCGGCGCGCTGATGGAACTGCAGGGCGTCGCCGGACTGCGCGGCTGGCAGTGGATGTTCCTCGTCGAAGGACTGGTCACCGTCCTCATCGGCGTCGTCGTCTGGTTCACGCTGCCCAGCCGTCCGACGGACGCGAAGTGGCTCACCGCGGACGAAGCGGCGGTGCTTTCCGAGCGGGCCGTCGGCGACACCACGGCGTCCCCGACGCGGGTCCGCGGGAACCTGCGCCGGGCGTTCGGCCACCCGACCGTGCTGCTGCTCGGCGCGATCTACCTGATCAACCAGTCGATCGGCGGCGGGATCGGCTTCAACTTCCCCGCCTACATCCAGTCGCTCGGCCTGCAGAGCCCGTTCCTGATCGGGCTCGTGGCGGGCAGCGGCGGCATCTCGGGGCTGGCCGGTGTGCTGTTCTTCCCGTGGTTCAAGAGCCGGTACGGGCACGAGGTCGTGCTCATCGGCGTGTGCGCTGGTGCCGTGCTGCTGGTCCTGCTGGGCTTCCTCGTTTCGCGGAACCCGGTGTGGAGCATCAGTTTGCTCTTCATCTCGAACTTCTTCGCCTTCGGCACGCTGCCGCTGTTCTGGTCGGTCGCGATGTCACGGCTGTCCGGCCTGATGGCGGCGGCCGGGCTCGCGTTCATCAACATGCTCGGGATCACCGGCGGCTTCGTCGGGCCGTACGTCTACGGCCTCATCGAAAGCTCCACGGACAGCCTCGTCGCGCCGTACTACGTGTTCGCCGCGGCCGCCTGCGTGGCCGTCGCGCTGGTGCCGGTGCTGGGCATGTCGATCCGGCGCGCCGCGGTGAAGGACCGGGCCGTCACGCCGACCGAAGAGCAGCCGGTCCAGTGAGGTACGTGCTGGTGCTGGTGCTGCTGGCCTGCTTGGCCGCCGCACCGGCGGAAGCGGGCGGGCGGATCCGGTACGTGGCGCTCGGTGATTCGTCGGCCGCGGGACCGCTGATCCCGGACCAGATCGACACGACGTGCCTGCGCTCGGACCGGAACTGGCCGCACGTGCTGGCCACCCGGCTCGGCGCGGCCCTCACCGACGTGACGTGCTCCGGCGCGACGACCGCCGACCTTACCGGGCGGCAGGCGGGGATCGTCGCACCGCAGTTCGACGCGCTGCGCCGCGACACCGACCTCGTGACGCTCGCGATCGCCGCCAACGACATCGTGCTGAGCTCGGCTTTCGTGACGTGCGCGAGCCCGGACGGGCCCGTCGTCCCGTCGTGCCGGGACCAGTACACCAGCGGCGGTGTCGACCGGTTCGCCGCCCGGATCGCCGCCACCGCACCGAAAGTCGGCGCCGCGCTGACCGAGATCCACCGCCGCTCCCCCGCCGCCCGCGTGGTGGTCGTCGGCTACCTGACCTACTGGCCACCGGGCGGCTGTTACCCGGCCGACCCGTACACCGCCGCCGACGCCGGTTACATCCAGGCGACGTTCGACCGCCTGATGGTGATGCTGGCCGACCAGGCCGGGCGGCACCAGACGTCCTATGTGGACATCCGGGGACCGAGTGCCCGGCACGGGTTGTGCGCCGAACCCGCGTCGCGCTGGCTGGAAGGCGCGGTGCCGGCGTCCCCGGCGTACCCGTATCACCCGAACGCGGCGGGCATGGCCGCGGCGGCCGCGATCATCGCGGCCGCCGGGGTCCGCTAGGAGGTGAGGAGGCCGCGGATCCGGTCGTACTCCGCGGCCATCTCGGGGGTGGCCAGCATGTCGTTCAGATCGGCGCTCACCTGGAAGTCGACGTCCTCGATCGAGCGGATCGCCAGTTCGTAGAGCTCGCCGCGCCGGCGGCCCCGGAGGTAGCTGTTCCAGTGCATCAGGGCGGTCAGCGCGGCGACGATCCCGCGGTCGAGGTCGTCGTCGACCAGGATCCCTGCGTCGATCCGCGTGATCAGGGCGCCCACCTCGTCGGCGTCGAGGGTCGGGATCGACTCCCTCGCGACGGCCAGCGCGGCCCAGGCGTCTTCGGAAAGTTCGTCCGGCATCGCGTCTTCCACGGCTTCTTCCCGGAGCAGCCGGGTGATCGTCGCGGCGCCGAACGCCTCGGCGTTGTCGTCGCTCGCCGCGATGACGAGGTCCAGGATCGCCGCTTCCAGTTCCGGGTACTTCACCCGCCGGACCCTATCCGGTTCTCCTCCGGGACCGCCGCCGGCCGGGCGGAACGCCGGCGCTCCAGCGCCACGCCCGCCGCGGCCAGCACGAACCCGATCGCGCTCACCACGACCCCGGCCCACGCCGTCGCGCGGTAGCCCAGCCCGGCCGCGATGACCACGCTGCCCAGCGCCGCGCCGATGCTGTTGGCCGCGTTGAAGGCCGACTGGTTGAGGGCCGCCCCCATCAGCTGGGCGCCCGGCGCCACCGCGATCAGCCGCGCCTGCAGGACCGGGCCCAGGAACAGGATCGTCCCGCCGATCAGGAAGGCGCCGGTGAACAACCCGAACGCCGAATCCACCACGAGTCCGAAGTAGACGTTCGCGGCGATCACCGCGGCGAAGCCCGCCACCATGGCCCGGTGCAGGTTCCGGTCGGCGTACCAGCCGCCCAGCACGTTGCCGGCGGTCATGCCCAGCCCGACCGCGACGAGCACCCACGCGACCGAGCCGGGCGAGAGCCCGGTGACCGACGTCGTGATCGGCGCGAGGTAGCTGTCCACCGCGAAGAACCCGGCGATCCCGATCGACGCGGTCGCCACGACCAGCCACACCTGCGGCCGCCGCAACGCCCGCAGTTCGTCGGCCGGCGATCCGCCCGAGGCCGGCGCGTCCGGCACCGTGGCCGCCACGGCCAGCAGCGCGAGCAGGAACACCCCGGCGATGACCAGGTACGCCGTCCGCCAGCCGACGGCCTGCCCGAGCCGCGTGATCACCGGGACGCCCGCCACGTTGGCGACGGTCAGCCCGCTCAGCACCACCGCGAACCCGCGGCCTTCACTGCCCGGCCCCATCAGCGACGCCGCCAGCAGCCCGGCCGCCCCGAAGTACGCGCCGTGCGGCAGCCCGGCGGCGAACCGGGCCGCCAGGACCAGCCCGAACGTCGAGGCGACCGCGGACGCCGCGGTGCCGAGCACGAACAGCACCAGCAACCCGAGCACCAGGCGTTTGCGCCGCAGCCGCGCGGTGATCGTGGCGATCAACGGCGCGCCGACGACCACGCCGAGCGCGTACGCGGTGATCATCCAGCCGGCGTGCGCGACGGCGTCCGGCTCGGAGCGGGTGTACTCGTCCCCGAGCACGCTGCGCGCGATCTCCGGCAGCAGCCCGGCCGGCACGAACTCGGTGAGCCCGATCGCGACCGAGCCGAGGGCCAGTGCGAGCAGCGCGGCCCAGCGGCGCCGACGGGAGAGGTCGTCCATTCCGGCGACTTTAGCAACGCTATTGCGTTAGTACCAGAAGGCGGCGGTAGGGTGACGCGGTGCACCTGGCCTTCCTGCGGGACTACCACGAGGCGCTGGTGATCGCGCTGGCCCGGACCCTGCCGACGCTCGAGCGGGGCACGGTCGCCGAGGTCACCGGCCTGACCCCGCAGGCGGTCTCGAAGGTGCTGGCACGCCTGGTCGAGGAGGGTCTGCTCGCACCGGCGGGCGTGCGGCGCCCGGCGCTCGGCAAACCGGCCGCGGTCTACCGGCTCGTCCCCGAAAGCCGCTGGGCGATCGGCGCACACGTCACCCGCCGCGAACTTCGCCTGGCCCTGACGGACCTGGCCGGCACCGTCCGCGCGTCCACCGCGACCCCGCTGCCGGACGACTTCACCCCGGAGCAGCTGCTGGTCCGGCTCGCTTCCGGCGTCACGACGATGATCGCCGAACACCGCCTGACCACGCCGGATCCGGCCCCCGGCGCGGACCCGGCCCGGGTGCTGGCCGGGGTCGGCATCGGCATGATCGGGCCGCTCGACCAGTCGAGCGGCACCGTCCGCGGCGCGCACCGGCTGCGGCACTGGCGCGACGTCCCGCTGGCCGAGCTCGCCGGACAGCGGCTGGGCCTGCCGGTGGTGCTCGACAAGGACGTCACCGCCGGGGTCACCGCCGAGGCCTGGCGACGCGGTCCCGCCTTCCGCGACGCCGCCCTGGTGGTGGTCGACGCCGGGGTCGGCGCCGGCCTCTGGCTGCGCGGCGCCGCGCACCGCGGCGCGCACACCAACGCCAGCGAATTCGGCCACACCGTCGTGCGGCTCGACGGACCGCGGTGCGCCTGCGGCCGGCACGGCTGCCTGGAGGCCGTCCACGAAGCGGCCGCCGATCCCGCCGCGGCCGCGGCGGTGCTCGCGACCGGCGTGGTGAACCTGCTGCAGACCCTCGACCTCGGCCACATCGTCCTCGGCGGCGCCGACCTGCTCCGCCACGGCGACGTCTACCGGGACGCCGTGGAACACGCGGTGCGCACCGAGCTGCCGGGCGCCGACTGGCTGACGGTGGAAGTCACGTTGACCTCGCTGGGCACCGACGTCGTCGCCGCCGGCGCGGCCATGCAGGTGCTCAACACCCGCTACGGCCTGCCCGACCCCGCCGGCCTGCGGCTGCCGATCGCCGAACCGCTGCTCCTGCGGCAGTGAACCGCTTCAGCCGGCCGGCGTCCACACGCCGGACCACTGCTCGGCGCCGTACGCCTCGAACCGCTCCACCTCGGCGAAGCCCAGCTTCGCCGCGAGGCGCAACGAGGCGACGTTGGCGGTCTGGGTGAAGAGCGCCACCGGCTCGCCGGGGCGGGCGGTGGCGAACCAGCCGAGTACGGCCGCGCACGCCTCGAAGGCGTACCCGCGGCCCCACGCCGCCGGCAGGAACAGGTAGCCGAGCTCGGTCCTGGCGTCGCGCCGGTCGAGCGTGATCATGCCGATCATCGCCGCGTCGAGCTCGACCACGAAGAGGCCGAAACGCCGTCCGGGCACCTCGGCGACCGTGCGCTCGAGCTCGTCCCGCGGCCGCGGGCCGCCGATGTAGGTGCCGACCTCGGGTGAGGCGAACAGGGCGACGAACGACGCGCGGTCCCGGGCCTCGGACTCGCGCAGCACGAGCCGCTCGGTCTTGATCGGGGCAGGTGGCCAGGGCTCGATCATGGCGGGCAACCTATCGCGCGGCCCGACCCGCGTGGCCACACTGGACTCATGGAGTACGTCGGCCAGGTACCCGCCCCGCCGCTCGACCGGTTCATCGACGACGTCTACTGCCAGAGCGGCGTGCCGAGCCACCGGCTGGTGACCGTCCCGCCGATGCCGTCGGCGCACCTGTTCCTCAACCTGGGCGAGCCCGTCCGCCTGTACGACTCCGATCCCTCGGTGCCGCCGGCGGTGTTCGCCGGCGGGTGGTTCACGGGGATGTGGACCCGGCGCTTCCGCGTCGAGTTCCCCGCGCGGGTACGCCTGGTGGGGGTGCACTTCAAGCCGTGGGGGCTGTCGCCGTTCGTCGGCATCCCGGCGAGCGAGCTGCGGGACCGGTGGGTGCCGGTCGACGCCGTCTGGCACCGGTCGCCGGACCGCATCCGCGACCGGGTCGGCGAACTCGCCTCGCCCGGCGAGACGCTGCGCGTGGTCGAGGAGGAGCTGCGCTCGCGGCTCGCCGAAGCGCCGGCGCGCGGTCTCGACCTGGTCCGGCACACCGGCGGGCGGCTGGCGACCTCCTACGGCGCGGTCCCGGTCGGGGCGCTGACCGAGGCCGCCGGGGTGAGCGGCAACCACCTGGCCGCGCAGTTCAAGTCCCACGTCGGGATCACCCCGAAACGGGTGGCGCGGATCTACCGCTTCGCGCGGCTGATCCTGTCCGTGGACGCGCTGGGCCCGACCGGCTGGGCGGAGCTCGCGCACCGCGTGGGCTACTTCGACCAGGCGCATTTCGGCAAGGAGTTCAAGGACTTCACCGGCCACACCCCGACGGAGTTCCTGGCCCTGCGGCGCCGGTTCCCCGCCGAAGGGCCGTTCCCGCCGATCCCCGCCGAGTGATTTTTTACAAGCCCGGCCACGGCCCGGGGCGCCAAGATCGGGCCAGACGACCGGAGGAGGGCCCATGGGCACGGTGATCATGCACAACGTGGTGTCGGTGGACGGCTTCATCGCCGACGAGCACGACGACGTCGGCCCGCTGCACGAGTGGTACTTCTCCGGTGACACCCCGATCACCGGCAGCCCGGGCGACGAGCGGTTCGACCATTCCGGGGCGGGCACCGGCTTCCGGGTCTCGAGCGCGTCGGCGCCGTACGTCCGGGAGATGTGGGACGGCATCGGCGTGATCATCATGGGCCGCACCCTGTTCGACCTGGTGAACGGCTGGGAGGGGCAGCCGCCCGCGGGTGAGCACGTGGTGGTGGTCTCCCACCGGCCCAAGCTCGCGGGTTGGCACCCCGAAGCGTCCTACCACTTCGTCGACGACCCGAAAGCGGCGATCGCCCGGGCCCAGGAGCTGGCCGGCGACCGGACCATCGCGGTGAACGCGGGCGAAGCGGGCAGCCGGATCTTCGCCGCCGGACTCGTGGACGAGGTGGCGATGGACGTCGTGCCGGTCGTGTTCGGGTCGGGCAAGCCGTTCTTCGCCGGCATCGGAGGACAGCACCTGCTGGAGGATCCGCACGTGGTCGTCCAGGGCGACCGGGTGCTGCACCTGAAGTTCAAGGTGCGCCGGTCACCAGCCGGCGGGGCGTAAGTGCGGCAACGACTTCGGGCGCGCCAGACCCAGCCGGGCGGCGATGTCCGCCGCGGACCGCCGGTGTTCCCCGGTCGCGCCGGTGAGCGACCGGGCGAGTTCGGCGTGGGCCTGGGCTTGTTCGTGGAGGTGCTCACCCCGGACCGCGAGGGTCAGGGCGAGCGTGTAGTGCTCGACGGCCTCGGTGCCGTTGCCCAGCGCGTCGAGGGTCCGGCCGAGCTCGATCCGGGCGTGGGCGTGGAGCCGGGCGTCGTCGTCGAGCATGGTCACCGCGGCGCGTTGCGGCGCCAGGGCGTCGTGGGCGCGTCCCGCTGAGCGGTGGGCCGTGCCGATGAGCACCAGGGCCTCGGCTTCGCCTTCCCGGTCCCCGATCCGCTGCCGCAGGTCGCGTGCCTGGTGGAGGTGGCCGAGGGCCTCGTCGACGTCGCCGAGCGTGATGAGGCAGCGGGCCAGCGCGGTGAGGACGTGGTCGTTGGGGCTGAGCCGGCCCAGTTCCTCGCAGCCGGCGTAGGCCGTGCGCAGGAAGTCCAGCGCGGTCTCGTCTTCGCCGCTCAGCCAGCGGACGACGCCGCGGGTCCAGCACGTGATGATCCGGGCGTCGATGCCCAGCGGGGACAGGCGCGCGAGGCCGGCCAGCTCGTCGGCCGCCGCCTGCGCGTGCCGCGCCGCCCGCGGGTGGTCGCCGCGCTGCAGGAGCATCAAACCGAGCAGGGCGAGCGTGTGCGCGTGGGCTTCGGTGTTCTCCGGCTGTTTCGCCGACGCGGTCAGCAGGTCGTAGGCCCGCGAGGTGTGGCCGGCGGACCAGTGGGCCAGCGCGAGCAGCGTGCTCAGCAGGCCGTCCCCGCCCTCGGCCGTCTCCTGCGCCGCGGCCAGGCCCTGCTCCAGCAGTTCGATCGGGTCGCTGCCGAGGTCGCGCCCCAGGAAGTGCCAGAACGAGATGGCCAGCTGCCAGGCGTAGTTGCTGTGGCCCTCGACGGCGGCACAGCGGGTCGCGGCCAGGAGGTTGCCGCGCTCGGCCATCAGCCAGGCGTGCGCCGTCCCGGCGTCCGGGCCGCCGGCCTCGAACCGGGCCGCCGCGTCGGTGATGGCGCTCAGGTAGTGCTCGAGCATCCTTTCGACCGGCCGGGGGTCGTCGGACAGCCCGCGGGCGTACTGCCGCACCAGGTCGTGCTGGCGGTACCGGCCCGGCACGGCCTCCTCGGCCAGGTGGACGTCGACCAGCCGCTGCAGCGCGTCGTCGGCCGGGCCCACCGGCGTACCGGTCATCGCCGCGAGGACCGCGGTGTCGGCGTCCGCGCCGGGGTGCCGGGCCAGGGCGTAGAAGAGCTGCTGGTCACCGGGTGACAGGTGCTCGTGGGACAGGCTGAAAGCCGGCGCCACCTCGCGGTCGGCGAACAGCTTCGGCAGCTGCCGCCGCGCGTCGGCCAGCTGCGCGGACAGGTACGCGATCGGCCAGGCCGGGCGGTGCGCGAGCCGGGCCCCGGACAACCGCAGCGCGAGCGGCAGGCCGGCGCACAGGCGGACGATGCCGGCCACGGCCTCGGGCTCGGCGGCCGCCCGGTCGGCGCCCACCAGCCGCGCGAAGAACGCCGTGGCTTCCTCCTCCGGCAGGACGGCCAGGGACACCGGCCGGGCCCCGGCGAGGTCCGGCAGCCGGGCCCGGCTCGTCACGATCACCAGGCTCGGACCGGCGGGCAGCAGCGCCGCCACCTGCGTCTCGTCCACGGCGTTGTCGAACACGACCTGCAGCCGCAGCGCCGCGGTCTTCGCCCGCCACTGCGCCTTGGTGTCCCCGGTCGCCGCGAGGCCGAGCTGCCCCAGCAGCACTTCCAGCGCCTCGTCCGCGGTCAGCGGCGTCTTCCCCGCGCTGTGGCCCTGCAGGTCGACGAAGAGGGCGCCGTCGGGAAACCGGCCGGCCAGCAGGTGACCGGCGTGGACGGCGAACGCGGTCTTGCCGACCCCGGCCATCCCGTCGACGGAGTAGACGGCGGCCCGGTCGTCGACGGCGGCGACCAGCCGGGCGAGTTCGCCGTCCCGGCCGGTGAAGTCCGGGAGGTCGCGGGGCAGGCAGGTGCGGCGGACCGGGTCTTCGGGCCGTGCGGGCGGGCTGTCCGGGGGCGGCGGTTCGTGGTCCCGCCCCAGCAGCTGCCGGTGGGTGTCCTTGAGCGCGGCGGTCGGATCGATGCCCAGGTCCCCGGTCAGTCGCGTGTGGACCTCCCGGTAGTGCTGGAGGGCGTCGGCCGTGCGCCCGGCCCGGTGCAGGGCCGTCATGTACTGGCGCGCGATGCGCTCGTCGTACGGGTGCGCGGCGGCCAGGCCGGCGAGCCCGGCGACGAGCTCGGTGCCCTCGCCCAGCCGCAGCCGCGCCTCGGCCAGGTCGAGCTGGGCCGCCAGCCGGGCCCGCTCCAGCCGGTCGCGTTCGGCGTCGGCCCACTCCCCGGCCAGCCCGGTCAGCGCCGGGCCGTGCCACCACGCCAGCGCCTCGGCCAAGGTGGACGCCACCCGCGCGTCGTCGCCCTCCGCGCCGGCCTGCGCGCAGAGGTCCTGGAACCGGTACAGGTCGACCGGGAGCGGTGTGGCGTCCGCGATCAGGGCGTATCCGCCCGATCGCCGCACGACGGCCACTCCGCGCACCGCGCTCAGGGCCCGTCGCAGCCGGGAGATGTAGCTGTGCACGGTTTCGCGGCCGCGCAACGGCACGGCGGTCCCCCACACCCGCTCGGCGAGCCGGTCGATCGGCACGACGCGGCCGCGTTCGACC
The DNA here is from genome assembly GCF_036104975.1 of Amycolatopsis sp. NBC_00355. Taxonomy (GTDB): domain Bacteria; phylum Actinomycetota; class Actinomycetes; order Mycobacteriales; family Pseudonocardiaceae; genus Amycolatopsis. Next base: position 153,892 of record NZ_CP107982.1, on the reverse strand, counting down.
ACCAGCGCGGCCAGCACACAACGCTGTTTCGGGTGCCCCAGGTCCACCGGCGCGCCGTCGACGGACGCGGCCACCTCCCCCAGCAACCGCAGCACCGCACCCACCTCCCGAGAGTCACGGAAACCGGGCACAGCGTATACGCTCAGTCAGCCGCCCGATACCGCCTGCCCAGGGGTTGTCCCGCCGATCGGCCCGTATAGGACTTCCCTATGGCGCCTGCTGACATTTCGTCTTTGCGCCTCGTCCTTTTCCGGACCTACCGTGAAATACACGAACACGGAATCGAAAGGACCGGTGGCATGACCACGATCGGAAACGGCCCGGAAATCCGCGGAATCGCGGGAAAACGGGCCTTGGTCACGGGTGGTTCCCGCGGCATCGGCGCGGCCGTCGTGCGGCGGCTCCTGGACGCGGGCGCCGAGGTGCTCACGACCGCCCGGTCGGCGACGAGCACCGTGCCGGAAGGAGCTTCCTTCGTGGAGGCCGACGTCCGGACCCGGGCCGGCGCGGAAGCGCTCGCCGCGGCCGCGGAGCAGGTGCTCGGCGGGGTGGACGTCCTGGTCCACAACGCGGGCGGGGCGCGACCGTACGCCGATTCCTCGGCCATTCCGGACGAGGGGTGGCAGGACGCGCTGGCGCTGAATTACCTGGCGTCCGTACGGCTGGATTCGTTGCTGGTACCGGGCATGCGGGAACGAGAGTCGGGAACGGTCGTGCACATTTCCTCGGCCGCGGTCCTCACCCCGATCGGACCGTTCCTGCACTACACGGCCGCGAAGGCGGCACTGGAGAACTACAGCCGGGGGCTGGCCTTGGAACTGGCCCCGCTCGGCGTCCGCGTCAACGCCGTGTCCCCGGGCCGGACCGCCACGCCCGGCGGTGAGACGACACGCGAGCAGTGGGCGAGCCTGGGTGTGGCGCCGGGAGAGACCAACGCCGAGGACACCACACCGCTGGGGCGGGACGGCCGGCCCGAGGACATCGCCGACGCCGTGCTGTTCCTCGTGTCCGACCGGGCGAGCTGGCTGACCGGGCGGAACCTCATCGTGGACGGCGGGGAATTCCCCATGGGGTGACGCCGAAAGCCCTCAGGACACCGGCGCGGGGGAACCGGACCAGTTCTCCTGGCGCAGGAGTTCGAGCAGGGCCGTCTCCGCCGGGCCCGGACCCTGGCGGAGCACGGCGATGACGGGCTGGGACACGGCCGGGCACACCGGGCGGACGAGGTGCCCGTGGCCGCCGGGCACCGCGGACGCCGGCACGAGCGTCACCCCCAGCCCGTCGGCGGCCCAGCGCACGGCCGTCGCCGTCTGGGACACGCGGGCGACCGTGTCCGGCGTCAAGTCGTTGTCCCGCAGCACGTTCAGCAGCACGGCGTCGAGCGCGCTGTCGCGGTCGAACCGGACCCACGGCTCCCCCGCCAGCTCCGCCAGCCCGACCCGGTCCGCGGCGAGCAGCGGGTGCCCGGCGCCCAGCACCACGACGAACTCCTCGTCGCCGAGGTGGTGGGCGTCGTCGGGGGTCTGCTCGCACGCCGCCATCAGGGCGAGGTCCAGCACGCCCCGGCGGCCGAGCCGGTCCAGCTCGGCGGAGCTCGGTTCCTCGAGGACGGTGACCTCCAGCCGCGGGAAGCGGCGGCGCAGCGCACCCAGCGCGCCCGGCAGCTGGCGGGTGCCGAAGCCCATCTGCACCGCGACCGTCAGCTCGCCCACCAGCTCGTCGGCGCCGGCCCGCGCCGTCGCCCGCGCCCGCCGCGACGCGCGCACCGCGACCGCCGCCTCCCGCAGGAACGCGCGGCCGACCACGGTGGGCACCAGGCCGGTCGGCGTGCGGGCGAACAACTGCACGCCGAGCTCCCGCTCCAGGCCGCGGATCTGCTGGGACACCGACGGCTGGGCGACGCGCAACCGCTCCGCCGCCGCCGTCACCGAACCCTCTTCGGCCACGGCCAGGGCGTACTCGTACTGGCGGAGGCTCATCGGGCGCTCGCGGCGAACGTCCGGATGTAGGCCAGCGCGGCGTTCATCGACGCCTCGAGCGGCCGCACGTCGAGCATCGTCTGCGAGAGCAGGACGCCGCCTTGCAGGGCGGCCAGCAGCGAGAACGCGAGTTCGTCGAGGTCGGCGTCGGCCCGCAGCTCCCCGCGGTCGCGCATGGCTCGCAGTCCCTCCAGCAGAAGGTCCTTCCAGCGGAGGAAGCCGTCGGCCAGGTCGGTCCGGGACTCCTCGTCGCTGACGCTCAGTTCGCCGGCCAGCGAGCCCAGGTCGCAGTCGCTGCGGCAGTCGTTCTCCCGCAGTCGTTCGATCCCGGCGTCGGCCCAGGCCCGCAGCGCCTCGAAGCTGTCGAGTGCCGAGATCCGCGGCAGGCCCGAGTCCGCTTGCCGGGTGATGACGGCCCGGATCAGCGCCTGCTTGCCGTCGAAGTAGTGGTACAGCTGCGAACCGCTCACGCCGGCCGCGGCCCGCACGTCCTCGATCCCGGTGCCGGCCACGCCGTGGCGGGCGATGAGCTCGGTCGCGGCTTCGATGATGCGGTCCCTGGTGGCGCGGCCCTTCGGAGTCAGGCGACGCGGTTTCGGCGCTTCGGTCACAGCGTCAGCCTACCGCAGGACTGGGTTGCGCAATCCAGAAACCGCCCCTACTGTTCTGGACAGAACAACCCAGAAAGTGAGGCCGACCCCATGTCCCCCACCCGCACCGCCCTCGTGACCGGCGCCACCGCCGGCATCGGCCGGGCCGTCGCGCTCGAACTCGCCGCCCACGGCGTCGACGTGATCGCCCACGGCCGCGACCCCGAGCGAGGCGCCCAGCTCGTCGAGGAGATCACCGCGGAAGGCGGCACCGCGCGCTTCGTCGGCGCGGACCTGACCGATCCCGACGAGGTCGTCGCGCTCGCCGCGGAAGCCGGTGACGTGGACATCCTGATCAACAACGCCGGCAGCTACACGTTCACCAGCACGCCGGACACGACCGCGGACAGCTTCGACCGGCAGTTCGCGCTCAACACCCGCGCGCCGTTCCTGCTGGTCGGCGCGCTCGCGCCGGCCATGGCCGAGCGGGGGCACGGCACGATCGTCAACATCACCTCGACCGCGGCGACCTCGCCGGCGCCGATCGGCGGCGCGTACGGCGCGTCCAAAGCCGCCGTCGAGCTGCTGACCCGCTCGTGGGCCACGGAGTTCGGCGGCCGCGGCGTCCGGGTCAACGGCGTCTCCCCCGGCCCGGTCCGCACCGCGGGCACCACCGCCATGCTCGGTGCGAACGTCGACGTCCTGGGCCGGGCCAACCTCCGCGAGCGCATCGGCGAACCCGAAGAGATCGCCCGGGTCGTCCGGTTCCTCGTCGACGCCGAGAGCAGTTACATCAACGGCACCGTCGTCGTCGCCAACGGCGGCGAGCCGAGCGGACTGCCCGCATGAGCACCTACGAGTGGCTGCCCGACGGCTTCGCCGTCCGCACCGCCGACACCAACGGCGTCCGGCTCTCGGCCGCGGTGGGCGGCCGTGGTCCGCTGCTGGTCCTGCTGCACGGCTGGCCCCAGACCGGGCGCGCCTGGGCCAGGGTCATGCCCGCCCTCGCCGAACACCACACCGTAGTCGTCCCCGACCTGCGCGGCACCGGAGCCAGCGAGCGGCCCGCCGACGGCTACTCGAAGGTCAACCAGGCAGACGACATGCGCGGCCTGCTCACCGCGCTCGGCCTGTCCGGACCCGTGGTGGTCGCCGGGCACGACATCGGCAGCATGATCGCCTTCGCCTGGGCGCTGCACCGGCCTGCCGACGTCGCCGCGGTCGTCCTGCTCGACGCCTTCCTGCCGGGGGTCGACCTCGAGGAGTCGATGAACGTCGTGACCGGCGGCTCGTGGCACTTCGGGTTCTTCATGGCGCCGGAATTCCCCGAAATGCTGCTCGACGGCCACGAGCGTGAATTCATCGAAGCGACCTTCACCGCCCGGAGCACGCCGTCGACGTTCACCGCCGAGGAACTCTCGTTCTACGCCCGGTCCTACGGCGGCCGCGATCGCCTTCGCGGCGGCTTCGAGCACTACCGCACCCTGCTGAAAGACGGCGAAGAGAACCGGAAGGCGCTGGCCGAGGGCGGGCTGAGCGTGCCGGTGCTGTCGATCGGCGGCCGGGATTCCGTGGGTGGCCAGACGACCGGGGCCCTGCGCCCCCACGCCACGGATCTCACCGGCCTCATCGCCCCCACCGGCCATTTTGTCGCCGAGGAAGCGCCGGAATGGTTCGTCCGCACCCTCGCGGAGGCCGGGTGGTGAAGATCCTGGTCATCGGGCGCAACGGGGTTCATCGGCGGGATCGCGCGGGACCTCGCCGGCCGAACGCCTGAGGGGCCACGGCATCACGCCGGTGCGCGGGGACCTGGACGGCGGCCGCGCCGAGGACGCGCTCGCCGGCTCCGAAACGAGCTTCTTGTTCGTCTCCGGCAGTGGCGTGCTCCTCCAGCGCACCGGCGGCGCCTGGAGTGAAGACAGTTTCGCCGAGGACGACCCGTTCACGGTGGAACCCCCGGCCGCGCGCCGGCCGGCCGTCGAGGAGCCGGCGCGGGCCGCGGCCGGCCGGGACGTGCGCGCGATCGTCCTGCGGCCCGGCATGGTCCGGGGGCCGGGCGAACACGGCCACCTGGCGCTGATCCGCAGGTCGGTGGACCGCACCGGCGCCGCGTGTTCCGTCGGCGAAGGCCTCAGCACCTACTCCCACGTGCACCTGGACGACGTCGCGCGGCTCGCCGGGCTCGCGCTGGCCCGGGGCACCGCCGGCGCCCTGGACCACGCGGTCGCGGGCGAGACGCCGACCCGGTGGATCGCCGAAGCCGTGGCCCGGGAACGGGGCTGCGCCACGCGCAGCCTCACCCCGGCCGAGGCCACGACCGTGTGGGGTGCCTTCGACGCGCTGATCCTCGCCGCGTCGAGCCGGTGCCGCGCCCCGCGGACCCGCCGGTAACCGGGCTTCGCACCCACGCGGACCGACCTGCTGGGCGACGTCGGCGGACCACCGTCCGGCCGTGCCGATGCACGCCCGTCCGCAGCCGCCGGAAGCACCGCACCTCGTTGAGGGGCAAGGGAAGCTCGTACATCCGTCAGGTGACGGATGTCTACCGCGGCCCCGGCGCGAAGCATTGCTATACGGGGCCCCACGCTCCGACCTCGATACCGAGGAGGAGCGATGTATCGTGCTACCGCCGTATCCACCGCGATGATCTTCGTACTGGCCCTCAACCTGCGCCCGGCCGTCACGAGCCTGGGCGCCGCCCTGCCGGACATCCCGGCCGCCGGAAGCCTGGTCGCCGCCGTGCTCGTGGCCTTGCCCCTGTGGGCGATCGGCCTCGGCGGCTGGGCGACGCCCTGGCTGTGCGGCCGCGCCGGAACCCACCGGACCGTCACCTTCTCCCTGCTCGGGCTGGCGGGGGCGTTGCTCGGGCGGGTCCTCGGCGGCCCGATCCCGCTGCTGGTCGGGACGGCGCTGGCGTGCCTGTCCATCGCCGTGCTCGGCACCGTGCTGCCCCTGCTGGCGAAAGGGTCCTCCGCCTATCCCCTCGGGCTCGGGCTGGGCAGCACGGCCGGCGCGCTCGTCACGCCCGTCGCGGTGCTGTCGTCGTCGTGGCGGGTCGGCCTGGGCCTGTGGGCGTTCACGGCCCTGCTCGCCCACCAGGCGTGGCGGCGCGCCCCCGGCGAATTCCTGCCCCCGCGGCCGGCTTCCGGCCGGGTCCGGGCCTCCGCGTTGACCCTCCACTTCGGACTCATCTCGACCGTCACCTTCCTGGTCATGGGCTGGCTACCCGGGATCCTGCGCGACGCGGGCGTCCCCCCGGCCACCGCGGGCGCCTGCCTCGCGCTGTCGATGGCCATGGGACTGCCGATGATGTGGCTCGTGCCGGGCTGGACCCGCAGGTGGCGCAACCAGACCCTCCTCGTGCTCGCGTTGGCCACGCCCAACGCCATCGGCGTCGCCGGCCTGCTCCTCGCCCCGGCGGCCGCGCCCTGGCTGTGGGCCGCGACCACCGGCATGGGCATGGGGTCGCTCGCCTTCGTCCTGACCACGATCTCGTTGCGCAGCAAGGACAGCTCACTCTCGCTGTCGGCCGTGGTCCAGGGCGTGGGGTACGTCATCGCCGGCTTCGGCGTGCTGGCGTGCGGCTGGCTGCACACGCACACCGGCGGCTGGCGGACACCCTTGATGCTGGTGCTGGCGATCCTGATCGGCCAGGTGATCAGCGGGCACTTCACGGTGATGCCCCGGCGGCCGGCTCCGGAGCCGCTCAGCGAGCCCCAGCCGGACGCACCGGAGATCGCCCTCGTCACCCGATCCATCAAGGACGCTCGACGTCACCGGACTTATTCCCTTCTCCCGCAACAAAAACGCGCTCTGGCGGTCTTCACCCGTTCCGGCGATGACATTCGCTCAGACGTTCGATAACGTAGTTCGGGTGACAGCAGCCACCCTCACTCCCGCCGATCGGCCGGGCATCCTCGGCCCGATCGTGGCGACCGTGTTCCGGTGGGTGCGCCGGCGATTCCGGCGCACCCACCGGCCGGCGTCAGCCCGACGCCGACCGGTGGCGGGCGGCTTCGCGGGCGATGTCGATGCGCGAATGCACGGCGAGCTTGGTCAGGATGTGCGAGACGTGCGTGCCGACCGTGCGCGGGGACAGGTACAGGCGGGCCGCGATCTGCGGGTTCGACAGGCCTTCCACGACCAGCGCGGCGATCTTGCCCTCGGTCGGGGTGAGGCTGTCCCAGCCGTGCGTGATCTGGCGGTGCTTCACCGTCGGGCCGCGCCGGATGCCGAACGCCCGGAACCGCGCGCGCAGCCTGGCCACGTCCCAGTGCGCGCCGAGCTCGGCGTAGAGGTCGAGGGCGTGGGTGAAGGCGGCCCGCGCCGAGCCGCGGTCGTCGGACCGGGTTTCGGCGAAGGCGATCGCGGCGGCTTCCAGCGCCTTGGCCCGCGAGAGCGGGCGGCCCGCGTCGCGGTAGCCGTCGGCGGCGCGCAGCAGTGTCGCCGCGTCCAGCTCGAGCAGGCCGTGGCAGTACGAGGCCAGCGCGAGGCGGTGCGGCACGGTGGAGCCGGCGGCGATCTTGCGGACCCGGGCGTCGATCTCCTCCGCGGTGGGCCGGTCGCCGGTCGCCGCGGCCAGCCGGGCGGCGTCGCCGAGCAGGTCCTCGCCCTCGTCTTCACCGGTCAGCGCGTCGGTGAGCGCGGCGAGCGCCCGGTCCGGCTGGCCGTCGTGCTCGAAGGCGAGGCTGCGGGCCCGGGCCAGGGATTCCACGACCCGGCCGCCGATGCGTTCCGAATACGGCGCCGCGACGTCGAGGTGCTTGCGGGCCGCGGGGCCGTCGCCGCGGTGGAAGTGGATGATCGCGGCGACCCCGTGGTCGCAGCACGCCACGCTCGGGTCCTTGAGGTCGTCCGGGACGACGTCCACCTCGGCCAGCGCGTCGTCCCAGCGGCCGGTCCCCAGCAGCAGCTGGCCGAGCGCGCTCTGGGCCTGGGTCAGCCGCACGACACTGCCGGTCCGGTCGGCCAGTTCGCGGGCGCGCGTGGCGGCGGCGAGCGCGTCGGTGTACCGGTCGAGCGCCCCGAAGGTGACCGACTGGTTGATGCGCAGCAGCAGGCCGAGGTCGGTCAGTGCGGGATCACCCTGCGCCTTGGCCATCGCGCGCTCGAACAGCGGCAGCGCCGCGGTCCACTCGCCCCGCATCATCGCCACCAGGCTCAGCACGTGCAACGCCCACCCGGTGGCCCAGCGGTCCTCGACCTGGCCGGCCTCCTCCAGTACCTGGGTGGCGACCCGGCGCGCGGTGTCGACCTGGCCGAGGTCACGGTGCGTGCGCGCGACGAGCACCAGCAACCGGGCGCGGTGCCGGGGCTGCAGGCCCGGCCGGGCCACCGCGTCGTTCAGCGCCGCGAGGGACTCGGCGGAGCGGCCGGTCATCCCGCGGCACTGGGTGACCGTCGTGTGCAGGTCGACGAGCAGGTCGGGGTCGTCGAGGTGCTCCAGGGCGCGGCACGCGATCCGCTCGGCCTGGCCGAAGTTGCCCAGGCGGTAGTGCGCGTCGGCCAGCCGGCAGGTCAGCGCGGCGGTCACGGTGTCACCGGGCCGCGCGTCCCGCACCGCGCGGCGCAGGAGCGCGACGGCGACCGCGGGCGCCTGGCCGATCAACGGCGCGGCCACCTCCAGCAGCCACTGCACGGCCCAGGCCGGGACCGGCACCCGGCTGTCCGTTGTGGACACCATCGGCAACAGGTGCAGCGCGACCCGCTCGACCGGCGCGCCCGCCTCGGCCAAGGACTGAGCGGCGCCCTGGTGCCAGGCGATCCGGACCGCGATCGGCATCTCGTCGTACAAGGCCTTGCGGATCAACGGGTGCCGGAACGCCAAGTCGTCCCCGGCCGCCACCAGCACTCCGGCGGTCCGGGCCTCGTCCAGGGCGGGCAGCAGGGCGGGGAGCGGGGTGCCGGTCACGGTCACGAGGTCCGCGACCGAGAAGCCGACCCCGAGCAACGCCGCGGCGCGCAGCACCTCCCGCGCCGGCTCCGGCAGGAAGCCCAGCCGGTCCGCGATCGCCTCGGGCAAGGAGTCCGGCGTGTCCCCCTCGGACAGCTGGGCGACACCCGCGTCGTCGACGTCCAGGCACGAGCTCCGGGTCAGGGCGTCGACCAGTTCGGTGAGGTACAACGGGTTCCCGGCGGCGCCGTCGGCCAGCCGCTCCAGCTCGGCACCCGGTCTGCCGCCGGCCAGCGCGGTCACCAGCTCGATCACCGCCGGTTCGGCCAGCCGGGCCAGCCGCACTCGCTCGGCCGGCCCGACGATCCGGAACAGGGAACGCAGGTCGTCGCGGCGCGGCACCGGGCGCAGCACGCCGATCAGGAGCAGCGGGAGCTGCCGCACCGAGCGGGCGAGCCGGCTCCACACGGCCACCGTCGTGCGGTCGGCCCACTGCAGGTCGTCCACGACCAGCACGGCCGGTCCGTCCAGGCAGAGCTCGTCCACCAGCGCCAGCAGCTGCTCGGCGGCCGCGGCGGCGAGGTCGGCGCCCTTGCCCGCGACAGCTCGGCCGTGCAGCAGCCCGGAGATGGCACCACGACGGGAATCCTTCGTGGACGGCGTGATTTGCAACGCATCCAGTAGCGGCAGCAGCGGCAGCGCCTGCCCCAGCTCGTCGCCGGCTCCCCAATAGACCTGGCAGCCGACCCCGGTGGCGGCGGCGCAGCCGGCCCGGACCAGCGCGGACTTGCCGATGCCGGGTTCGCCGTCCACCAGCACGGCGCGACCCCGGCCCGCGACCACGTCATGCACCCAGCCGACCAGCCGGGACAGCTCACTGTCGCGGCCGACCAGCAGCTCGGCACCATCCGTGAGCGGTCGCACAGGGGTGATAGTAGGAGGGAAACTGTTACCCAACAAGATGTACACTGTCGTTGTCCGTAACGTCGAGCGGGGCTGCCGACCCTTCCGCACGGAAAATAACAATTCGGCAATTGCCCGGCTTTGCGGTTCAGCACGATTCCGCCACCTGCCGTTGGGGGGTCATTCACCGTCGGTTGACCACCGATTGCCCCGGCACTGCGATGGTCCTCCGAGACCCAAACCGTCCGTCACGTAACAATTGACCACCGGAGGAATCGATGCGGGTTCACCGTGCGGTCGCCGTCGGCGCCGCAATCGCCCTGAACGTTTTCGCAGTGGCCGTCCTGGGTACCCCCACCTCGGTTGCCGCCCGTGACGAGAGCTCGACGGCATCCTCCGTCCGGACGATCAGTCCGGATGAAATGGGGTACAACCGCGTGTCGACCGACGAAATGGGTTACAACTAGGGCCCCCGGCGCCACGGCCGCAGCCGGATCAATTCCCGGCTGCGGCCGTCGCATGTCCGCAGAACAGCCTGTTCGACGATTTCGACGTTTCTCCCGAGCTTCCGTCTCGATTGTCGCGCTCCCCGGACGGGTGAGCCACCGAACCGCGTGCTCGCCATCGGAGATCCTTACCCGGGCGCTCGGAAAATCGGCCGAGGCGATCAGCGGGCGCCACAGGAACGCCCTGTCACGGCGTTGCGCATTCCCCTCACGGCCATCCTCGATATTTGCGCAACGAATTGATTACGGAAACGTTCGGCCACCAGAGTGACCCGGCACCGTCACCGTTCGAAAACACCCGTCAGCCGGCCGCGCGCGAGGACGGGAGCGGCGATGGTGGGCAGCAGGGTGCGGGGCCGCGCCCGGTCCGGTCGCGCCGCGCCGTCCACCGGGGCGGCCAGCGCGAACAGCTGGAAGACGTAGTGGTGGGGCCCGTGGCCCTTGACCGGCGCGGGACCGTGGTAGCCGCGTCCGATGGTGGACCGCAGCACCCGGACCCCGGGTCCCGGCTCTTTCCCCGCCAGCGCACCGGTTTCCAGCTCTCCGGTGGCCGGATCGACCAGCGCGGCGCAGTGCACGGCGGGCTTGCCGACCGGCACGTCGACGTCCTCGACCACCACCAGGAGCTGGGCGGTGCCGGGCGGCAGCCCGGTCCAGGCCAGGTGGGGCGACCGGTCACCGCCGCGGACGTGCTTCGCGCAGTGCTCCAGCGGCATCGGAGCGCCGTCGTCGAAGTTCCGGCTGGTGAGCGTCAGCAGTTCGGGGCCCTGCAGGTTGGGCAGGTTCCACGCCAGGTGGGTGTCCCCGGCCCGGCGGTTGCGCAGGAGCCGGCCGAGCAGGGTCATCGGGTCGCCTCGACCCGGCCGACGATCTCGGCGGTGGTGGCGGTTTCGCCGAGCTTGGGGAAGATGCTTTCGACGCTGTGCCGGTGGGCGTCGGGATCGGGGCCGGTCATGGCGTCGGTGGCCAGCACGACGTGGTAGCCGTGGTCGGAGCCCGAGCGCGCGGTCGACTCGACCCCGGAGCTGGTCGAGATGCCGGCGAGCACGATCTGCGTGACACCCAGGTCCCGCAGCAGCGTGTCGAGGCCGGTGTCGTGGAAGGCGCTGCGCCGTCGCTTGGTGATCAGGTGGTCGGTCGGCTGGACGTCGAGCTCGTCGACGAGGTCGGCCCAGCCGGGCGGCGGTGTGGCGGGGGCCGCGGATCGTCCGGCGTCGGTGCGCCCCGGCGCGCGGCCGGTGACGTTGACCAGGACCACGGGCAGGCCGTGCCGCCGGAACTCCGTGGCCAGGCCGGCCGCTTGCTTGACGGCCGCGGTGACCGCGGGGTCGTGGTGAGCGGCGACGATGCCCTGCTGCAGGTCGATCACGACGAGCGCGGACGTGGGGTCGATCGTGGTCAGTGCCATGGTGCTTTCTCCGGTGGGGGTCGGTTTCCGGGTGCCGCGGAACAGGGAAGCGATCGCGGCGAGGACCGCGAGAGCGGCGCCGAAGGCGAACACGATGACCAGGCCCGAGTGGAAGGGCCCGGAGATCAGGCTCGGGAAGAACTCGCGTCCGGTCAGGGTCTGCTGCTGGAGCGGGGTCAGGCCGGCGAGGGCACCGCTGGGTTCGAGCAGGTGCCGGATCGGGTTGACGCCCAGCTGGGCGGCGAACAGCGACGAGACCGGCGGCAGCCCGCCGATCTGGCCGGCGACACCGGCCGGGACGCCCTGCTGCCGCAGGCCGGCGGTGAGCGTGTGCGGGAGATTGCTCGCCAGTCCGGCGATCATCAGCGAGAAGAAGACGCCGATGGAGACCGCCGTGCCGGAGTTCTGGAAGGTGGCCCGCATGCCCGAGGCCACGCCGCGGAGGTCCGCGGGCACACTGCCCATGATCGACGAGGAGTTGGGAGAGGCGAACATGCCGCCGGCGATCCCGTTGAGCGCGATCAGCACCGCGAAGATCCCGTAGCCGAAGTCGATCGGCAGGAGCATCAGGCCCACGAAGCTCGCGCCGAACAGCAGCGCCCCGCCGGTGGCCAGGCCCCGGGAGCCGAACCGGTCGGACAGGTAACCGGAAACCGGCCCGGCGGCGAGGAAACCGGCGGTCAGCGGCAGCATGAAGATGCCGGCCCACAGCGGTGTGCTCTCGTAGTCGTACCCGTGCAGGGGCAGCCAGATCCCCTGCAGCCAGATGATCAGCACGAACTGCAGGCCGCCGCGGCCGATCGAGATGGCCAGGCCCGCCAGATTGTCGAAGGTGAAGGCGCGCAAGCGGAAAAGGCTCAGCTGGATCATCGGCGCGGCGACGCGGTTCTCGATCGCGACGAAGGCCGCCAGCAGGACCAGTCCCCCGGCGATCAGCCACTGGACCAGCGGGTCGGTCCAGCCCATGGGGTGCCCGCCGTAGGGCTGCAGCCCGAACGTGACCGCGATCAGGACGGCGCTCAGGCCGGCCGCGAAGGTGACGTTGCCCCACCAGTCGATCCGCCCGCCGCCGCGTTTTCCGGTCTCGCGCAGGGTGCGGTAGGCCCACACCGTGAAAAACACGCCGACCGGCACGTTCACCCAGAACACCGCCCGCCAGTCCCAGGCCGCGAGCAGGCCGCCGGCGACCAGGCCGATGAACATCCCGCCCAGCCCGGCCACCTGGTTGACGCCCAGCGCGAAACCGCGCTGTTCCCGGGGGAAGGCGTCGGTCAGGATCGCGGCGGAGTTCGCGGTCAGCATCGACCCGCCGACGGCTTGCAGCACCCTCCAGGCGATCAGCCACAGAGCGCCGTCGCCGCCGTCGAAGGGGTCGAAGGACAACAGGATCGAGGCGACGGTGAAGACCGCGAAGCCGGCGTTGTAGATCCGGACCCGGCCGAACATGTCGCCCAGCCGGCCGACGGTGACCACCAGGACGGCTTGGACCAGCCGGTATCCCATGATCATCCACAGCAGGTACGCGATGTTGCCCGGGGCCAGAGGATCCAGGTGCACGCCGGTGAAGATCGCCGGCAGGGCGATCAGCACGATGGATCCGTCGAGCGCGGACATGAAGACCGCGGCGGTCGTGTTGGTCAGCGCCGTCCACTTGTACCGATCGGCGCGCGGTTCGGTCATCGGCTCACCCCCTTGTCCTTCCCGCGGGGTCAGAGGTGCTGGGCCAGCCGCTCCAGCAGCGGCGCGACCGCCGCGAGCCGGTCCAGTTCCGCGGGGGTGAACGCGCCGCCGGTCAGGGCCTGGGCGATGAGCTCGGCCCGCGCGTTCCGCTTGTTCTTCAGTGCCTGCCGGCCGGCGTCGGTGACCATCAGCACCGCGCGCCGCCCGTCGTCGGGATCCGGCCGGCGTTCGACCAGGCCGCGGTCCCGCAACGCGCTGAGCGTCGCCCCCATCGCCTGCGCGGTGATCTGCACTTCCCGGGCGAGCGCCGAGGAAGTCGTGGGGCCGGAGCGGTCCAGCAGCGACAGCGCGGTCCGCTCGGGCATCGTGAGCCCGCCCTCGGTGGGTATCTGCTGCACTCGCCGCACCAGCACGCTGACGCTCGCCAGCAGGCCTGCGGCGACCTCGCTCGGATCCGGATCATCGGTCATGTACTAAAGCTACCTTATCAATCTGCCTTAGTAATTTTCGGACGCGCTTACCGCCGGTCGAGCCGCTCGGCGATCACGTCCGGCCGGCCAGGTACCCGGCCGACGTCAGCCGGCGTCCGCCTTGGGCTCGTCCGGGACGACGACCAGGCTGACGACCCGACGGACGCGGCCTTCCCTGGGGTTTTCGAACCGCGAGACGACCGCCTTCTCGATCTCCTCGACCATCACCTCGAACTCTTCCTCCGTCAGCCACACCGCCGCCTGGCGGTAGACGACGCCGTCCGCGTGCGGGTCGGCGTTCTCGTGGGCGAGGTAGCGGTCGAAGTCGCCCAGCAGCGATGCCGCGAACGTCGTGTACGACCGCAAGTGGTCCTCCTTCGACATCGCCGCGCGCGCCGCGGGGTCGACCACCGCTTCTTCCTTGCGCACCCGGTAGCTGCGCTCGATCGTGCCGCGCACCCGCCGCTCCTGCGCCACCTCCAGCACGCCGGCCTCGGCCAGCACCGCGATCTGCCGGTACATCGTGGCCGGCGCCACGTCGGAGATGCGCTCACGCAGTTGCGCGGTGGTCAGCGGATCGGCGTCGAACAGCGCTTGCAGGATGCGCATCCGGACGGGGTGCAGGAGGAGATCGGCGGTCGCCATGGACCAATGTTCTCACATGCGATACTGTTCTCATAGTTGAGAACATTTGCACGATCGAGAATGATGGGGGACGACTTATGCCGGACGTCGACATGGCGGTCACCGCGGACGACGGACTGCGCCTGGCCGGCACGCTGACCCTGCCCGCGGGCGCCGGGCCGCACCCGGCCGTCCTGCTGCTGCACGGATCCGGCCGGCTGGACCGCGACGCCAACACCGGCCGGGTCCGCACGGGGTACGGACCGCCGCTGGCCGCCGCCCTCGCGGACGCGGGAATCGCCTCGTTGCGCTACGACCGGCGCGGTGTCGGCGCCACTCCCGGCGACTGGCGCGCGACCGGCTTCACCGACAACCGCCGCGACGCGGCCGCCGCCGTACGTGCCCTGGCCGCCCGGCCCGACATCCGGGCGGATGCCGTCGGCGTCGTCGGGCACAGCGAAGGTGCCGTCCACGCCATGGCCCTCGGCGCGCACGCGGACGTCGCGGCGGTGGTGCTGCTGGCCGGGTTCGCCCGCCTCGGCGAGGACGCGCTGCGGCGGCAGGCCGGGATGATCGTCCGCGACCTCCCCGCGTTCGCACGCCCGATGGTGCGGGCCTTCGGCGAGCGGCAGCTGGCCCGGCTCAAGAAATCGGACGCGGACGTCACGCGCGTCGCCGGCGTACCGGTGAACGCCCGGTGGACACGAGAACTGCTCGCCCACGACCCGCGCCCGGACCTCGCGGGCATCCGGGTTCCCGTGCTCGCGATCACGGGCGGCAAGGACGTCCAGGTCGACGCCGCGGACCTCGACGAGATCCGCCGGCTGGTGCCCGGCGAGGCCGAGGTCCACCGGATCGCCGACCTCACGCACCTCTTGCGCCGCGATCCCGGCCGCGCGTCGGTGCGGTCCTATCCCCGGCAGCTGCGCCGGCCGGTCGACTCCGACCTGCTCACCCAGGTGTCCGGCTGGCTCGCCCACCGGCTCCAGGCCTCCGCGCAAGCCTGAACCGAAACGCATTGTTCCCGGGCCCGATGCTGCCCATTTTCCCACGAAAGGCACTCGCGTGACCACCATTTCCCCGGTTCGGCAGAAAAGCGGGCTCACCCTTTTCTGGACCGTCACCTTCACGACGAGCTGGGGGTTCTGGCTCGTCGCGATCCTGCTCGGCGGACCGCCGACCGGCTCCCCCACCGTGATCCCCTACCTGCTGGGCGGCTTCGGCCCGGTGTTCGGCGCGATCGCGGTCCGGGTGCGTCGCGCCCGGCGCGGTGAACCCGCCCCGGACCACGCCGTGCGCTCCCGGCCGAGCGTGCGGTGGTTCTGGATCCTTCCGTTGCTGCTACTGGCATCCGCGACCGTGGTGGCCGCCGTGCTGCTCGCGGACGTCCTCGGCGGTCCCGCACTGAGCTTGACGGCGGGGCAGCACCTGATCACGACCGCCGGCGGGCCGGTCGCCTTCGTCATCAGCATGCTCATCGGCGGCCCGCTGGCCGAGGAGCCCGGCTGGCGTGGCACGGCTTATCCGCGCCTGCGCGCGTCGATGAGCCGCCTTCAGGCCGGCCTGCTGCTCGGTGTCGTGTGGGCGCTGTGGCACGTGCCATTGTTCTTCATTCCCGGCACGGTCCAGGCCTCTTTCGGACTGCTCGGCCTGAGCGGGCTGCTGTTCCTCCTCGGCGTCGTCCCGATGGGACTGCTGACCGTTTTCGCCTACGAACGCGGCGGTGTTCCGGCGTCGATCGCGGTCCATTTCGGCGTCAACACGACCGTCGCGCTGCTGACCGTCGACTCCCCCGTCACCCAAGCGATTGTCTTGGCGGTACAAGCGATTGTCGCGCTCGGACTGCTGAGCCGCGGTCCACGGCCGGCGCACGGCTGACGCGGCAGGAGCCCACCGGCGGTCGCCTCCGAAGGCGACCGCCGGCCTCTTGTCACCGGGGAGAACTTCTGCCTACCATGATCCCGGCACGTGAATTGAAACGATTCATTTCCGGGATCCGCGCCGGCCTGTCGACGACGAGAGGAACGCGATGTCTTCGCGCCTGATGACGGCTTCGCTGGCCCTGCTGACTTTCCTGGTCCTGGGGGTGGCGCCGGCCGGAGCGGTTCCCGCGATCGGCGACGTCCAGGCCGGCGGGCTGCAGGTCGAGCACCGGACCGACCCGCTCGGCGTCGACGTCGCCCGGCCGCGGTTCGGCTGGGCCCTGACCGCGAAGGACGGCGCGCGCCAGTCGGCGTACCGGATCGTGGTGTCCACCGAGCCCACCGGGCCGGCGAACGTATGGGACAGCGGCGAAGTGCGGTCGTCGCAGTCCTTCGACGTCACCTACGCCGGCCGCGCCCTGAAGGCGCGGACCCGCTACTTCTGGCGCGTCCAGGTCTGGGACGCCACCCGGCACGCCTCGCGCTGGAGCGAGCCGGCGTGGTTCGAGACGGCGTTCCTGGCGCCGGGCGAATTCCAAGGTGACTGGATCGGCGCGCAGACGACCGCGACGCCGCCGTCGCTGACCGGCGCGAGCTGGATCTGGTACCCCGAAGGGAATCCGGCCGACTCCGCACCCGTCGGCACACGGTACTTCCGGCGCGCGTTCGACCTGCCCGCCGGCGATCGGATCACGTCGGCCCAGCTCGAGCTCACGGCCGACGACAGCTTCACCGTGTCCGTCAACGGACAGCAGGTCGCCGCCTCGCCGCACGTCGGCGACTCCTGGCGGACGGCGACCGTCGTCGACGTCTCCGCCGCGCTGCGTCCCGGCCGCAACGTAATCGCGGCCGAGGCGACCAACGCCCAGCCCGGGCCGGCCGGGTTCCTGGGCAAACTCCGGGTCGAAGGCTCGGGTGCCCCCTTCGAACTCGTCACCGACGCCTCCTGGAAGTCCGCGAACACCGCCGCGACCGGCTGGCAGCAACCGGGCTTCGACGACGCGGCCTGGCCGCAGGCGCTGGTCGCCGCCGCGTACGGGTCCGGCCCGTGGGGCAGCTCCGTCTCCACTCCACCCCCGCCGGAGCCGTTGCTGCGCAACGATTTCACGCTGGACAAGCCGATCAGGTCGGCGCGCGCCTACATCGCCGGGCTCGGCTACTACAAGCTCTACCTCAACGGCGCCCGGGTCGGCGACCACGAGCTCGACCCCGGGTTCACCGTCTACGACAAGACCGACCTGTACGCGACCTACGACGTCACCGCGGCCCTGCGCACGGGCGGCAACGCGGTGGGGGTGAGCCTCGGCCGCGGGTACTACGCGATGACGAACCCCGACGAGTGGGCGGCGTCCCCGTGGCACAGCGAGCCCAAGCTGAAGCTCGAGCTCGACGTCACCTACCAGGACGGCAGCACCCAGCGGGTGACCAGCGACCGCACCTGGAAGGTCGCCGACGGGCCCACCCGCACGGAATCGCTCTGGTTCGGCGAAACCTACGACGCGCGGCTGGAGCGGCCCGGCTGGACCACCACCGGGTTCGACGCCACCGGCTGGCGGCCCGCACTGCCGGTGACCGGGCCCGCCGGGACGCTGCGCGCGGAGGCGTTCCCGCCCATCAAGGTGACCGACGACCTGCCGATCACCGCGGTCACCGCGCCGCGGGACGGTGTGCGCGTCTACGACGTCGCCGGCCCGACCGCCGGCTGGGCGCGGGTCGGCCTGCGCGGGCCCGCCGGCGCCCAGGTGACGATCACCTACGGCGAGAAGCTGAACCCGGACGGCACGGTGGACAACGTCGGCGGGTTCGGCATGCAGCTGCAGTCGTACACGTACATCCTCAAGGGCGACGGCCTGGAGAGCTACCGGCCCAGCTACAGCTACGCGGGCTTCCGCTACGTCCAGGTCGCCACGCCGGCGGGCGTCACCGTCGAGTCGGTCGACGCCGAGCGCGTCCACACCGCGGTCGACACCACCGGCGACTTCACCAGTTCCAGTCCGCTGCTCAACCGCTACGACGACGCCGAAGCGAACACGATCCTGAACAACCTGCACTCCGTCCCGACCGACACCCCGATGTACGAGAAGCGGCCCTACACCGCGGACGCGCACCTGTCCGCCGACTCCGCGATCGCCCACTTCGACATGCAGGACTTCTACGAGAACTGGATGCGCGAGCACCGCGACGACCAGAACCCGGACGGGTCGATCGGCCAGACCGTGCCCGCGACGGTCGGCGGCAAGCAGGTCAAGGACCCGGTCTGGTCGGCGAGTTTCGTCCTGATCACCTGGGATCTCTACTGGTACTACGGCGACACGCGCGCGCTCGCCGAGAACTACGACGCGATGAAGGCGTGGCTCACCTTCTTCGAGCAGGACATCGCGAAGACCGGGAACATCTACACCGGCTTCAGCTACGGCGACTGGCTCGCCCCCGGCGCCGCGAACCCGCCCGAGGGCACCCGGCTCGCCGGCACCGCCTACATCGACAAGACCGCCACCACCATGGCCAAGATCGCCCGCGCTCTCGGCCACGACGGTGACGCCCAGCATTTCGACGCCTTCGCGGGCACGGTCACGAAGGCGCTCAACACGACGTTCCTCGACAAGGCGTCCGGCGCCTACTACGACGACCGCGCGGCCGGCTACCGCCAGACGTCCAACCTGCTGCCGCTGAGCCTCGGCATCGTCCCCGCGGCGGATCGCCCGGCGGTGCTCGCGAACCTCGTCGGCGACATCAAGGCACGCGGCGTCCACCTGAACACCGGAGCGCTGGGCACGAAGCTCATCCTCCCGGCGCTCACCGACGCCGGTTTCGGCGATCTCGCCTACCAGGTGGCGACGAACCCGACGTATCCCGGCTGGGGCTACTGGTTCACGGGTCTCGGGGCGACGACGATGTGGGAGGAGTGGCCCGCCACCTCGCGCTCGCACGACCACGCCTTCCTCGGCACCGTCGACGACTGGCTCTACCAGCGCGTCGCCGGGATCGAACCCGCGGCGCCCGGCTACACGACGGTCAAGATCCAGCCCTACCCGGTCGGCGACCTCACGAACGCGTCCGCCCACGTCGAGTCCCCGCTCGGCCGGGTGAGCTCGGCCTGGACCCGCGACCACGGCCGTTTCACCCTGCACGCCGGCGTGCCCGCCGGAGCGACGGCCGAGATCTCGGTGCCCGCGCGCGACGTCCGCGCGGTCCAAGCGCCGCCGGGCGCCCGGTTCGAAGGCGCGAAGAACGGCTACGTCACCTTCCGGGTCGGCTCCGGCGACTTCGTTTTCCGCTCCACCACGTGAGAAGCGGCCGAGGCGAGGCCGGTCCAGACCGACCCCGAGCGCCGGCGGCACCCGGTCTGCCTCGGAAGATCCTCCGCGTACATTAAGTCAGTCAGTTGCTTTAAAGTACGGAAGGGCCGGGTCCGCCGCCGACCCGGCCATCGCCGGCATCGTCCGGCGGCTCCGATGGCCTCCAGGACGCTCCCCCGGTTTCCTCAGCACCCCCGCCCGGCGCCGACGGCGTCCGAGAGCCGCGCGTGGACCGGGACCCGTGTGTCGAGGGCGAACAGGCGCAGCACCCGGACGACCGGCAGCGACCTCGCCACGATGGCGATCCCGCGCCGTTCGGCCCGGGCGCGGGCCGCGGCGCCTTCCAGGACCCGGACGCCGGCGAGGCCCAGGACCGGCACCTCCGACAGGTCGATCACCGTCTTCGCGGGCAGGTCCCGCCAGAGGGCGCGCTGCAGCAGCCACGCCGTGCTCCCGTCGACGGTCCCGGACGCGGTGACGACCAGCACTCCGGCCCGCGCGAGGGTGTGGCGCACCAGCAGCCGCGGCCCGGCGGGCAAGCGTGGCGCGGGCACGTCCCAGCCGGAAGGACTTCCGCCGGAAGGTTGGGCAGGAATCATTGCGCGGTCTCCCGGAAGCAGGGTAAGAACCGTCTGCGCGGGGCCTGGGCGCCGACTTTGACTCAACGGTCACCGTAGTACTCGCGGCGCCGGGCAACAACGCTCACGGCGGACCGGGAGGCAGGTCGACCCGAGCGGCCGACACCGGTTCCCCCACTCGGCTGAAGTGGTGACAGTCAGTGGTTTTCGCGGCCCGGGGCTTCCGGAACCCGGGCCGCGCACCGTCCATTAAGGACCGACGGGTGGTGACGGAAGATCAAGCCCGCGCGGCACCTCTGCACCCGTCGTCCTCTGTGGACGATCGATCAGGAGAGCGTGACGGTGGCGCTCCACAGCCGGTCGTCGGTGGTGTGCGGGTAGGTGTAGGCCCCCGCGCAGCCCCAGCCCGACTGGCAGTTGTCGCCCAGCACCGTGGCGGTGCGCGCCCCGGTGACCGCGACGCCCTGGTAGCCGCTGGAGCCGAGCGTGTCACACGGGTGGACGCCGTAACCGCCGGAGCACCCGGTGGGCAGGTTGTCGTAGAAGCTGTGGGCGGTCGACCAGGTCGTGCCGCCGTCGTAGCTGAACGTGATCTTGTTGCGGGGCCGGCCGAAGACGAGCATCTGCACCCCCTGGTCCATGGTGTGCAGGACCGGGTTCACCCCGCGGACCGCGGTGTCGTCGGCGGCACCGGGCACCTTCAGCGCGTACGCCGCGCCCCAAGTCGCGGCGGCGAGGTCGGCCGCCGAGTTCACCGGAGCCGTGGTGACCCGGCCCAGCAGCCGGCTGTAGGCGTACCCGCCGGACGTCTCGTCGAGGCGGGTCACCATGAGCAGCCGGCCGTCGGCGCGCCGGGCGACCGTGGCCTCGGTGTAGTTGTACGTGCCGGACAGGAAGACGGTCGACGCGCGCTTCCACGCGGTGCCGTCGTGGTTACCCGAGAGCAGGTACGCCGCCGACAGGGTGCCCTGGTGCGCGGCGTAGAACGGCACCACCTGGCTCCCGTCCGGCAGCGTGAGCACACCCTGGAAGAGCCGGCCGGTGCCGGAGCTGATCGTGCCGCCGGTGAAGTCGAAGTAGGCGACGGACCGCTGCCAGCTGACGCCGCCGTCGGCCGAGGTCCACCGGACGGCGTAGCGCTTCCCCGCCGCGTCGACCCGGCCCAGTTCCTCGACCGCGACCAGATCGCCGTTGGTGGCGGTGAAGAGGTTGCCGACCTTCGCGAACTGCGCGTCCGCCGAGTCGAGCAGCGGCCCGCCGGTGCGGGCGTCGAGCGCGGCCTGCCACTTGCCCGCGGCGTCCTGGTACTCGATGCGCAGCTTCACCGCGGGGTCACCGTCGGCGCTGACCTGGAAGCTCCGGACGAACCGGTGCCGGACCACCCCGGCGGCGTCGGTCCAGGTGACGTACTGCAGGGACGGCATGGCCCGGTACTGCCGGTTCGGGTCCTGCGGCTCGACCACCACACTCCCGTAGGCCGGCTGCAACGCCGCGGCCGTGGTCGTCGCCGCCGTGCTCGTGGCGGCCGGACCGGCCCACGCGCCCGCGGTCACCAGCATCCCGAGCAGTGCGACCCGCACCCGTTTTCCCACGTCTTTTCCCCTCGTCGCCGGACATCCGGTAACCACACGCCCCACCGCGCCGGACGGTTTAGCCGGTCACCGGGGCACGGAGGAATTCGCGGATGGCCCGGACCACCTCACCCGGCGCCTGCTCGGCTTGGTGGTGCCCGGAGCGGATTTCCGCGCCGCGCAGCTCCCCGGCGATCCACGGGCGCCAGATCTCGAGGGGGTCGCCGTGGATGTCGATGTCGTCTTCGGTCGCGGCCAGCAGCAGGGTCGGGCACCGCACCTGCCGGCCGGCCGCGCGGTCGGCCTCCTCGTGGGCGCGGTCGACCCGCAGGCCGGCGCGGTAGTCCTCGCACATGCCGTGGACGACGGCGGGATCGCGCAGCGCCGTCCAGACGTCGGAGTGGTTGTCCTCGCCCATCTCGTACGGCAGCGGCGTCCGGTACCAGGCGCCGGGGTCGGCGTTGATGACCCGTTCGGCGGGTTTGTCGGTCTGGGCGAGGAACCACCAGTGCCACCACGAGCGGACGAAGTCCTCGTTGAGCCGTTCGAGGTGCTCGGTGATCGGCAGCCCGTCCATCACGACGAGCCGGTCGATGGTGCCCGGGTGGTCCATCGCGGCCCGGAAGGCCACGAGCGAACCGCGGTCGTGGCCGGCGATCGAGAACCGGTCGTGCCCGAGGTGCCGCATGAGGGCCACGATGTCGCCGGCCATCGCGCGCTTGGACGACTGCGTGTGCCCGGGCTCGTCCGGCGGCAGCGTGGACCGGCCGTACCCGCGCAGGTCGGGGCAGACGACGAAGTGGTCGGCGGCCAGTTCCGGGGCGACCCGGTGCCAGGTGGTGTGCGTCCGGGGGTGGCCGTGGACCAGCACCACCGGGGTGCCCGACCCGCCGTGGCGCACCCGCACCCGCACCGGCCCGACGTCGACGGTCTCCAGCGTGAAACCACTGAACACGCCTGCTCCTCTCGCGCGAAAGACAGCCCGCCCCCGGACCGCAGTCTCGGACTACCCCGGTTCGCCACGCCGTAACGGGCCGAACGCGGTGCACCGGGTGACGTTCACCGGACCTCCCGCTGCCGGTACGGCGTCAGGCGCACCGGGCCGACCAGCCCGTACGCCTGCCGCGACGCGATCGCGAACACCTCGGGACGGCTCACGCGGAGCCGGTTGTTGAGCGTGGTGGCGACCTCCACCTCGATGCTGTTGCGCCCGGACCGCAGCCACGGCCCGACGTCCACCACCGTGTCCAGCACGTCCGACGGCGGCAGCGCGGTGCCGTTCACCCGCACGCGGTAGGTGTCGAACACCTCCCCGAGGTCCAGGTACGCGCCCAGGTCCCGGTCCCACCGGCCCAGGTCGACGGTCGTGCGGTAACGACCCACACCGGAGACGTCCGCCAGCCCGGGGATCGACGGCCAGGCCGCGAGCGCCGTCAGCGAGAACTGCTGCTTCGGCTTGATCGTGGACGTCGGCGTCGCGCCCGGCTGCCAGTCCGCCACCTCCAAATCCCAAGTGGACAGTGCGATCGGCACCGGCGGGGCGGGTACCACGGTGCGCGCGACACGTCCGGTCGACAACGTCGTCGAGTACGTGCCCGCGGCCGACGAGCGCACCACGAGCTTGCCGTCGAGGTACCGCACTTCGGGCGCGTCCGACGACACCGCGTACGGACCCCGGCCGGCGGCCAGGGCGATGATCACCGACTGCCCCGGGTTCAGCGACACCGACACCCGCACCTTGCCGCCGGAGCGGGTGAACACGCCGAGCCGTTCGGTCTCGCCGGTCCAGGCGTTGTACACGACCGGCTGCGCGTCACGGTCCTGCGCGGTCAGCCAGACGTCCTGCGTGACGGCGGTGATCTTGCGGTTCTCCGCGTGCCGCGCGTTGCAGAGGTAGTAGTAGTCCGTGTCGCCGTCGATGCGGTGGACGCTCATCACGGTCGACGGGTCGTGCTCCACATCGCGCGTGACGCCCAGTTCGGCGAGCGCGGCCGGGATGCCCGTGGCGTCCGCGACGACGCGGACCGAAGCCTGCGCGAGCAACGCCGTGACCAGCGCGCGAAGCCGGTCGTTCTCCCCCGGCTGCGCGATGCCCTCGGCGTGGACATCGGTCCAGGCGCCGATGACGATCGTCGGCAGGCCCGCCCGCGCGAAATCCAGCAGACGCTGGGCCGCGCGGACGGACAGCGTGTGCTCGCTGCCGTGGAACTGGTCGCCGCCGAGGATCATCGCCTTGTACGCCGGGCCGTCGGGTGCCAGCCGGCCGTGCCGGACGACCGCGCTCGGCAGTTCCAGCACGGCCTCGCTGAGGAAGCCGTGGGTCCAGCCGGCCGGAATGCCATCGTTGGTCGCCCAGGGCGCGCCGATGCCGGTGGAGGTCCAGCCCTTCTGCCGGAAGAAGGCGATGTCGACTTGTGGTTTCCCGGTGCGCAGCACCAGCTGGGTGCGGGCGAACCAGCCGGCGATGTCCGGCACGTGCCCCCACGTCGGCTGCCGCGGGCCCCACGCCTCGGCGTACCCGATGCCGTTGCCGTTGTACGGCGAGAACGCCGCGAAGCCCGGCCACTGCGCGCCGGGCGCCGTCGCGTAGGCGAAGCCGTGCAACACCGCCTGGTTGACGCCGCCCGCGAACACGCTGCCCATCGTCTGCAGCACCTTGTCCCAGGTGGTGTTGTACGCGCCGTTCGCGTAGGCCGCGGACTCGCACGAGAGCAGCTTCCGCCCGCCCATGTCCCGCCCGGACGCGAGGACGCGGTAGTCGTCGAGGTTCTTGAACCCGAGCGACTCGCTCTCCGGCACGTCCAGCAGCGCCGCGCTGCGGATGGCGTCGGTCTGCAGGCCGTAGGGCTGGACGCGCAGCGTCATGCCGAGGCGGTGCGCGAAGTCGCGGACCGGGATCAGGTGGTTCTCGTGGTAGAGGTCCGAGAGCACCTGGTTGTAGTCGTCCCGCACGTGGTTGGACGTGTCCGAGTCGAACGCGAACGGGAACTTGCCCTTGTTCTGCACGACCACCGGCAGGTACGGCAGGAGGTCGTAGCCGGCCCGGCGACGGAATTCGGCGAGGAAGGACGGCGTCCAGATCGTCGCGTCGGTCTCGATCTCCAGGGAGTCCTCGAACAGGTCGCCGCCGACGTCCTGCAGCAGGCTCCGGATGGCGCGGGTGAGGATCGTCGAGTTCCACTCGTCCAGGACGACCTTCGTGCCCGCCGCGCTGAAGTGGTCGACGACGTAGGCGAGCGGCGTGGTGTGCGGGCCCGCCTCCGGCTGCTGCGCCGAGCCGCGGGCCCAGTACGCGAACAGCATCCAGGTGCCCTCGGGCGCGGTCCAGTCGATCTGTCCGTTGTGGACGTCCACTGTGCGCACCGACGCCGGGTCCAGCGTGACCGTCGCGGCGGTGGGTGAACCGACCACCAGAGCGGCCTGGACGGCGATCAGGTCCTGCTTGCCCACGGCGTCTTCGGCGAGCACCGCCGCGGCCGGCGGCGGGCCGGTGTAGGTGCCCTCGACCGTGACGACGCCGTGCGCGAGTTCCTTGCTGGCCGCGACGTCGTCGGGCGTGATCGTCGGGACCGCGGTCGGCCAGCACGGGCCCATCGCGAGGTCGACGGTCAGCCCGCGCGCCTTCGCCCGGCGCAGCGCCGTCTCCACCGCGGCGAGCCACGCGGGCGTGCCCCAGCCGTGGTGCTCCGGGTCCATCACGGTCCGGACGCTGTGGTGGACGTCCTGGATCTCGACGCCACCGAACCCGGCGTCGGCGATCTGGTCCACCTCGCGGGCGATCTCGCCGAGGTCGACCAGGCCGTGCGGCCACCACCAGCGGAACTTGGCGGCGGTACTCGCGTCGGGCTTCGCGAACTGCTTCAGGAACGGCTTCCCCGGCGCGGAGAGGGCGGGCGGGGCCCACGAGAGGGTGGCGCCCACGCCGAGCGCGGCGCCGATCGTGAGGACCGTGCGTCTGCTGACTGTCATCGGGTGGCCTCCAGCCTGGCGGTGAGGGCGGCCTGCGGGCGCAGCGCGACCGGGCCGGCGAGGCCCGACGCCAGGATCTTGTTGCGCTCGTTGGCCAGGGTGTTGGTGACGCGCACGCTGATCGTGTTGACGCCCGGGTGCAGCGCCTTCGTGGTGTCCACTGTGTACGGGTGCCAGAGCGCGGCGGGCAGCTGCGTGCCGTTCACCGTCGCCGTGGCGAGGTCGTGCACCTCGCCGAGGTCGAGCACCAGCTTGCGCTTCGCGAGGTCGGCGGCCGTCAGCGTCACCGTCGTGGTGTAGACGGCGCTGCCGGAGAACGTCGGCGCGAACGTGGTCCACGAGCCGAGCGGACGTTCGGTGGCGACGGCGTCGTCCTGCTCCAGCCGGACCGTCCACGGCCCGTTGAGCGCGATCGGCGTCAGCGGGTCGGTGACCCGCACGGTGCCGCGGTAGGTGCGGCCGTTCGCCTGCCCGGTGAGGGTGTACGAGCCGGGCGCCGTCGCGGTCACCGTGGCCTGAAGGTCGCGTCCGGCCTGGGAAACCGAACTCGCGGGCAGGGTGCCGTCGGTCAGGTGCGCCGTGTCGTGAACGCCCTTGCGGAACACCACGCCCAGCGTCTCGTACGGCTGGAGCGTGACCGGGACACCGGTGGTCGCCCGGCCCGTCGTGTACGCCGTGGCGACCTTGGTCGTGCCGGTGCGCGGGTCCCAGATCTCGGGGGTGCCCTCGACCGGGAACGCCGCCGTGGTGGTGACCACGGCGTCACTCTCGTTGTTCAGCAGGAACGCCGTGTCGGCGCCACGGCCGGTGCGCGACACCCGGACCGCGTCGGCCGCGGGCTGCAGGCGGGCCGCGCCGTACCCGGCGTTCTGCGCCAGGCCGGCGATCGTGTTCACGTCGGTCACGAGGGCGACCGCTCCGGCGCCGCGACGGGCCCAGGAAGCACCCGCGTTGCCGAAGAGGTTCCGCAGCTCACGGGCCAGGTCGGCGTCGCGGCCGGTCGCTTCCCGCGTCGGCAGCGGGCCGACGGCGACGACGTGTCCGCCGGTCTGGACGAACTTCGCCAGTGACCGCGCGGTCGCGAGGTCGAGCACCGGCGTGCGCGGCAGCACCGCGAGCTGGTAGTCGGCTTGGCCGACCTGCAGGGTCCCGCCGCGCGAGACGGCCTGGAAGCGCGCGGCCGGGTCGCCGGACAGCGACGAGTCGCTCAGCAGGTCGAAGTCGACCTGCCCGCGTTCCAGCGCGTACGCCGTGGCCGAGAAGTCGGCGTCCAGCTGGTGCGACGCGTCGGCGACCCGGGTCTGCTCGGCGGCGCGCTGCGGCTGGACCAGGGCGGTCCGGGCGAGGTCGGTGCCCCGGCCCAGCTCCATCACGCGGCCGATCCACGCGTCGACGTCGGGCATGTCCTCCCAGAACGTGCTACGCGGCCCGAACGGCGGCGCGAACGTCACCGAGACCTCGTCGGTGTACATCGCGTGCAGGAACGTCAGGTTGACCCCGCGGGTGGCCAGCGCGCCGACGGTGGCGTGCATGTAGTCCGGCGCCACCTGCCAGCCCGCGTTGCCGAACGTCTCCATCAGCGTCCGCGGCGCGCCGCTCTGGTGCGCGGCCGAGGAAGCGTTGCGCCCCAAGGTGGTCTGCCGGCCCGCGGTGTAGTCGGTGGTGATCATGTCGCTGCCGGGCACCTGCGCCCACTGGTTGTCCTTGGCCAGGTCACCGGTGGAGTTCATCCGCTGCTGCGGGCTCTGCTCGTCGAGCAGCGGGTTGGAGATCAGCTTCAGGCCGTGCTGGGCCATCCAATCGGCTTCGCGCTTGTAGTAGCTGGTGGAGAACAGGTTGTCCACGGCCCGCCAGTACGTCCCGGCGGCCTGGTCGGCGACGGCGTCGAGACCGTCGGCCGCCGCGGTGTAGGCGACGCCGGGGGTGCCGCCGGCCGCGCGGACGGCGTCGGCGAGCCCGGGTGAGGACGGCAGGCGCTTGAACGGGTGCGGCTGCGCGGAGGCGAGGAACGGCTCGTCGTCCCAGAACCCGGGCACGACGGTGCCCATCGCCCACGGGAAGCGGCGCGCGTACTCCTCGGGCGCGATGCCCAGGAAGGCGTCCGTCGCCTTCGGGTCGAGCAGGTCGAGGTAGCCGCGGGTGTAGCCGCTGGAGTCGTCCTGCAGCAGGACCTGTGAGTAGACGTCGACCTGCCAGCGGCCCGCGGGTACCTGCCAGGTGCCGCCATCGAGTTCGACGGCGGCGTTCGTGCCGACCGGGCGCGCGGCCGCCGCCGTGACGCCGGCGAGGTTCACGCGGTTCTGCGGGAAGTCGGCGAGCGCGGTGGCGTTGTCGAAGGTCGAGGTCCACAGCTTCGCGCCGTCCGGGGCGGTGACGGTCAGGTCGTCCCACAGCGAGCGTTGCGTGCCCTCGGCCGACACCGCGGCGGCGCCGGCCGGGAAGCTCGCGTCGGTGGCCGCGGGCTGCACGGTGTTGTTGATCTTCGGGGTGATCGTGGTCCCGGAGACCGTGACGTTGATCGTCTGGACGTGGGTCGGGGTGAAGCCCGGGGTGTTGACGCCGGTGGTCAGCCGCGTCCGGTTCGGACCGTCCACTTTGTACACGCTGGCCGCGCCTTTGGCGTCGACGTCCACGAGGTAGCCGTGGGTGCCGTCCGAGCGCACCGCCAGCTGGACGCCGCCCGCGGTCAGCGTGACCTTGCCGCTCACGGTGTAGTCGGTCCAGCCGGTCCCGGGCGTGAGCGGCGCGGCGCCCGGCCGGGTGGCCGGGTCGACGACCAGCTTGCCGGTGTCCACGCTGAGCCCCGACGTCTCGGCGAGCGGCAGCGCCGCCGGCCCGTCGACGATCCGGGTCGAGCGCAGCAGGCCTTTCAGCCGCAGGTCCGGGCGCGCGGGGATGGTGCGGTTGCCCAGGGTGCCGCCGTTGACGACGTAGTTCGCGCCGCGGCCGCTCGGGAAGTTGTTGTCGTTGAACAGCCACATCTTCATGCCGGTGCGCTGCGCCTCGCGCAGCACGTGCCCGACGAGCGTGAACCAGTCCTCACTGAGGAACACCGGTTTCATCGAGTCACCGCCGAGCGGGAAGATCACCGCCTCGTACACGCCCTTGGCGCGCATCCCGGCCATCTGCTGGTCGGTGATGTCGCTGGTGATGGTGTTGTTCCAGTACCAGTAGATCGCCGGGCTGCTGTCCTTCGGCGGGTTCGCGAAGGCGGCCGGGTCGAACCGGGCCAGGTTCGTCGTCGCGGCGGGGCCACGGTCGTGGTCGGCGGTGGCCGGGGTGGCCACGGCGATCGCCATAGCGGCCGCGAGCACCAGGGACGTCAGTGTTCTGCGCATGGGATTCCCCTTCAGCGGCACGGAATGGAGGAACGGAAGGTGTGAGTGCCGACGGCGTGGCCCGCGTCCTCGGGGTCGGACGTGGTGAGTCGCTCGGCGATCAGGCCGGGCTCCCACTCCTTGCGGACGCGCACAGCAGCTCCTGGAAGCGGCCGGGGGGCGCGGCCTGGATTCGAGGGTTGATCGTTTCAATTTCGGGATGACACAGCGGCGGGTTTCGGTGCCGGTCGGCGGTCAGTACCCTCCTGAACACTCACGGCCCTTCCTCCTCGCGCTCATGACGCGACGACGATGACGTGCAGGGTTCGCGGCCCGTGCACGCCCTCCACCCGGGTCAGCTCGATGTCGCTCGTCGCGCTCGGGCCGCTGATCCACGTCTGCGGGCGCGCCGGGTCGAGGGCCGCCACGGCTTGCGGGACGCCCGGGACGATCCGGTCCTCGCGCAGCACGCACACGTGCACGTCCGGGACCAGGCTCAGCGCGCGGCGGCCCTGGCCGGGGCCGTGGTCCAGGACCAGGGTTCCGGTGGTGGCGATACCCAGGGTCGCCGTGGTGACGACCGCCTCGAACGTGTCCAGGTCCGCCGCGTCACCCGAGCCGGCACTGGCGCCGGCGACCACCGCGCCGGGCACGTCGATCGGGAAACCCGCCGGTACCACCACCTTCCGCGCCGGGCCGAGGGCTTGCCGGACGGCGCCGGGCAGCTCGGCCGGCGTGCAGCGCGTCAGCGCCGCGCGGTAGTCGACCACGCGCTCGGCGAACAGGTCCACGACGTCCGGGGGTGTCACCGTCCGGTAGCCACGCGGCACCGGCGCTTCCGTGCGGTCCGCTTCGCGCAGCGCCCCGCGGACCGCGGCCAGGATCTCCTCGCGGGCGCTCATCGCCGGCCGCCCGCGAGCGCGGCCGCAACCACGTCTTCCCGCGCGTTCACGGCCGGCCGCCCTTGCGCCACCACGTGCGGAACGACTCCCGCGGCGGGGCCGGCAGGTCACGGGCGTTCGTCCACGAGGAACCCGGCCACGGCAGGCGTCCCAGGGCCCGGCGGCCGCCCGGCAGCACTCGCCGGCCGAAGCGGGTCAACGCCCGGCCGGCGACCCCCAGGCCGCGTTCGGCCAAGCCGAGCCGTCGCGCGTCCGACAGCAGCCAGGACGCCGACCTCATCGCCACCGCCTCGGGTTTCGGGACGCCCTCGCGGTGCGCGTCGACGACCTTCGAGCGGAGGTGGACCAGGACCTCGGGGATGTCGATGCGCACCGGGCAGGCCTCGAAGCACGCGCCGCACAGGCTGGAGGCGTACGGCAGCGAATCGGTCTGCTCGTCGACGCCGACGCCCTTGAGCAGCGGGTTCAGGATGGCGCCGATCGGTCCCGGGTAGACGGAGCCGTACGCGTGGCCGCCGGTGCGCTCGTACACCGGGCAGACGTTGAGGCACGCCGAGCAGCGGATGCACCGCAGCGCCTGGCGCCCGACCTCGTCGGCCAGCGCGCGCGTGCGGCCGTTGTCCAGCAGCACCACGTGCGTCTCCTGCGGCCCGTCGCCGGGCGTGACGCCCGACCACGTCGAGGTGTACGGGTTCATCCGCTCCCCCGTACTGGAGCGCGGCAGCAGCTGCAGGAAGACGTCCAGATCGGACCAGGTCGGCACGATCTTCTCGATGCCGACCACGGAGACCAGGACCTCGGGCAGCGTCAGGCACATCCGGCCGTTGCCCTCGGACTCGACCACCACCAGGGTGCCGCTGTCGGCCACCGCGAAGTTCGCGCCCGACACGGCCATCCGCGCCCGCAGGAACTTCTCCCGCAGGTGCAGCCGCGCGGCGGCGGCCAGCTCGGCGGGCTCGTCCGACAGCCCCGGGGGCGCGTCGGCCATGCCGCGGCGGAAGATCTCGCGGATCTCCGCGCGGTTGCGGTGGATGGCGGGTACCAGGATGTGGCTCGGCAGGTCGTCGCCGAGTTGCACGATCAGCTCCGCGAGGTCGGTCTCCCACGCGGTGACGCCCCGCTCGGCGAGCGCCTCGTTGAGCCCGATCTCCTGCGTGGCCATCGACTTGACCTTCACGACCTCGTCGACGCCGTGCGTGTGCGCGATCTTCGCGACGATCTCGCACGCTTCCGCGGCGTCACGCGCCCAGTGCACGGTCGCGCCGCGCGCCTGCAGCGACGCCTCCAGCTGCGGCAGGTACTCGTCGAGGCGGCGCAGCGTGTTGTCCTTGATGGCCGCGCCGGCCAGCCGCAGTTCTTCCCACTCGTCGACCTCGCCGACGACGGCCGCGCGCTTGGCGCGGATGGTGCCGGTGGCGTGCGCGAGGTTGCGCCGCAGCTGGGTGTCGGCCAGCGCTTTCCGCGCCGCCTCGGGAAAGGCCGGCATGCCGACGAACGTCGCGCTCACGCGTCCTCCTGTGCCGTGCGGGACGCCCGGGCCGGGCGAGGGGCACTCATGCGTCCTCCTCGGTCGAGGCCAGCACGTCGGCCAGGTGCATCACGCGCACGCCGCTGCGTTCGCGCGAAAGCAGGCCGCCGATGTGCAGCAGGCACGAGTTGTCGCCCGCCACCAGCACCTCGGCGCCGGTGCCGCGGACGTGCCGGGCCTTGTCGGCGCCCATGGCGGTCGACGTCTCGGCGTTCTTCACCGCGAACGTGCCGCCGAACCCGCAGCACTCCCCGGCCGCGGGCAGGTCGACGAGGTCCAGCCCGCGCACCTCCCGCAGCAGCCGCAGCGGTTTGTCGCCGACGCCGAGCATCCGCAGCGAGTGGCAGGTCGGGTGGTAGGTGACGCGGTGCGGGAAGTAGGCGTTCACGTCGGTCACGCCGAGCACGTCGACCAGGAACTCGCTCAGCTCGTAGACCTTCGGGCCGCCCTCGGCCAGCCGGGGCTCCCCCGCCCGGCGCGCGACGATCGAGTGCTGGTGGCGGATGGACCCCGCGCACGAGCCGGACGGCGTGACGATCGCGTCGTACCCCGCGAAGGCGTCGGCGAACGACCGGACCACCGGCACGGCCTCGTCGAGGTAGCCGGTGTTGACCATCGGCTGCGCGCAGCAGGTCTGCCCGGCCGGGAAGTCCGCGTCGACGCCGAGGCGGCGCAGCAGCCGGAACACCGCCTTGCCGGTGCCGGGGAACAGCGCGTCGTTGATGCAGGTGACCAACACGGCGACGTTCACGTGCACAGCCCCTGCCGCCGCACCATCGCGACCTCCGAATTGAAAGGTTTCACAGACTCGACGCGGTGACGCTACTATGCGCTCGAAGTTGAAGTCAACGACGTGCGAAAACCTGGTCTGAGACGCCATCCTGACCGGCCATCTCGAATTGTGACGTTTCAACACGCAGCGAAGTGCCCCGCAGGTCAACGGTCACCAGGGCAGCGCCGCTGCACGAGAGACCCGAGATTCGTCTAGACCATTGACCCGATGAGTGGCACAGGCCTACCGTCGCTGACTACTCCGTCGACGATCGTCGGCCCGTGAAACGAGTTCAGCCCGCTCCTGTTCGAGGTGTCCGCGCCCTTCGTGACGGCGCGCGCTGACAACGTCGTCGCGTTCCGCCTTCGAGTTTTCCGATCGGAGTCACCCACCCCGGACAAAGGAGTCGCCGATGCGAACTCGAAGAAAGCTGACCGCGATCATCGCCGCGCTCGCGGCGGTGGTGTCGACGGCCGTGTGGGGCGGCGCCACCCCCGCCGCGGCGTCCGGTCCCGCGCTCCTGCCGCTGTCCATCACCAACAACACCGGCCGCGGTGACGCCGTCTACCTGTACGTCCTCGGCGTCAACCTCAGCACCGGCCGGCTCGGTTACGTCAACGCCGGCGGCACCTTCACCGCCTGGAGCGGCGGCGGCAATCCCCCGACCCCGGCACCCGACGTCTCCATCGCCGGCCCGGGCAACGGCGGCAGCACGACGATCCAGGTACCCCGCAACATGTCCGGCCGCGTCTACTTCTCCATGGGCCAGCGCCTCAACTTCTACCTCACGCCCGACGGCCTGGTCCAGCCGGCGCCGTGGGCCGGCGGCGACTCGAACCGCGACATCCTCTTCGACTGGAGCGAGTTCACCTACAACGACGCCGGCCTCTGGCTGAACAGCTCGCAGGTGGACATGTTCGCCATCCCGCACACGGTGAGCGTCACGACCGGAGCCGGCGCGGTGAACTCGACCGGCACGCTCGTGGCCAACGGGCGCGACAACGTCATCAACGGCATCAAGGGCCAGTCCGGCTGGGGCGGCTCGGTCTACACCCGCTCGGACGGCACGATCCTGCGTGTCCTGGCCCCCGGCAAGGCGGCCGACGCGGGCCAGCTCAGCAGCACCTACCTCGACCCGTACATCACCTCCGCCTGGAACGCCTACACCGGCAAGACGCTGACCGTCGTGCCGTTCGGGGACCAGCCGAACACCAAGTACTTCGGCCGCACCTCCGGCAACGTCATGAACTTCACCAACACGGCCGGGCAGCAGGTGGCGTCGTTCACGAAGCCGTCTTCGGCCAACGTCTGGGGCTGTGACGGCGCGCTGGCCGCCCCGAACGACCAGGTCGTCGGCCCGATCTCCCGGACGCTGTGCGCCGCGCTCAACCGCGGCACGCTGGGCACGATCGACACCCAGCCGAGCAGCAACGCCGGCGACTTCTACAAGAGCAACCCCACCAACCAGTACGCGCGGCTGGTGCACGCGAACATGGCCGACGGCAAGGCCTACGCGTTCGCCTTCGACGACGTCGGCAACTTCGAGTCCCTGGTGAACGACGGCAGCCCCCGGGCCGCGGGCATCACGCTGAACAGCTTCACCGGCGGGGGCGGGACGACCCCGCCGCCGGCGTCCGGCAACCGGCTCATCAGCAACTGGAACGGCAAGTGCGTCGACGTGCCGAGCCAGAACTTCGCCGACGGCGTCCACCTCCAGACCTGGGGCTGCAACAACACCATCGCCCAGAACTGGACCTTCACCGGCGGCACGCTGAAGACGCAGAACAACATGTGCATGGACGTCGCCTGGGGCTCCACGGCGAACGGGGCGGTCATCCAGATCGCCACGTGCAGCGGCAACGCCGCCCAGCAGTTCGTCCTGAGCGCGGCGGGCGACCTCGTCAACCCGCAGGCCAACAAGTGCGTCGACATCCAAGGCTGGAACGGCGACGACGGCGCGCCCCTCGTCCTGTGGGACTGCACCGGCGGCGCGAACCAGAAGTGGCACCAAGGCTGAGCCGATGACGCCGAGCCCGTAATGCCGTGGTGGCCCCGGATCCACCGGGGCCACCACCGTTTCCACCGCCGATTCTTCAGCTCCACCCCGGCACCACGCGGCCGGTACCGCTGAACCCCGCCGCCGTTCAAGGCGGCAGCTCCACCTCGAGGCCCATGATCCGGGCGGTGCGCCGCCGGCGGATCCACCGGCGGGCCGAGGTCACCTCCGGCAGCTCGTCGGCGAACGCCTTGCGCTGGGCCGCGGTCGCCGTGCGCCAGCGCATCCCGAGCACCGGGCGGACCGGGCGGACCCAGCCTTTCGCCGTCTCGTGGGCCGCGGCCAGCCGGGCCTCGTAGCCGGCTTCCGGCCGGTAGCCGAGCTCCAGGTCGATCAGCGGCTCGGTGCCGCCCGCGTAGTGGTGACACCGCGACAGCATCCGCGCGATCTCCTCCAGCGCCAGCTTCAGCGCCGTGGGCACCTGGTCCTGCCACCGGCCCCGGTGTGGCGAGGCCGGGTCTTCCGCCGGCACCACGATCACGGCCCGGACCGCGGACCCGGCGAGCTCGACGCGGATCCGGCGGCCACTCGCGTCGACGAAGAACCGCGGCACCAGGCCGCCCACCCCGGTGCCGGACCACTGCTGCACCCACGGCGTCACGCCGCCGGGCGGGTGTTCCGAAAGCACGAACGTGAATTCCAGGTCTTCGCCGGCGAGGTTCAGCCGCACCGGGAACAAGGGCCCGAGGTCGTCCAGGAACGCCGACCCGATGACGAGCGCGGCGCTGGACCCGCCTCCGGTCAACGCCGACTCCTCCTCTGGAAGCGCGGGAACGACGGCCGCTATACCTGCAGGTCCGCTTCGATGCGCTTGAGGTAGTGCCGGGCCAGCGCCAGGTTCGCCCGCTCCCGGTCCAGCACCAGGTACAGGAACAGCGACTGCCGCGACGACACCGAGTTCAGCAGCCGGATCAGGTGGTACTGGCGGTGCAGCGTGATCAGGATGTCCTCGATGTTGTCGTTGAGCGCGAGCGAAGACATGACCCGCAGTTTCGCCCGCACGACCTCGGTGTTGCCGGCCGCGGCGACCTCCAGGTCCAGCCATTCTCCGCTGCCGCTGGTGCCGAGCGACATCCCGCTTTCGTAGTCGACCAGCGCGACGCCGACGGCGCCGGCGATCGACATGGCTTCCTTCAATGCGGTGTCGATGTTCGTCATGACGTCACTTCCTTTTGTGGATGGGTGGTCGGCGGCCTCGCGTCCCCGATGTGCGCCGGGCATCACGCGGCCAGGATGGAGCTGATCCGCTCGATGACGGGCCGGCACTCGAACAGGAGCCGCCCGACGTTGAGTCCCTTGTCCCCCAGGACGACCATCAACGCCAGCCGGCCGATGGCGTAGACGGCCATGTACCCCTCGCTGCTGAACACCACGGTCTGGCTCAGCGTGCCCTGCCCGGTGACCTGCGCGGCCTGGCGGGCGATCCCGAGGTCTGCGGCGGCGAGGGCGGAGATCTTCGCCGGGTCGATGGTGTCCGCCGAATCGGCGATGATGGGTATCCCGTCGACCGCGGCCAGCACGGTGTCGGTCACCCCGGCGACGCTTTCCCGCAGATTTCGCAGTTCGCCGGCCAGTGCGTCGAAGTCCACTGTTCGTTCTTTCTTCCGGAAAATGGCAGACGACTCGGGAGATCAACCATTCGGGTCACTCTTCCGACGGCAGACCCTACCTCCGGCACCACTTCCCGCCTATCGACTTCGGAAAACCACGAGGAGGCTTACACGATCGAGTGAATCAACCCCCGTGTCGTAACAATGGAGTTTCGATCATATCGAAGACGTCGGTGAATCACGCGGACGGCGAATCGTCGGTTTCAAATTCCCGGCCGGGTGCCGTGAAGTGCCGAAATGCCGCCCGTGCGACCGCGGAAACAGACCGCGCCCACGGGCGGCACTTCGATTCACCAACCGTCACTCACCGCGACGGACCATTCCCTTGCTCCGTTGGGCCTATTGGAGAATGCAGAGCAACGAGCACGCCGTCGCCGAAGACCACTCCGTGTACGTCGGCGGCGTCGCCGGCGGGACGTTCACCGGCACATAACCCGCCTTCGCGCGGTTGGTGATCGGGAACAGGCTCAGCAGGGCGTAGGTCGAGCAGTACACCTGCTTCGACGCTCCCGCCGCCAGCGTGAACGGGCCCGTCTGGCACGACGGCTCCACGCTGTCCACGACCTGACCGGCCGTGATGGCGACCGGACCCTGGTTCGTCACCGTGATCCGCCAGTACGCCGTCGCGTTCAGCAGGCCCAGCAGACCGACCGGGGCCTGCTTCGCCCACGGCCCCACCCCGCCGGGACCGCACTTCGACGCGGTCGCCGGTACGCAGATCTCCTTCTGCACCGTGACCTTCGGCGTGCACGCCGCGCCCGGCGCGACCGGGAGCGTCACCGTGTTGGAGGTGAACGCGCCCGTCGTGTCGGTGCCGGTGGCCGTGTTCGCCACCGACGACACCGCGCAGTCCGCCGCGATCGTCGTCGAGAAGCACAGCTGCGGCGCGTCGCCCGCGTAGCCGACGATCAGCTGCGGCTGGTTGCCGCCGCCGAAGTCGGCCGCGCTGGTGAGCACCAGCGACGTCGTGACCGTGATCGACGGGTGCGCCGCGGCCGAGACGCCGGTCAGGTCGACCGAGCCGTCCGGGGCGAAGCCGGGTGTCGGGACGACGGTGCCGCTCTGGTCGACGACCGTCACCCGCGACGCGGCGAAGTCCACATTGGACGGCGTGATGCCGGTCAGCCGCGCGGCCGTGTAGCCCTGGACGTGCCCGGTACCGCCGTCGCAGGAGAAGTCACCCGGCTTCAGCGTCACCTGCCCGCCGGACCGGACGCACGGTGTGGCGCCGGTCGCCGGATCCATCGAGAACAGCACACCCGCGTCGCCCAGGCCGATGAGGCAGCCGGTCGGCGGGTCGTAGGTGTAGCCGTAGTCCCGCGTGTTGCCACCGGCGGCGCCCGGGTGCGTGATCGGGCCGGTCAGGCCCGCGCACGCGGCACCGGTCGTCCAGTCGTGGCACAGCGCCGCCCCGGCGAACCCCCCGTTCCAGATCGCGAGGTAGCTGCGCAGGTGCCCGGCCGGGTCGGTGACGACCTCCGGGTTGAAGACCCACACCCCGGCCGGCAGCGCGGCCGCGATCGGCGGGGCCGGGAGGGCCGAGCCGTCGAGTGCGAAGCAGGTGGTGACGTCCGTGGCCCCGCTCGTCGTCGAGCACGCGCCCACCGGGGCACCCGCCGTGCTGAAGAAGGTGTAGGCGTTGTAGGTGTAGTTCCCGGGCGGGCCGGTCGGTTTCGACGCCGCCCAGCCGGTGCACGCCGTCGCCGTCGCGGGGTCGAAGCAGCCCAGCGCGGGCCGGCCGACACCGGGGACGGAGGACGACGCGAACACCTTGCCCGCCACGACGGTCATCGAGCCGTAGATGTGGGCGAGGGTGTTCCCCGGCTGGTTGTTGCTGGGCGGCACGATCGGCGCGTACGGCTGGCCGCCGCAGGCGCTCTTCGTGGCCATGGTCCAGCAGACCACCGCGCCGGTGCTCACGACGCCGTACAGGTTGCCGCCGCTTTCGACGAGGCCCGCGATGCTGTTGACCGCGGACGGGGAACCGCCGGTCGCCGTCAGCGGCCAGTACCCGCAGTTCGCCGCGGCGGCCAGGTCGAGGCAGCCGACCCCGACCGACGTGGCCGTGAGGGCCGGGTAGTAGACCTGCGCGGGCGCGGCCGGGTTCCGGACGTACTGCGGGGTCAGGGTGCTGGCGATGTCGCCGGTGTTGCCGTTGCCGAGCGGGCCGGGCGCGGTGTTGAGCGGCTTCGGCCACGGGCCGCCAGGGCAGCGCTGGCCGGTGCCGACGTCGGTGCACACCAGCTTCTGGTTGACGGTGTTGACGTGGTGGTAGATGTTCCACGCCTGCAGCGTGCCGTCGGGAGTGCGGTTCAGCAGCGGGGTGAATCCGTCGCCGCCGGTCGCGGTCGTGACCGCCTGCACGGGCGGGGTGAGCGAGCCGGACAGCGAGGTCGCGTCGGGCCCGGAGCGCGGGTTCGTCGCGCGGACGGCGGTGACGCCGGAAGCGGGTTCGGTGCCGGTGAAGGTGCTGCCGTCGGTGGACCACGACGGCGTCCACCCGGGCGGCGCGTGCAGCGAGCCGGACCGGTAGGACTGCCCCGCGCCGACGACGTCGGTGATGGCCGCGGCGCCGGTGGCGCTCGCGTGGTCGTCGTAGCCGATGACCCAGTTCGCGGTGGCACCGTGGTCCGCCGGGGATCCGGTGTCCTGCACCGATTTCGTCAGAGCCGACGGGGCCGCCGGCGGGGCGGGGTCGGCCGCCGCGGGCAGCGGGAAGGCCGCGGCCACGAGCACGAGGGGCAAGGCTGCCGCCCCCAGGCGGCGCGCACGCATGCGTCTTCGCATGAACGTTCCTCGATTCTTTTTCGCGATTTCTCAGTACCGGAAGAAAAGCGTATGCCGCGCGGGGAAATCGTTGAAGGGACGCCACCCGAGCGCCGATGCCGGTGACTCCGATGGCGCAATTCGTTACCACCACGAAATGACGGCCACCTGGTCCGGCGATGACCGTTTCGCCTCGCCGTCACCTGGACGCACGCACGGCGTCACTCTTCCGAGTTATGCTGTCGGGTATGACTACCGGGCCGGCCTCGCGCCACACACAGACGGGTCACCCGGTACTCTTCTGAGCGCCGCGCGGGCACCGCCGCCGTCGGGTCGATCGCACGCTCCACACCCCGACCACGACCGGAGAACGATGCCCACCAAGACCCTGCACGTACCCACCGCCGACGGCCGGGCCGACGCCTTCGCCGCTTTCCCCGGCGACGGCGCGCGCCACCCGGCGGTGCTGCTGTACTCCGACGCCTTCGGCCTACGGCCCGAGCTCGAACAGAAGGCCGGCGAACTGGCCGGGCACGGGTACTACGTGCTCGTCCCCAACCTCTACTACCGCCACGGCCCGGCGCCGGTGGTCGACCTCCCCGAGCACATCGGCGAGGAGATCCGGCCCGCGATCATCGCCCGGCTGATGCCCCTGCTGGCGGACCACACCACCGAGCGCATCCTGCGCGACGCCGACGCCTACCTGGGGTTCCTCACCACCCAGCCCGAGGTCGGCGCCGGACCGGCCGCGGTGATCGGCTACTGCATCGGCGGCGCCCTGGCGCTGCGCACCGCGGCGGCCCGTCCGGAGCGGGTGGCCGCCGTCGCCGGGTTCCACCCCGGTTTCCTCGTCACCGACGGACCCGACAGCCCGCACCGCCTGCTGGCGAAGCTCACCGCCGAGGTCCACTTCGGGCTGTCCGAAAACGACATGCGGCCCGAGGCGGTCGACGAGCTCAACCGGGCCCTGGACGCCACCGGTGCCGCCTACAGCACCGAGATCTACCCGGGCTCCGTCCACGGTTACACCATGTCCGACACCGACGCGTTCAACCCGGTGGCGCTGCAGCGCCACTGGGATCGGCTGTTCCCGCTCCTCGACCGCACCCTGGCCGGCGGTGAGCTCCCCCGGAGCTGACCACGTCGTGACCGGGGGAAAGGTCGTCACGGCCGGAGCACGATCTTGCCGTGCGTGTGCCCCCGGTCCAGGTCGCGGAAGGCGTCCCGGACCCGCGCCAGGGGGTAGGTCCGGGCGATCGGCACCTCGAGCTGCCCGCGCGCGGCGAGGCGGGCCAGCTCGCCGAGCACGACCGCGCAGGCCGCCGCGCCTTCGCCGGCGGTCCGCGCGCCGATCCCGACCGCGGCCCGCCAGTCGCGGATCGTGTCGATCCGCTCGGGCCGCACGCCCAGCTCCACCGCCAGGGCCACGTAACCGTCGCCGACCGTGTCGATGAACGCGTCGACCTGCCCGCCGGAGGCCTGCCGGATCCGATCGGCCACCCCGTCCCCGTAGCCGACCGGGACGACCCCGTGGCCGGTCAGCCACGCGTGGTTCGGCTCGCTCGCCAGCCCGATCACCGTGGCGCCGGTCCGCCGCGCGAGCTGCACGGCCAGCGACCCGACCCCGCCGGCCGCGCCGGAGACGACGACCGTGTCACCCGGCGCGGGGTCGACCGCGAACACGGTGGCGTAGGCGGTCGTCCCGGCGACGTACAGCGACCCGGCCACGTCCCAGGGCAGCCCCGCCGGTCGCGGCGTCAGCCGGACGTCGTCGACCACGGCGAACTCCGCGTGACTCGCCCGCTCGTGGGTGAAGCCGAGGACCTCGTCGCCGACCGCGACCCCGCGCACCTCGGGACCGGTCTCGACCACGACGCCGGCCAGGTCGCTGCCCTGCCCGGACGGGAACACCGCCGGCCAGCGCTCGTGCCGCGCGCCTTCCCGGATCATCGCCTCACCCGGCTGGATCCCGGCCGCGCGGACCTCGACCAGCACCTGCCCGGGGCCGGGCACCGGGCGCGTCACGTCTTCGACCCGCAGGACGTCGACCCCGCCGTATTCGTGGAACCGCACCGCTTTCATCTTCTTCGTCTCGGTCACCCCACGACCGTGCTCCGATTCCGGCGTCCCGGGAACGGAGCGGTCCGCCTAGGACTCGCGGTCCGATGATCCGCACCGGCGATCGGTGCTATCCATGAGCACATGGGAATGCACCGCGCCGAGCTCGCCGATTTCCTGCGCCGGTCCCGGAGCCGGCTGACCCCGCGGGACGTCGGCCTGGTCGACGGGCCGCGGCGGCGGACGCCGGGCCTGCGCCGCGAGGAGGTCGCGGTGCTCGCCGGGATGTCGGCCGACTACTACATGCGGCTCGAGCAGGCCCGCAGCCCGCAGCCGTCGGAGCAGCTGCTGGCCGCGCTGACCCGGGCGCTGCGGCTGACCACCGACGAGCGGGACCACCTGTACCTGCTCGCCGGGCACCGCCCGCCGGAGGGTGCGCGGGCCGGCGAGTACCTGCGCCCGGGCCTGCTGTACCTGCTCGACCGCCTCGACGGCGTGCCGGTCCAGGTGCTGAGCGACCTGGGTGACCTGCTGGCCCAGAACGACCTGGCGCTGGCGTTGTTCGGGTGCGTGTGCACGGTGGCCCGGGAGGACCGCAACATCGTCCTGCGCTGGTTCACCGAGCCGCGCGTCCGCGGCCACTTCGAGGCCGAGGAGCACGAGCAGCACGGCCGCGAGCTGGTCGCCGACCTGCGCGCCGCCGTCGCCCGCCGCGGCGACGACGAGGCGTCACGCACGCTGCTCGGCCGGCTGCAAGCGGCCGGTCCCGAGTTCACGCAGCTGTGGGACCGGCACGAGGTCGCGGTCCGCCGGGCCCACCGCTACCGGCTGCGGCACCCGGAGCTGGGCGGCATCGAGTTCGACTGCGAGACGCTGGCGACCCCGGCGGCGGACCAGCGGCTGCGGGTCTTCACCCCACCACCCGGCGGCACGGACGCCCTGGAGATGCTGCGCGTCCTCGGCCCGCGACACGAGCACGACCCGGTCGCCGACCGCTGACGTCCCGCGTCCGAGACCCGGCGACCGGGGCCGGCGGTTCGGCAGGCCAGCGGGGCCGACGGTTCGGCGGGGCCGGCGGTTCGGCGGGGCCGGCGGTTCGGCGGGGCCGGCGGTTCGGCGGGGCCGGCGGTTCGGCGGGGCCGGCGGTTCGGCGGGGCCGGCGGTTCGGCGGGGCGGGCGGAGCCCGGCGGTTCGGCGCAGCCGGCGGTCCGGCGGGTTCGGCGCGGCCGGCGGTTCGGCGGGTTCGGCAGGGTTCAGCAGGCGAGCCTCGTTCCGGCGCCGGACGGCCTGCGACGCGCGGCACTACGACGTGGCGCCGGCCGGGTGCCGGCTTCGGCCGAGGTTCAGTCCAGGACGTCGAGGCCGTGCTGCCAGCGTTGCCGCCGCTGCTCGGCATCCTGGTCCCACCAGGGAGTGCCACGCTCGCCCAAGGCGACCTTCGCCGCATGCACCCGGGACCGGGCCTCCCGTTCCGCGTCGACGTCCCGGCCGCGCCGGGCCGCGCCGACGTCCCGGCGGGCCCGCATCAGCAAGCTGCGCAACCGGGCCGCCGCGTCCTCCGGGATGTCGGGGTCGGTGGCCCGCCAGCGCCGGCCGTCGACGACGACGAAGCGTCCGTCCGGCGTGCGCTCCGGCTCAGCCATCGGCGAGCCGGATCCTGATCGGCCCGCGCCATTCGCCGTCCGGGTCGAGCGTGCGGTCCCCTTGGGTGACCCGCACCTCACCGGCGCGGGCCAGCTCTCGCGCCACGTCCCGGGCCCGCGGCAGCAGCGGACGCCAGTCGTCGGCGACCGCCCGGGCCGCGTCGGACGGGCAGGTGCTGCGGTCCGCGCCCCGTCCGAGGGTCAGGGCGAGCATGGTGGCGCGGAGCCGTTCTTCCGGGGTCTCGGCGGTCAGCGCCGCCCGGGCGTGGCCGGAGCCCGGGCCGTCGCCGTCCCGGATTCGCTCGAGTTCCCGCCGCGGATCGGTCATCCCGCCAGCATCGCACCGACTGGCCCGCGGCGCCGGTTCGCGGTGAATCCTGTTGCCCGACAAAGGCTCCGGGCCTGAGGTAGGGTCGCCGCCGTGACGCGAGCCTCGGATGCGGAGCGGCCGGCGGCCGGCCGGCGTGGCCCGGCGCCCACCGGGCGGCCCACCATGCGCGACGTCGCGTCGGCCGCGTCGGTGAGCGTCAAGACGGTGTCGCGGGTGGTGCACAACTACCCGTTCATCAGCGACGACGTGCGCGGCCGCGTCCAGGCCGAGATCCGCCGGCTCGGGTTCCGGCCGAACAGCAACGCGGTGGGCCTGCGGCGGACCGACCGGCCCGCCGGCGGCATCGGCGTGCTGGCCGCGGACCTGGCCGACCCGTTCTACGCCGGGATGCTCAGCGCGATCGAACAGGTCGCCACGGCGCGGTCGTTCACCACCCTCGTCGCCGGCTCGGACGAGGATCCCGCGCGCGAACGCGGGCTGCTCGGCACGTTCGTCGAGCGCCGCCTCGACGGGCTCATCGTGGTGTCGGCCGACCGCCGGCACGACCACCTGCGCCCGGAGCTGGACGTCGGCACGCGGATCGTGTTCGCCGACCGCCCGCCGCGGCGGCTGCCGGTGGACTGCGTGCTGGCCGCCCACGCCGAGGGCGCCGGGCAGGCCGTGACGCACCTGCTCGGCCAGGGCCACCGGGCGATCGCCTACGTCGGCCACTCCCCCGTGATCCACACGGCGCGGGAGCGGCTGCGCGGCTTCCGCGCGGCACTGGCCGAAGCCGGCCTCGAACCGCACGCGGTCCGCACGGACGCGGTCGACGCGGCGGCGGCCCACCGGTCCGCGGCCGAGCTGCTGGCCGCACCCGACGCCCCGACGGCGCTGTTCGCCGACAACCCGCGGCTGGTCGGCGGCGTCGCCCGGGCCATCGCCGAGTCCGGCGCACCACAGACGGCGTTGGTGGCCTTCGACGACTCGGAGCTGGCCCAGGTACTGGGCGTCACGGTGGTCGCGCAGGACCCCCGCGAGCTGGGAAAACGGGCGGCGGAGCTGCTGTTCGCCCGCCTCGACGGCGACCGTTCCCGCCCGCGGCGGGTGGTCCTGCCGACCACGCTCGTGCCGCGCGGGTCGGGCGAAGGCCGAGGTGTCGCGCTGCGCCCGGCCGAGCACTGAGCCGACGCCCCCAGCGAGCCCGCGGCCGGTTCGGAACCCGCACCGGACTG
The DNA here is from genome assembly GCF_036104975.1 of Amycolatopsis sp. NBC_00355. Lineage (GTDB taxonomy): Bacteria > Actinomycetota > Actinomycetes > Mycobacteriales > Pseudonocardiaceae > Amycolatopsis. The sequence continues at coordinate 110,303 of NZ_CP107982.1, read as the reverse complement.
CGGTTCTGTCCGGTCCTGGCCATTGACAACGCTGACAACGCCGACCGAGACTGAGCCGCGTTGCCAACGTTGTCAATCAGCACCAGGACACCTGAGGAGCGACCCGTGAAGTTCCGCCGCACCCTGGCACTGTCCGCCGCCGTCACCGCGTCCCTCGCCATCGCCGGACCCGCCGCCGCGACCGACCGTCCACTTCGGATTCTCGGCGCCACCGCCGACACCGCACTCACCCAGCGCTGGCAGGACTTCGGCCGCCGCCCCGGCGTCGGCTGGGCCGCGGCCGACGGCACCTACTCGACGCGGCTGCCGTCCGGATTGGACGTCTGGCTGTACAACGACACTTTCTTCGGGCCCGTGCGCGCCGACGACAGCCTGCCGGAGTCGTCGCCGTTCACGCACAACTCGGCTGTACTGTCCACACCGGACGCGAAGCACATCCTCACCACGATCGCACCCGGTCCGCCGGGACACCCGAAGTCCCTCGTCGGCCCGACGCCGAACAGCCCGGGTGAGCCGAACGACTACTGGTACTGGAACGGCGACGGCATCGTCGACGGCGGCAAGCTGCGGGTGATCGAGTTCGAGCAGGCGCCGACCGACGACCCGCCGCCGTTCAACTTCGCCTGGACGAAGACCAAGCTGGCGACGCTCGACCCTTACACGTTCCGCCTGGAGAAGCTCACCGACGTGGCTTCGGCCGGTAACGTCCAGTGGGGCACCGAACTGATGCGCGACGGCGGATGGACCTACATCTACGGCGTCGAGGGTGAAGGCTTCACGAAGTACCTGCACGTCGCGCGCGCCCCGATCGGCCGGCTCGACGGGCCGTGGCAGTTCCGGGCCGCGGACGGCTGGTCGGCCGACCCGGCGGCGTCGGCGCGGCTGCTCGGCAACGTCGGCAGCTCGTTCGGCGTCACGCCCGTCGGCGGCGAGTACCTGCTCACGACGTTCGGCTCGGGCCTGGAAAGCACCATCCACGCCTATCACGCGAGCAGCCCGATCGGGCCGTTCACCGGCGGCGAGACGATCTACACCGCGCCTGAGGCCGGGAACGGGCGCTACACCTACAACGTCGCGGCGCACCCCGAGATCAGCAGGCCCGGGGAGCTCGTCATCTCCTACAACACCAACAGCGAGAAGCTGGCCGACCTCTACGCGAACATCGACAACAACCGGCCCCGGTTCGTCGATCTCAAGCTCTCCCGATAGGAGCCCCTGGCCGTGAGCGGTCTGTCCCGTCGTAGGTTCCTGCAGTCCAACGCCGTGCTGCTCGCCGCGCTCGGGGTGCCGGCCGCGCTCCCCGCCGCGGCCGAGGCCCAGCAGGCGACCGACCTGGCCCGCTACCGGCCGGTGACGGTGTCCTCCACGGCGTACGCGCCGACGCCGGCGTGGTTCGCCGTGGACGGCCTGGCCGAGACCGGTGTGAAGGGCTCGGGCTGGCGGGCGGGTGCGGGTGATCCCCAGTGGATCGCCGTGGACCTGCAGGCCGCGTGCCGGATCGAGTCGGTGGTGCTGGTGTTCGAGGCCACCGCCGCGGACCCGGTGTTCACCCCGGCGTCCGGGATCAACCCGTTCCTGAACACCACCGGCTGGGAGGTGCTGTCCAGCTGCGCGGTCGCGTTCAGCCTCGACGTCTCGGCCGACGGCCGCACCTGGCAGGGCGTCCACGACGCCACCGACTCCCCCGGCGGCCGCGTGGAAGTCACGCTGGCGAAGCCGGTCACGGCCCGCTGGGTCCGGCTCACGGCGAAGCAGCAGGCGAACGCGAACCCCTTGGGTGTCAACGCTTTCGAGGTGTACGGCCGGTCCGACCACCCACGGCCGGACGTCACCGGCTGGACCGACTGGGGCAGGCACACCACCCGGCCGCCCGGCCTGGTCACTGCGGCGGACGGCACGGTCGCGCTGGAGTCGGGCTGGACGCTGACGATGGACTCGCGGCTGCCGGCCGCCGACGGCGCCGCGCTCGCTCGCGCCGGTGTCGACACGTCGACGTGGTTGCCCGCGACCGTGCCCGGCACTGTGCACACGGCGCTGGTCGAGCGGGGCAAGCTGCCCGAGCCGACGTCCGGGTTCGGCAACATGCGCGCCCCGGAAGCGCTTTCGCGGCACAGCTGGTGGTACCGCCGCGAGTTCACGCTGCCCCGCGGGTTCGACGCCGGCCGCCGCGTCTGGCTGGAGTTCGACGGGATCGACCACCACGCCGAGGTCTGGGTCGACGGGACCGCCGTCGGCTCGCTCACCCACCCGGTCGCGCGGGCCGCCTTCGACGTCACCACGGCGTTGCGCGGGAAGGACGCGCACGCGCTGGCCGTGCGGATCGACCCGATGCCGCACCCGGGCAACCCCGGCGACAAGGGGCCGGACGGCGTCTCGACGTTGAACTCCAACGCCGAGCAGCAGGACCTGCCCGGCTACATCTCGATCAGCGGCTGGGACTGGATGCCCGGCGTCCGCGACCGCGGCGCGGGCATCTGGAACCACGTCCGGCTGCGCTCGACCGGCGACGCCGTGCTCGGCGAACCGCGTGTCGACACCCGGCTGCCGAACCTGCCCGACACGTCGGTCGCCGAGGTGACCCTGGTCGTGCCGGTGCGCAACGCGTCCTCGGCGGCCCGGACCGTGACGGTCGCCGCCGAGCTGGCGGGCGCCCGGGTCAGCCGCCGCGTCACCCTCGCGGCGGGTGCGGCGACCGACGTCACCTTCAGCCCGGCGACCGACCCGGCGTTGCGGCTGCGGCGCCCGGAACTGTGGTGGCCCAACGGGTACGGCGACCCGAAGCTGCACCCGTTGACGACCACGGCGAGCGTCGGCAGCCAGGTCAGCGACCTCCGGACCGTCCACGTGGGACTGCGGCAGTTCGGCTACACCGCGACCCAGCCGATCGTGATCGACCCGGCCACGGACCACTCGCCGCCCCAGACGGTGGAGTTCGACCGGACCACCGCGCGCTACCTGCGGATCCAGGGCGGGAAGCGCGCCACCGGTTACGGCATCTCGCTGTGGACACTGTCCGTTGTGGATGGTTCCGGGCCGGACCTGGCCCAGGGCAAGACCGCGACGGCGTCGTCGGAGGACAACGGGAACGACCGCGCCCCCAACGCCGTGGACGGACGCGACGACACGCGCTGGTCGTCCGGCTACTCCGACAACCAGTGGATACAGGTGGACCTGGGCGCGCCGGCGGCGTTCGACCACGTGGTGCTGACCTGGGAGACCGCGTACGCGCTGACCTTCACCGTGCAGGTCTCCGACGACGGCGCGACCTGGACCGACGTCAAGAAGGTGAGCAACTCCGGCACCCCGCTGCAGATCGGCGTCAACGGCGTGCGCGTGCTGGCCAAGGGCGGCAACTGGGGCTTCGACGAGCTGCTGCGCCGGGTGCTCCCCCACCGGATGGCCGACGCCGTCGCGTTGCACCGCGACATGAACTTCACGATGATCCGCAACTGGGTCGGATCCAGCAACCGCGAGGAGTTCTTCGCCGCCTGCGACGAGAACGGCATCCTGGTGTGGAACGACTTCTGGGCCGGGGACGCGATCTTCCCGCCGGACAACGACGTCTTCCTGACCATCGCGACGGACACCGTCGTGCGCTACCGGCACCATCCGTCCATTGTGGTCTGGTGCGCCACCAACGAGAGCGACCCGCCCGCCGCGATGGACGCCGGGCTGCGGAAGATGCTCGCGGCCCAGCAGCCGGAGCTGTGGTACCAGGGCAACTCGGCGGGCGGCGTCGTCACCGGGCACGGGCCGTACTCGTGGATCGACCCCGCGCGCTACTTCGACGGTGACACCTACTCGATCGGCAGTTACGGGTTCCACAGCGAGATCGGCCTGCCGACCGTGCCGGTCGCGGAGAGCATGCGGCGCCTGGCCGGCGACCAGCCGTCGTGGCCGATCGGCGACGTCTGGTTCCACCACGACTGGTGCACCCGCGGCGGCCAGAACCCGGACACCTACCGCGGCGCGATCGAGGACCGGTTCGGGCCGGGGACCTCGCTCGACGACTTATGCGCGAAGGCCCAGCTCGTCAACTACGAGAGCATGCGGGCGATCTTCGAGGCCTACAACGCCGCGCTGTGGGACGACGCGTCGGGCGTGCTGCTGTGGATGTCGCACCCGGCGCACCACAGCACGGTCTGGCAGACCTACGACTACGACCTCGACACCAACGGCAGCTTCCACGGCGCGCGCAAGGGGTGCGAGCCGCTCCACGTGCAGGCGCGGCTGTCGGACTGGCAGGTGCACGCGGTCAACCAGACCGCGCGGAACCTCGACGACGCCACGGTGCACGCCGAGCTGCTCGACCTGCGCGGGCGCTCGCTCGGCACCCCGGTGACCGCCGCGGTCCCGGTGCCCGCGTCCTCGGTCGCGGCGGCCTTCACGGTCCCGTTCACCGACGCCCTGCCGGCCCTGCACCTGCTGCGGCTGCGGCTCGCCGGACGGGACGGCGCCGAGCTGTCGCGCAACGTCTACTGGCGCTACCGCACCCCGGCGGACGCGCGGGAGCTGACCAAGACCCCGGCCGACGTCTCGCTGCACGCCGGCCCGGTCCGGCGCGACGGCGACCGCGGCGAGGCCGTGGTGACCCTGAAGAACACCGGGCGCGTGGTCACCGCGGGCGCCCGCGTCTCGGCTCGCGACGCCCGCACCGACGAGCGGGTGCTTCCGTTGCGCTGCAGCGAGAACTACCTGTGGCTGCTGCCCGGCGAGACGGCCACGGTGACGGTGTCCTGGCCGTCACACGCTCTCCCGTCGGGCCGGGCGCGCTTCGTCGTGGAGGGGCTGAACGTCGCGCGCCGCACCAGCTGACACGACGTCGATCACCGGCACGAGCTTCCGGAGCAGGAAGGCGAGCTGCTTGCGCTCCGCCGGCGTGAACACGGCGAACGCCGCCGCCTGACGTTCACGCCGGCGCGCCAGCAGCCGCTTCAGGCGCTCGCCGCCGTCCGCCGTCAACGCCACCAGCACCTTGCGCTCGTCCTGGGGTGACCGCCGGCGCACCACCACGCCGGCGCCTTCGAGCTGCTGGAGCATCCGGGTGGCCGTGGGAATGGAGACGTCGGCGGCCGCGGCGAGCCGCCCGACCGGCAGCTCCGGCTCGGTCGCCAGCGGCTCGAGCATGGTGACCTGCGGCAGCGACAGCCCGCCGTCCCGGTCCGCACCCGCCGACCGGGCCTTCCTCATGGCGAAGAACACCGCGTCGGCCGCCTGCACGACCTCGTCGACCTCCGCGGCGGTGGGTGGTTTGTTGCCGGTCGTCGTCATGCGGGCTAGCCTAGCAAAGTAATAGTTAGCAACCTAGCTATTAGGAGGCTAGATACCATGACCGGCCGGATCGACGTGCACCAGCACCTGCTCCCGCCCCGCTACCTGGCGGCGCTGGAGAACAGCGGCCAGACCGCCGGCGGGTGGCCGATGCCCTCGTGGAGCCCCGGCGCCGCGACCGCGATGATGGACGAAGCCGGGATCACCACCGGAGTGCTGTCCATCAGCGCGCCGGGGGTCCACTTCGGTGACGACGCCGCGGCCCGCGACCTGGCTCGCGAGACCAACGACTTCCAGGCGGAACTGGTCAAGGACACCCCGGACCGCTTCGGGCACTTCGCCGTGCTTCCGTTGCCGGACTTCGACGGCGCGGTCGCCGAAGCCGTCCGCGCCTTGGACGAACTGCACGCCGACGGCGTGGTCCTGCTGTCCAACGCCCGCGGCCGTTACCTGGGCGACCCGGCCTACGAGCCACTGTGGACGGAACTGGCCGCCCGCCGCGCCGTGGTGTTCGTCCACCCGGCGGAGCCGCCGATCCCCCGCCTCGACGGCCTGCCCAGCCCGCTGCTGGACTTCCCGTTCGACACCACGCGCACGGCGCTCGACCTGGTGGCCCACGGCGTGTTCGACCGGCACCCGGAACTGCGCGTCATCCTGTCGCACGCCGGCGGTTTCCTGCCGTTCGCCGCGCACCGCTTCACCGGCGCGGCGATGTTCAACCCCGGCACCACACCGGAGGGCATCCTGGCCGGGCTGCGGAAGTTCTACTTCGACACCGCGCTCTCCGCGACGCCGACCGCCCTGCCCTCGCTGTTCGCCTTCGCCGCGCCCGGACACGTCCTCTACGGCAGCGACTTCCCCTTCGCCCCGAAGGAGTGGCGCGGGCAGTTCGACCAGAACCTCACCGCCTACGACGGGCCGGGCGCCGAGCACTTCACCGACGTCGACCGCGCGGCCGCGGAAGCGCTGTTCCCCCGGCTCGCCGCCTGAGGGTCAGGGGTCCGGCTGCTGGGTGCCGTGGCGGAACAGCGTCCGGTACTCCTGCGGTGACGTGCCGATGTGCCGGTGGAAGGCCGCCCGGACGGACGACGGCGCGCCGAGCCCGGTGCGCCGGCCGATGCGTTCGACCGACAGCGTGGTCGTCTCCAGCAGTTCGCGCGCGCGGTCGACGCGCGCGTCGGCCAGCCAGGCCATCGGCGACGTCCCGGTCTCCTCGCGGAAGCGGCGGATGAGCGTCCGCCGGGACACGAGGGCGCGCCGCGCGAGGACGTCGATGCTGAGGTCCTCCGCGAGGTTGCCGAGCATCCAGCTCCGCAGCGGGGCCAGCCGGTCGCCCGTCGCTTCGGCGCGCAGCTGCTCGACGAACTGCGCCTGCCCGCCGGCGCGCCGCGGCGGGGCGACCAGGAACCGCGCGCGGCTGTTGGCGGCCGCCGGACCCTGGTCGAGCCGCACCAGGTGCAGGCACAGGTCGACGCCCGCGGTCACGCCGGCGGAGGTGAGGATGTCGCCGTCGTCGATGTAGAACCGGTTCGGCCGCACCTCGACGCGCGGGTACAGCCGGCGCAGGACGTCGGCGTACTGCCAGTGCGTGGTCGCGGGACGTCCGTCGAGCAGCCCGGCCGCGGCGAGGGCGAACGCGCCGGTGCAGATGGAGACGAGCCGGGCGCCGCGGCGGTGCGCCGCTCCCAGCGCGGCCAGGACGCCGGCGGCCGGCGGGGTCTCGACGTCCTCGAACCCCGGGACGAGCACGGTGTCGGCGGCGGCCAGCGCGTCGAGGCCGGCCGTGGCGGTGACGGTGAAGCCCGCGCCCGGCACCGGCCCGGGGCCGCCGTTCGTGCAGACGGTCATCTCGTAGAACGGATCCATCGCGAAGATCTGCGTCGCGATGCCGAATTCGAGCGCCGGCACGCCGGGCAGCACGAGAACCGCCACCCGGTGCCGCTCCATCGTCATGGCCCGATCATAGCGCCGAAGGGCACTCGGGCCACTTCCGCAGGTCGCGTCCGGTTCCTACGGTCGAGACATGAACGACGTACTCACCCTGCCCGCCGGCCCGCTCGCCGAGGCGAGCCTCCGCCTTGCCCAGGAGTCGGAGAGCGCCCCGATCGCCGGCCACAGCGTCCGCAGCTTCCTGTTCGCCCGCCTGGTGGCGCGGCGGGAAGGCAGCGTGACCGACGCGGCCTACGACGAAGATCTGCTCTTCGCCGCCTGCGTGCTGCACGACCTGGGGCTGGGCTCCCGGGCGGCCGGCCGGGCCCGGTTCGAGGTGGAGGGCGCGGACCTGGCCGCCGCGGTGCTGACCGAGCACGGCGTCGCGGCCGCCGACGTCGGCCGCGTCTGGGAGGCGATCGCCCTGCACTCGTCGCTGGGCATCGCCGACCGGTGCGGGCTCCTGACTTCGTTGACCCACCGGGGGGTCTTCACCGACGCGGGCCGTTTCGCCGACGTCGACGCGGACTCCCTGCGGGAGGTCTACGCCGCCTACCCCCGCCCGGCGGACAACCGGTTCCTCCAGGACGCGATCGTCGCGCACGCGGCCCGTTCGACGGCGGCGGCCCCGCCGTACTCGGTCGCCGCGGAACTGCTGCGCCAACGCGGCTGAAGTCGGCGCGGCCGCCGCCCGGATGTCGCCACGTGCGGGCCGCTGATCACCGATCCCGTGTCGCCGCGCACCGGAACGCACGTCCGGCGAGGCACACCGCGCTCACCTCCGCGGTTCGTGAACACCCGCGTCGGCGCCACACCGCTACGCGCCCAGCACGAGGATCACCGGGATACGGCGGGGTGTGCGCAGGGACGGTTTCTCTCCCCGGAGACACCTCCCGGACGTGGCCCAGGCGGATACTGACACGTTGTCCGTCTAACTGGAAAAAACTGCCCTGCGTGCCAACAGGGACGGCTGCCACGATCGGAGTCGCCGGGATAGCCCGCGGATAGCGGCCCGCAAGCCGCCCCGGCCAGACTGGGCGCACCCGCCGTCCGGTGGCGGGGCCGACCACGGGACGACTCAGTGGAGGGACGCCGAAATGGCGCCTGCGGGAGCAGGGGAACACGCCCGGCCGAGTGCCGGCGCCGTCGCACTCGGAATCGACCACGTGCGGCTCAGCTACCACTACCTCGATATCGAGGACTTCGACGGATACGGTTCCCTTTTCACCGCCGACGCCGTTTTGCACTATCCCGGAATAGCGCCGTTACAGGGTCGCGGTGCCATCGAGCGATTCCGTGCGGCCCGGCCGAACCGGCGGCACACCCTGCACAGAGTGACGGTGACGCACGGTGAGGTGGTGACGGTCGGCGACATAACCACGACTGGGCCGAACGGCGGGCGTACAAATACCGCCTTCGTCGACAGCTTCACGCTTTCGGACTATGGGCTTATCTCGGTCCAGAAGACAGACTTCCGTTCCGGGGGAAATTCACGAGCGGTCGGGTGAGGCGGGAAGCCCGGCCCTCTCCGGCCACGGAACAGGCATTGAGGAACAGTGTGAGTTCGACGAGCGGGCCGTCCGGCGAGCAGCCCGTCTACCGCATCCTCGGCCCCCTGGAGATCCGGGCCGTCGCCGGCGGCGAGCTCCGCATCCCGCCCGGCCGCCAGCAGATCGTCCTCGCCACGCTGCTGGTCGACGCGAACCGGGTGGTGAGCCTGGACCAGCTCATCGAAGCCATCTGGTACGACGATCCCCCGGCGACGGCGCGGACGCAGGTCCAGATCTGCGTCTCCCGGCTGCGGCGCGCGCTGGCCGACGCCGTCGGCCCCGACACGCTGGTCACCCGCGGCCCCGGCTACGAACTGCTGGTCGCCGACGGGCAGCTCGACGCCCGGACGTTCGCCGAGCTGGTCTCCGGCTCGGCCGAGCTGACCCGCGCGGGTCAGCTCGAAGACGCGTCCCGGATGCTCGACGCGGCGCTCGCGCTGTGGCGCGGCCCGGCGCTGAGCGGCACCGGCAGCCGGCTGCTGGAGGCCAAGGCCAGCCACCTCGAAGAGCAACGGCTCAACGCCCTCGAAGCCCACTTCGAACTCGGGTTGCGGCTCGGCCGGCACCACCAGCTGATCGGCGAGCTGGCGAGCCAGGTGACCGCGAACCCGCTGCGGGAACGGCTGCGCGGCCAGCTGATGCTCGCGCTCTTCCGGTCCGGGCGCCAGGCCGAGGCGCTGGAGACCTACCGCGCCGGCCGCGAACTGCTCGTCGAGCAGCTGGGCCTCGAGCCCGGCGACGAGCTGCGCCGCCTGGAGTCCGCGATCCTGGCCGACGACGCCGGGCTGCGCCGGAGCCCGGCCCCCGACGCGCCCGCGGCGCCGGCGCACCCGCCGGTGGTGCCGTTCCAGCTGCCGACCGACATCGCCGACTTCACCGCCCGCGACGCGCTCATCGAGCACACCGAACGGCTGCTGCTCGGCCACCCGGGCCGCCGCGCGACCCCCGTGGTGGTGCTGGCGGGCAAGCCCGGCGTCGGCAAGACCGCGCTCGCGGTGCACATCGCGCACCGGATCGCCGACGACCACTGCCCCGACGGCCAGCTCTACTGCGACCTCGGCGGCACCCGCGCCCACCCGGCCGACCCGCTCGACGTGCTCGGCCGGTTCCTGCGTGCCCTCGGCGTCCCCGGCCCGGCCGTGCCCGGCTCGGTCGACGAACGCGCGGAGATGTACCGGCACCGGCTGGCGGGCAAGCGGATGCTCGTGGTGCTCGACGACGCCGGGTCGGAGCGCCAGGTCCGCGACCTGCTGCCGGGCACGGCCAGCTGCGTCGTGCTGGTGACCAGCCGCGTCCGGCTCACCGGGCTGGCCGGCGCCGGCGTGCTGGACGTCGACGTGCTCGAACCCGAGCAGGCGACCCGGATGCTCGCGATGATTATCGGGGCGGACCGGGTGGCCGCCGAACCGGCCGCCGTCGCCGCGCTGGTCCGGCTCGTCGGCGGGCTGCCGCTCGCGCTGCGGATCGTGGCCGCCCGGCTCGCCGCCCGGCCGAGCTGGTCGCTCGCGTGGATGCTGGAACGGCTGTCCGACGAACGGCGGCGGCTCGACGAGCTCGCGCACGGCGAGCTGATGGTGCGGGCCAGCCTCGCGCTGACCTACGACGGCCTGGCCGGCGACGCCCGGCGCCTGCTGCGGCTGCTCAGCGCCCTGGACCGGCTCAGCTTCCCGGTGTGGGTGGCCGCGGCGCTGCTGGAGGTCGACCAGCTGCAGGCCGCCGACCTGCTCGAACGGCTCGTCGACGCGCAGATGCTGGAGATCTCGGCGGTCGAGCGGGACGGCAGCCCGCGCTACCGCTTCCACGACCTCATCCGGCTCTTCGCCCGCGAGCAGCTCGACGAGCACGAGCAGGCGACCGGCCGGCTCGCGGCGCTCGCCCGCGTCGCGAGCGGCTGGCTGGGGCTGGCTTCCGAGGCGCACAACCGGATCTACGGCGGCGACTTCACCGTGCTGCACGGCTCGGCGCCCCGGCTGCGGCCGCCCGACGGCGCCGTCGACCGGATCCTGGCGGATCCGCTGGTGTGGTTCGAAGACGAGCAGGACAACCTGTGCTCGATCGTCGCGCTGGCCGCCGAGGCCGGCCTGGACGAGCAGGCCTGGGACCTGGCCGTCACGATGGTCGCGCTGTTCGAGAACCGGTGCTACTTCGACGACTGGGAGCGCACGCACCGCCAAGCCCTGACCGCCGTGCGCGCGGCGGCCAACCGCCGCGGCGAAGCGGCCTTGCTGTGCTCACTGGGTTCCCTGCACCTGAGCCGTTCCCGGCCGGACGCCGCGGCCGAGCCGCTCGCCCGCGCGCTGGCGACGTTCGAAGACCTGGGCGACGCCCACGGCAAGGCGATGGCACACCGCAACCTGGCGCTGGTCGACGAGGCCCGCGGTGCCGAACCGCAGGCCCAGGCCCGGTTCGAGCGGGCGCTCATCGAGTTCCGGGTGGCCGGGGACCCCGTCGGTGAGGCGTACGTGCTCGGCCGGCTCGCGCAGACCGAGCTGGACGCGGGTGACGAGGAGCGGGCCGGGGCGTACCTGGCCGAGGCGTTGCGGATCTGCGACCGGACGGGGACGGCGCGCGTCGAGGTGCAGCTGCGCTACCGGCTCAGCGGGCTCATGATGCGCCAGGGCCGCCACGACGAAGCGGCGGAAGTGCTGACGGAGCTGCTGACCCGGGCCCGCGCGGCCCGCGACGTCGCCGGCGAAGCCCGCATCCTGCACCGGCTCGGCCTGGTGCACGCCGGCCTCGGCCGCCGGGAGACGGCGGAACGGCTGCTGGTGGAGGCCCTCGAACTGCATGACCGGATCACCGGCGGCGGGCCGGACGACGGGGTGCGGGCCGACCTGGCGGCGCTGCAGGGCCTGCCGAGCTGACCGGTTCGCCCGACTTGCGCGCGGTGCCGGTCGTCGTGGGCGTTCAGGGCGGTGATAACCCGGCTTACCGGTCACGACCACGGGGTGTCGGACGGGGTGGCGTTCCACGGGGTGTCCGACGGGGCCGCCCAGGGGGTGTCGGCCGGGGCGGTGCTCCACGGCGTGTCGGTGGCCGTCGCCGGCCACGGGGTGTCCGCGGGCGCCGCCTGGGCCGTGGTGGCGGCGAGGACCGGGAGGAGAACCGCCGTGGCGAGCGCGCCGAGGGCCGAAAGAATACGCACCGTCGTCTCTTTTCGTTTCGTTGACCGATGAATTTCTCCGCTACCTGCCCCACCGACGTTAGGAAAGCCCGGCATCGCGCCGCTATCGCGCGGGTGTCACCGTCGTTATCGTCCGGGTTATCGCCCCCGCGGTGGCTCCGTGATACCGCCGGGATAGCCGCGCTCACGATGCTCGTCCCATGGTGGAAACCGCATCCGGACAGCCGGGCCCCGGGATCGGGAACGGCGCTGACAGGAACGGACGATTCGTGCAGCGGAAATTCGGTGAACTGCTGAAGGCGCATCGCACAAAACGCGGTGCCACTCAGCGTCAATTGGCGGACCTGTCCACGGTGAGCATTCGCGCCATCCGCGACCTCGAGTCCGGGCGGGCCCACCGGCCGCGCCGGGATACCGTGCGGCTGATCGCCGACGGCCTCGGCCTGCGGGGCCGCGAACGCGCGGACTTCGAGGCCGCGGGCTGCCACACGGCCGCCGGTGACCTGCGGCTCCGGTGCGCCGACCCGGCGCCGCCGCCCACGCCGTTGAACGCGCTGCTCGGCAGAGACGAAGAGGTCGCGGCCGTCCACGAGCTCCTGGCCGCGGGCAGCCACCGCCTGGTGACCGTGACCGGGCTGGGTGGCGTCGGCAAGAGCCGGCTGGCCCAGGAGGTCGCGGGCGGCGTGCACGAAGCCGGCGGCGTCGTCGTGCTGTGGTCGTCTGCGCGGGAGCCGCTGCTGAGAACCGGCCGGCCCGCCGACCCCGACGAACTCGCCGTGCTCGTCGGCGACCGCCCGGCCCTGCTCGTGCTCGACGGGCACGAACCGGACCGCGTCCGGCTCGACGACCTGGCCGTCCTGCTGCGCGAATGCCGCGGGCTGCGGGTCCTCGCCACCGCCCCGGCGCCGTTCGGCCTGCCCGGCGAGCGGGTCTTCCCGCTGACGCCGCTCGCCGTGCCCGAACCCGGCACCGACGACCCGGCCGCGCTGGCGGCGGTGCCGTCGGTCCGGCTGCTGGTCCGCGAGGTCCGCCAGGTCCGGCCCGGGTTCACCGTGGACCGGGCCAACGCCGCGGACGTCGCCGCGCTCTGCCGTCGCCTCGACGGCATCCCGGCCGCGCTCGAGGCGGCCGCCTGCTGGTTCCTGGTCTACGAACCGGCGGCGGTGCTGGAGCACGTGCGGACCGACCCGTTCGCGCTGACCGCGGACCACCTGCCCGGGCTCCGGGACACCCTCGACTCGGCGGTCCGCGGCCTGGACGCGGCCGAAGTCTCCCTCCTGGCGCGCCTGACGGGGCTCGACGCGGGCTGGTCGGTGGTCGACGTCGCGGGCCTGACCGGCATCCCGGCAGCGGCCGGCGCGAGGTTCGTCCGCCGCCTGGTCCAGCACGGCCTGATCCGCCCGGCGGGCCCGGACCGCACCCGGTTCCGCACCCTGGACCTGGTGAACGCCCTGGGCCTGGACCACCGCCTGGCGGTCTGAGCTTGGGTCGTGAGTGTTTAGGGCGGTTCTAACCGCCCTAAACACTCACGACCGGCCGGCCAGCCGCGCGGCCACCACCGGACCGATTTCGGCCGCCGCTTCCGGCTGCATCAGCTCGCCGTGCCGGGCGGCAATCTCGTGTATCGCCAACCGCCCCTCGATGTACGGCTCCCACATCGACGGCTCCGGAGAATCGGCGTGTTTCCCTTCCGTGGCACGGAAGAACAGGACGTCACCGGCGAACCCGCCAGGCCGGTGCGCCCGGGCGAGCGCGCTGTTGTGCGCGAACACCTCGGGCAGCGCGTCCACCGCCTGCGGGGAAAGAGCGGCCAGCGGGCTGCCGTCCGCGAGCAGGATCGACCGGAACTCCGGCAGGTCGAGGGGCGCCGAGTCCGGCCGGGCCGACAGGTCGTGCCCGAGCGAGCCCAGCAACGCGGCGAGCGGCTCGTCCGACGGCGCCGGACCGGTCGGCGGGTAGCCGTCCAGCATCGCCAGCAACCCGACCTCTTCCCCCTGTTCCTGCAGTTCAGCTGCCATCGCGTGCGCGACCTGCGCGCCGAACGACCAGCCGAGCAGGTGGTACGGCCCGCGCGGGCGCACCCGGCGGATCTGCTCGAGGTAGTCCTTGACCAGCTCGTCGATGGAGGCCGGCCGGCGGTCGGGCTGGGTCAGGCCGCGCGACTGCAGCGCGTAGACCGGCCGGTCCACGTGCGCCAGCAGCCCGGAGTACACCCAGCCGATGCCCGCCGCGGGGTGGACGCAGAACACCGGCGCCCCCTCGCCGGCCGCCCGCAGCGGCAGCAGGACGGCCAGCTCGTCACGGTCGGTGCCCGTGGCCGTGCCGGTGCCCAGCCGCTGGGCCAGCCCGGCGACGGTCGGGGTCTCGAACAGCACCCGGATGCCCAGCTCGGCGCCCAGTTCGCGGCGGATCAGGCTGATCAGCCGCGCGGCGAGCAGCGAATGCCCGCCGAGGTCGAAGAAACCGTCGTCGACCGACACCTCGGGCACGTCGAGCACCTCGGTGAACAGCCCGCACAGGGCGCGCTCCAAGGCGGTCCGCGGCGCCCGGACCGGCGCGACCGCCCGGACCGGCGCGGGCAACGCCGTGCGGTCGAGCTTCCCGTTCGGCGTGAGCGGGAGAGCATCCAGCACGACGAACGCCGAGGGCACCATGTTCGCGGGCAGGAACGCTTCGGCGTGCGGCCGCGGCTCGGTACCGGCGTCCGCGACGAGATAGGCGACGAGCCGGCCTTCACGCAGCACCGTCACCGCCTGCCGGACGCCGGGGCAGCGGCCGAGCACGGCGTCGATCTCGCCCAGCTCGATCCGCACCCCGCGCACCTTGACCTGGTGGTCGGCCCGGCCGAGGAAGTCCAGCCGGTTGTCACGCCGCCACCGCACGACGTCGCCGGTGCGGTACATCCGCTCCCCCGGCCCGCCGAACGGATCCGCGACGAACGCGCCCGCGGTCAAGCCCGGCCGGCCGAGATACCCGCGCGCGAGCCCGGACCCGGCCAGGTACAGCTCCCCCGGCACCCCGGCCGGCACCGGGTTCAACCGCCGGTCCAGGACGTACACCCGGGTGTTCGGCACCGCCTCGCCGATGTCCGGCGGGCCGTCGCCGTCCGGCGTGACGTCGCCACCGGTGGCCATCACACTGCACTCGGTCGGCCCGTAGCCGTTGACCAGCCGGAAGCCGTCGCCGGACGACGGCCGACGGCGGAGGCGATCGCCCCCGGCGACGACGACCCGCAGGTCCGGGCCGGCGAACGCGGGTTCGTCGAGCATGAGCTCCAGCCGGGGCGTCGGCAGGAACGCCACGGTGATCCCGGACTCGGCGAGCCATTCGGCGAGCCTGCCGGTGTCGTCGAGCACGCGCTGCGCCGGCAGGTGCACCGACGCGCCCGCAGTCAACAGCGGCCAGGTCTCGAAGACGGCGGCGTCGAACCCGAGCGCGGCCACGTGCCCGCCCCGATCGGCGGCGGTGACGCCGAATTCGCGGTGGTACCAAGCACAAAGGTGGGCGAGCCCGGTGTGGTCGAGGACCACGCCCTTGGGTGTCCCGGTGGACCCGGAGGTGTAGATGACGTACGCGGCGTCGCGCGGGCTCAGCTCGACCTGCGGAGCGTCGACGAGCTGGGCCGCGATGGCCGCGGCTTCGGTGTCCAGGCACAGGACCCGAGCGGTCCCGGCCACTTGGGCGGCCAGCGCGGTGGTCGTGATAACCACCGGAGCCGCGGCGTCGGCGAGCATGAACGCCAGCCGGTCGGCCGGGTAACCCGGGTCGAGCGGCACGTACGCGCCCCCGGCCCGCATGACGGCGAGCTGCGCGACGAGCAGTTCCGGCCCGCGCGGCAGGCAGACGCCGACCAGCGTGCCGCGGGTGATCCCGAGGTGACGGGCGAGCTGGTTGGCGCGCCGGTTGAGGTCCGCGTAGCCGAGTTCGCCGTCGTCACTGACGACCGCGACACCCTCGGTACGGGCGATCCGGTCCGGAACCGCACGCCACGGCCCGAAGTCCACCGGGTCCGGCGCGGCCAGCAGCCGTCGTCGCTCCCCCGGCGCCAGCAGCTCCAGGCTGCCGATCGGGGTGTCCGGCGACGCGACCGCCGCCGTCAGCAGCCGGACCAGCCGCGTCACGAAGCCGTCGACCGTCGAGCGGTCGAACAGGTCGGTGCGGTACGTGAGCCCGCCGCCGATGCCGGACGCCCGGCCGGGGTCCAGCTCGTGCAGCGACAACGCCAGGTCGAAGGCCGCGGTCCGCACCGCGACCGGCTCGCCGCTGACCCGCAGGCCGGGCAGGTCGAGGTCGGCGTCGTCGGCGTTCTGCAGCACGAACAGCACCTGGAACAGCGGGTGCCTCGCCAGGGACCGGGCCGGGTTCAGCTCGTGGACCAACCGCTCGAACGGGACGTCCTGGTGGGCGAACGCGCCCAGGTCGGTCTCGCGGACGCGGCCGAGCAGCTCGCGGAACGTCGGCTCCCCCGCTGTGTCCACGCGCAGGACCAGGGTGTTGACGAAGAACCCGACGAGGTCGTCGAGGGCTTCGTCGGTGCGGCCCGCGACCGGGGTGCCGATCGGGATGTCGTCCCCGGCGCCGAGCCGGGTCAGCAGCACGGCGAACGCGGCCTGCAGCACCATGAAGAGCGTGACCCCGCCGTCGCGCGCCAGGTCCCGGAGTCCATTGTGGAGGCCGGCGTCGATCTCGATCGGCACCGAGTCGCCGCGGTGCTCGGCCACGGCGGGCCGCGGCCGGTCGGCCGGCAGCGTGAGTTCCTCCGGGAGCCCGGCGAGGCGCTCGCGCCAGTACGCCAGTTCGGCGCCGAGGATCGAGCCGTCGTCGTCCGGGTCGCCCAGGACGTCGTGCTGCCACAAGGCGTAGTCACGGTACTGGACCGGCAGCGGTGTCCACTTCGGACGCTCACCCGCGCACCGGGCGGTGTAGGCGGCCGAGAGGTCGCGGACCAGCGGGCCCATCGACCAGCCGTCGCTGACGATGTGGTGCTGCACGAGCACCAGCACGTGGTCGTCCTCGCCGAGAGCGAGCAATTCGGGCCGGAACGGGCGGTCGGTGGTGAGGTCGAAGGTCGCGGCCGCCGCCGCGTCGAGTGCTTCGGACAGAGCGGACTCGGCGATCGTGCGGACGTCCAGGGGAATCTCGGAGACGTCGAGGATCTGCTGGCACGGACGGCCGTCCAGCTCGGGGAAGATCGTGCGCAGGGACTCGTGGCGGCCGGTGACGTCGGCCAGCGCGTCCGCCAGGGCGGTGCGGTCGAGCTGCCCGGTGAGCCGCAGAGCGCAGACGACCGCGTACCCGGCGTCGCGGCCGTGCAGCTGGTTGAGGAACCAGAGCCGGTGCTGGGCGTGGGACAGCGGGATCCGGTCGGGCACCGGACGCGGGCGCAGCGCGGGCCGGACCGGCCGGCCGTGGTCGATCCGGGCCGCGAGCCCGGCTACGGTCGGCGCCTGGAACAGGTCACGGATGCCCAGTTCGACACCGAGCGCGGACCGGGCCCGGCTGATCAGCCGCGTCGCCAGCAGCGAGTGGCCGCCGAGGTCGAAGAACCCGTCGTCGATCCCGACCCGGCCGGCGCCGAGCAGTTCGGCGTACAGTCCGCAAAGGATCTCTTCGGCCGGGTCCCGGGGCGCGCGATAGGACGTGGTCTCCGCGTCCGGGACCGGCAGCGCCCGGCGGTCGATCTTCCCGTTGGGGGTCAACGGGAACTCCGGCAGGGTGACAACGGCCGCCGGGACCATGAACTCCGGCAGGACGGCCGCGAGATGGCTTCGGACGCCGGTCGCGTCACCGGTGCAGTAGAGGACGAGCCGCCGGTCGCCCGGGACGTCCTCGCGCACGACGGCGACAGCCTGCGTGACACCCGGGTGCCGGGTCGCCGCGCCGGCGACTTCACCCAGCTCCAGACGCTGCCCGCGCAACTTGACCTGGTCGTCCGTGCGGCCGAGGTACTCCAGCTCACCCGTGTGAGTCCAGCGCACCAGGTCTCCCGTGCGATACATCCGGGCCCCCGGGGTACTGGGGTCGGGTACAAACCGTTCGGCGGTCAGGCCGGGGCGGTGCAGGTAGCCGTCGGCGAGCTGGATCCCGGCGAGCCAGAGTTCGCCGGGCACGCCGGGCGGGACCGGGTCGAGCCGCCCGTCGAGCACGTACGCGCGGGTGTTCCACACCGGACGTCCGATGGGGACGGTGGACTCGCCGGACGTGAACGGGTGGTGGCTCGCTTCCACGGCGAACTCGGTCGGACCGTAGAAATTGGACAGTCGCGCGGACAGGCTTGCCGTGCACCGCTCGGCCAAGGCGGGGGTCAGCGCTTCACCGCCGCAGAAGATCTGCCGCAGCGTGGTCTCGCCGCAGCCGGGTTCGGCGAGGAACGCCTCGAGCATCGCCGGGACGAAGTGCGCCACGGTGACACGTTCGGCGCGGATCACCTCCCGCAGGTAAGCGGGATCGCGGTGCCCGTCCGGCCGCGCGACGACGAGAGCCGCACCGGTCAGCAGCGGCCAGAAGAGTTCCCACACCGAGACGTCGAACCCGGACGGCGTCTTCTGCAGCACCCGCTCGCCCGGGCCGAGGGGGTAGTCGGCCTGCATCCACGCCAGGTGGTTGACGATCCCGGCGTGCGACATCAGCACACCCTTGGGCCGCCCGGTCGACCCGGACGTGTAGATCACGTAGGCCGGGTAGTTCGCGGTGATCGCGGGCAGCGGCCCGTCGCCGGTGAGGCGGGTCTCCTCGGTGAGCACCAGCGACGGCCGCGTGTCGTCGAGAAGGAACTTGATCCGCTCGGCCGGGTAACCGGGATCGACCGGCAGGTACGCCGCGCCGGCCCGGTGGACGGCGTGGACCGCGACGACCAGGTCGGGTGAGCGCGGCAGCTGCACCGCGACGACGTCACCGGGCCGGACGCCGTGGCCGCTCAGCGCCCTGGCCAGCCTCTCGACCCGGTCATCGAGGTCGGCGTACGTCAGCGACTCGCTTTCGAAGACGACCGCGATCGCTTCCGGTGTCCGCGCCACCTGCCGCGAGAACAACTCCGGCAAAGTCCCGGTCGACACCGGCGCGTCGGTCGCCGTCCACGCCGTGAGCGACCGGCGGTCCACCTCGGACAGGAGATCGACGCGGTCGAGCGGGGTGTCCGGCTCGGCGACGACCGCGTCGAGGAGCCGGACCAGCCGCCCGGCGAGCGCGAGGGCGGTCGTGTGGTCGAACAGGTCGGCGGCGAACGAGAGCGAACCGGTGATCCCGCCGGCGTGTTCGGCGAGGTTCAAGCCGAGGTCGAACTTCACCGCGTCGGAGTCCAGGACTTCGGGGGTGACGTCGAGCCCAGGCAGCGTCAGGCCGGCGTCACCGGTGTTCTGCAGGACCAGGAACACCTGGAACAGCGGGTGCCGGGCCAGCGACCGGGCCGGGTTCAGCTCGTGGACCAGGCGCTCGAACGGGACGTCCTGCCGCTCGTAGGCGGCCAGGTCGGTTTCGCGGACGCGGCCGAGCAGGTCGCGGAAGCTCGGGGCGCCGCTGGTGTCGGTGCGCAGGACGAGGGTGTTGACGAAGAACCCGATGAGGCCGTCGAGGGCCTCGTCGGTGCGGCCGGCGATCGCCGTGCCGATCGGGACGTCCTCACCCGCGCCAGACCGGGTCAGCACGGTGGCGAGCGCGGCCTGCAGCACCATGAACAGCGTCACCTGCGCGGAGGTGGCCAGCTCGCGCAGCCGGTCGCTCAGCTCGGCGCCGATCTCGACCGGCACCGAGTCGCCCCGGTGCGACGCCACCGCGGGGCGCGGCCGGTCGGTCGGCAGCGGCAGCTCGTCCGGGATCCCGGCGAGCTGCTCCCGCCAGTAGCCCAGCTGGGCGGCCAGCGGTGACTCCGGATCGTCGGCGTCGCCGAGCAGGTCGCGTTGCCAGAGCGTGTAGTCGCCGTACTGGACCGGCAGCGGCGCCCACTCCGGCGCGTGGCCGGCCCGGCGCGCGGTGTAGGCCTCGGCGAGGTCGTCGACCAGCGGGCCCAGGGACCAGCCGTCGGCGGCGATGTGGTGCAGCGTCAGCAGGAGCACGTGGTCGTCCGGCGCGTCGGCGACCAGCGACGCGCGGAACGGCGGCTCGCGCGTCAGGTCGAACGGCCGTGTTTCGGGGGCGGTCAGCTCCGGTCGCCACCCGTCCAGGACCACCTGGTGGGGCTCGCCGTCGACGGCCGGGAAGATCGTGCGCAGGACTTCGTGCCGCTCGGCGACGTCGCCGAGGGCCGCGCTCAGCGCGTCCCGATCCAGCTCGCCGCGCAACCGCAGGGCGAGCGGCATGTCGTAGGCGCCGGTGTCGTCCCCGAACTGCAGGATGAACCACAGCCGTTGCTGCGCCGGGGAAAGCGGCATCGGTTCCGGACGCGGGAGCGGCCGCAGCGCGGGCCTGGCCACGTCCGCGGTGGACAGTCGCGGGGCGAGACCGGCGACGGTGGGCGCGTCGAAGAGGTCGCCGATGCCGATCTCCGCGCCGAACGCGGCGCGGATCCGGCTGACCAGTCTGGTGGCGAGCAGCGAGTGGCCGCCGAGGTCGAAGAACCCGTCGTCGATCCCGACCCGCTCGACGCCGAGGACGTCCGCGAAAAGTCCGCAAAGGATCTCTTCGCGAGCGTCGCGGGGCTCTCGCGCCACTCCGGTGACCAGGTCCGGCACCGGAAGAGCGTTCCGGTCGAGCTTGCCGTTCGGGGTTCGCGGCAGCTCGGGCAGCGTCACGAACGCCGACGGCACGAGGTGCCGCGGGACGAACGCCGCGACGTGGTCCCGCAGCGCGGCCGGCTCGGCGTCACCGACGACGTAGGCGACCAGTCGCTGGTCACCGGGCCGGTCCTCGCGCAGGACGACCGCCGCCTCACGCACGCCCGGGTGTTCCGCGGCGACGGCCGCGATCTCGCCCGGTTCGACGCGCAGGCCGCGCAGCTTGACCTGCTCGTCGGTCCGGCCGAGGTAGTCCAGCTCGCCGCCGGCGGTCCAGCGGACCAGGTCGCCGGTGCGGTACATCCGCTCCCCCGGGCCGCCGAACGGGTCGGCGAGGAACCGGTCCGCGGTCAGGCCGCCGCGGTGCAGGTAGCCGTCCGCGAGCTGCGCGCCGGCGAGATACAGCTCCCCCGGTACGCCCGGCGGCACCGGGCTCAGCCGGGCGTCCAGCACGTGCGCGCGGGTGTTCCACACCGGCGCGCCGATCGTCACCGGTCCGGCGCCGACGGCGTGGGCGGTGGCGTCGACGGCGACCTCGGTCGGGCCGTAGAGGTTGATCAGGTCGGCGGTCAAGGTGCTCGCGCAACGGCCGGCCAGCGCGGCGGTCAGCACTTCGCCGCCGCAGAACACCTTCCGCAGCGACGGGCAGTCCCCTTCGGACAGTCCGAGGATCCCGTCGAGGATGCCGGGCACCACGTACAGGACGCTGATCCGGTCGGCGCGGATCGTGTCGAGGAGGTAGGCGGGGTCGCGGTGCCCGTCGGGCCGCGCGACGACCAGGGTCGCGCCGGACAGGAGCGGCCGGAAGAACTCGAGGACCGAGACGTCGAAGCTGGACGGCGTCTTCTGCAGCACCCGGTCGCCGCTGGTCAGGGGGTGTTCGGCCTGCATCCAGGCGAGGTGGTTGACGATCCCGGCGTGCGACATCAGCACACCCTTGGGCCGGCCGGTCGAGCCGGACGTGTAGAGCACGTAGGCCGGGTGGTCCGGGGTGATCACGGGCAGCGGTCCGTCGCCGTCCAGGTCCGTGTCGGGCGTGAGGACCAGCGCGGGACGGGCGTCGGCGAGCATGAACGCCACCCGGTCGGCCGGATAGCCCGGGTCGACGGGCAGGTACGCCGCACCGGCGCGGTGCACGGCGTAGATCGCGACGACGAGTTCGAGCGAGCGCGGCAGCTGCACCGCGACGACGTCACCGGGCCGCACGCGCAAGGCCCGGGCCAGCCGGTCCACCCGGGCGTCGAACTCCGCGTACGTCAGCGACTCACCTTCGAACACGACGGCGGTCGCGTCCGGGGTCCGGGCCACCTGCTGGGCGAACAGCTCCGGCAGCGTCGCCGACGGAACGGTCGCCTTGGTGTCGTTCCACTTCGCCAGCCGGCGGTGGTCCACATCGGACACCAAGTCGACGCTGTCCACCCGCGACTCCGGGTTCGCGGCGACCACCGTCAGGAGCCGCACGAGACGGTCGACGATGTCCTGTGCGGTGGCGCCGTCGAACCGGTCGGTGGCGAACTCGAGGCTGCAGCCGAGCCCGGCGCGGCGGTCCTCGACCGTCAGGCTCAGGTCGAACTTGGCGGTGCCCGACACGGTGTCCCCGGCGGTCACGGTCAGCCCCGGCAGGGTCCACTCGCCACCGGCGGTTTCGCTGCCGAGGAAGGAAAGCAGTACCTGGAACAGCGGGTGGCGGGCGAGCACGCGAGGCGGGTTGAGTTCTTCGACAACGCGCTCGAAGGGCAGGTCCTGGTGGGCGAAGGCGCCGAGGTCGGCGTCGCGGACGCGGGCGAGCAGCTCGCGGAACGCCGGCGCTCCCGACGTGTCCGTGCGCAGGACCAGGGTGTTGACGAAGAACCCGACGAGGTCGTCGAGCACCTCCTCGCCGCGGCCGGCCACGGGCGTGCCGATCGGGACGTCCTCGCCCGCGCCGAGCCGGGTGAGCAGCAGCGCGAACGCCGCCTGCACGACCATGAACAGCGTGGCCTGGTTGTCCCGGGCCAGGGCCTTGAGCGCGGCGTGGGTGGCCGCGTCGACCTCGGCCGAGACGACGTCCTTGCGGTGGCTGGGTTTCGCCGGCCGAGGGCGGTCGGCGGGGAGCGCGAGTTCGTCGGGCAGCCCGGCCAGCGTTTCGGTCCAGTAGGTCAGCTGACGGGCCGCCAGACTGTCCGGGTCGGCCTCGTCACCGAGCAGGTCGGCCTGCCAGAGCGCGTAGTCGGCGTACTGGACCGGCAGCGGCGGCCACGTCGGCGGCTGCCCGGTGAGACGGGCGGTGTACGCGGTGGTGAGGTCGGCCATCAGCGGCCCGGTCGACCAGCCGTCGGCGGCGATGTGGTGCAGGCAGAGCACGAGGACGGACTCGTCGCCGGCGCGGAACAGCCGGGCGCGCAGCGGGATCTCGCGGGCCAGGTCGAACGCGGCACTCCCGGCGGCCTCGGCCAGCGCGGCCAGTTCTTTCGGGGCGCAGTCGACGACTTCCAGCACGTCTGCGGCCGGCAGGACGTCCTGCCACGGTTCGCCGTTCTCGACCGGGAACACCGTCCGAAGGGTTTCGTGGCGGGTGACGACGTCCCGGCAGGCGGCGGAGAGGGCGGCGACGTCGACCGGGCCGGTGAGTCCCAGGGTGAGCGGGATGTTGTACGCGCGGTCCTGGCCGTCGACCCCGGCGAGGAACCACAGCCGCCGTTGCGCGGACGACAGCGGAACGCGGTCCGGGCGCGGTCGCGGGGTGAGCGGCGGGCGAACCGGGCCGGGCGCCTGGGCGTCGAGGGTGGCCAGGATTCCGGCGACGGTCGGAGCGCGGAACAGCGCGCGGACGCCGAGTTCGGCGTTCAACGCGGTGCGGATCCGGCTGATCAGCTGGGTGGCGAGCAGGGAATGGCCGCCGAGGGCGAAGAAGCCGTCGTCGAGGCCGACGGTGTCGAGCCCGAGGACGTCGGCGAACAGCGCACAGAGGATCTCTTCCCGCGCGGTCCGGGCGCCGCGGAAGGTCACCGGCGCGATCCCGGGTGCGGTTTCCGTTGTGACGGCTTCGACTTTCGCGAGTTCCAGAGCCCCGAGTGGCCGGTCCGGATCGGCCAGTGCCAGGTCGAGCAGACGCACCAGCATGGCCGCCATCGCGTCCACAGTGGACTTCTCGAACAGGTCGGCGGCGTACTCGAACTGGCACGAGACGCCGTCCGCGTGCTCGGCGAAGACCACGCTGAGGTCGAGCTTGGCGGTGGCCAGGTCCAGGGGCACGGGCCGGACGTCGAGGCCGGGCAGGGTGAGCGCCGTCCCGTCGTCGTGCTGCAGGACGACCATGACCTGGAACAGCGGGTGCGCGGACCGGCCGGCGCCGAGGCGGTCGACCAGCCGGTCGAAGGGGACGTCCTGGTGGGCGTAGGCGTCGAGGCCGGTGTCGCGGACCCGGGCCAGGAGTTCGGCGAAGCTCGGGTCGCCGCTCAGGTCGGTGCGCAGGACCAGGGTGTTGACGAAGAACCCGACGAGGTCTTCCAGGGCTTCTTCGCCGCGGCCGGCGACGGGCGTGCCGAGCACGATGTCGTCACCCGCGCCCCAGCGGTGCAGCAACGCGGCCAAGGCGGCCTGCAGACCCATGAACGGCGTGCAGCGCGCGGCGCGCGTCACCGCGACGAGCCGGGCGTGCAGGTCAGCGGGAATCTCGATTTCGACGAGCCCTGCGGCGCCGGTCGTGTCACCGGCCCGGTGCGCGGGCAGGACCATCCGCTCGGGGACGCCCGCGAGCCGCTCGGTCCAGTACGCGAGCTGGGCCGAGAGCAGGCTGTCCGGGTCGTCCTCGGTGCCGAGCACCTCGCGCTGCCACTCGCTGAAGTCCACGTACTGCACCGGGAGTGGCTCCCAGTCCGGGGCTTCGCCGTCGAGACGCGCGGTGTAAGCGCTTGCCAGATCGCGACCGAGCGGGCCGAGAGACCAGCCGTCGCAGGCGATGTGGTGCAGTACCAGCAGCAGGATGTGGTCGTCCGGGCCGAGTTCGAACAGGGTGACGCGCAGCGGCAGGTCCGTGGCGAGGTCGAAGGGCCGGGCGATCGCCTCCGCGAGGTCGTCGCCGGACCGGACGTCGAAGATCAGCCGCCCGGCCGCGTCCACAGTGGACAGGACTTGCTGGCCGGGGACGCCGCCGTCGACCGGGATGACCGTGCGCAGCACCTCGTGGCGGCCGAGGACGTCGGCGACCGCCTGCCGCAGCGCGCGGCGGTCGAGGCGGCCGCGCAGGCGCAGCGGGAACGGGACGTTGTAGGTGGCGCTGGGGCCTTCCAGCTGGTCCAGGAACCACAGGCGCTGCTGGCCGAACGACAACGGACGCACGGGAAATCCCTTCACTGGGGCAGGCGCAGGGCCCGGGCCGCGAACACCGGGCCGCCGAAGGCGATCACGGCGCTGCAGATCCAGGCGACGACGGGGGTGGTGAAACTGGCGATGGCGCCGGACACCGCGTAGGCCAGCGGCGCGCAGCCGATGCCGGACAGCGACACCATCGACATCGCGACGCCGAGGCGGTCCATCGGCGCCGCCTGCTGGTAGAGCGTCACCGCGGCCGGGCCGTTCTGGCCGGAGCACACGCCCAGCGCGACGGCCATCGCGGCCATCACCCACAACGACGGCACCAGAACCATGCCCAGCAACAGGACGGCGATCCCGATCCCGCTGCCGACGAGCCGTACCGAGATCGGCACGCGGTCGCCGAGCAGCGCGCCGAGCCCGGCCGACACCAGCGCGCCGGCCGCCCAGCAGGCGATGAGCAGGCCGACCGCGGAAACCGCCCAGCCGCGTTCGATGACCACCTCGGGCAGGCCGGGGTTCATCGGCCACGCGAACGCGAAGTCCAGGCACAGCCCGGAAAGGAACAGCAGCCGGAGCCGGCGGTCGGCGCGCAGCAGCTTGAGGCCGTCACCCGAGCGGCGCCACAACGGCACGCTGGACACCGTGCGCGGCGCGTCGATCGCCTTGGTCGCCGGAGCCAGGCAGACCAACGAAACGACACAACCGCCGCAGACGACGGCGAGGGCGACGCCGAGGTGCCCGGTCGCGACCAGCCAGGCGCCGAACGGCGAACCGAGAATCGGCGCGAAGCGCGCGACCATGGTGCGGACCGAGTTCGCCGTGCTCAACCGGTCCTTCGGGACCATGCGCGGCATGAGCGTGCCGAAGGACGGCGACCCGAGCCCGAGCATTGCGCCTTCGAGCGCCGCGACGACGACGAGCAGCGTCACCGACTGCGCGGACAACGCGACCACGACCGAGACGGCCAGCACCGCGATCCGCACGGATGTGGTGCGCAGCAGGACCGAGCGGGGCCCGAAGGCGTCGCAGATGACGCCGCCGAAGATCATCGCGAGCGCGCGCGGGACGGACTCGGCCAGCGTCACCCACGTGACGGCGGCCGTCCCGCCGAGCTGGGCGGCGGCCCAGACGGCGGCGATGAAGAAGACCTGGTCGCCGATCAGGGAGATGCCCTGGCCGGTGAGCAGCAGTCCGACTTTGCCCCACATCGCGGTGGGTTTTGTCTCGTACACCTGAGCTTGTGTCATGGCTGGTCCGTTCCGTCGCGCTCAGCGGGCCCGCAGGCGCACCGGGAGGTGGTCGAAGCCGAAGTTGATGATCGAGCGGTTGTGCACCGCGTCGCCGACAGGTTCCAGCACGGCGACCTGATCCAGCAGGGCGGCGTAGATCGCTTTCAGCTCGGCCTTGGCGAGCGGAGCGCCGACGCAGTAGTGCGCGCCGACGCCGAGGGCGAGGTGCCGGTTCGGCGACCGGTCGAGCAGGAGTTCGTCAGGCCGGTCGAACATCGCCGGATCGTGGTCGGCGGACCACGTCCACACCGCGACCTTGTCGCCCGCCTCGATGATGTGCCCGCCGAGCTCGACCTGGGTCGTGGCGGTGCGCAGGACGTGCAGGCCGACGGAGGTGAACCGCAGCAGCTCGTCGGTGGCGAGGTCGAGGTCGGCGCCCTCGGCCAGCGCTTTCCAGAGACCGGGTCGCCGCATCAGCGCGTGGACGCTCATCGCCGCGGTGTGCCGCACGGTCTGCACCCCGCCGACGACGATGTTGTCGAGGTTGAGCACGACATCCTCGATCGGCAGGCGCCGGCCCTTGATGCGGTGGGTGGCGAGGGTGCTGATGAGGTCGTCGGCCGGGTTCTTACGCCGTTGGACGACCTTCTCGAACAGATACGGCAACAGCTTCTGATGCCCGGCGCGGCGCGCGTCCGGCGTCTGGGCCAGAAACGCTTCGTCGCAGACCGCGACGACCAGATCGCGGTCGTCACCGGGAATGCCGAGCAGATCGCACATCACGACGAGCGGCACGGTGGCGAGGACGTCGACAAGATCGGCTTCACCCTGCTCGACAGCGTCTTCGACGACCCTCTTGGCCAGTTCGGTGATGCTCTGGGCCGCGCCGCGCACACCCTTGGGCGAGAAGTACGGCAGGACGGGAGCCCGGAGTTCACGGTGCCGGGGACCGTCGGAAAGCGCCATCATCTTGCCCGCGCCGGCTGGGGCACCGCCCGTCCCGAGGAGCGAACCGCCGGTGGAGCTGAAGGTGGTGGCGTCGGTGAGGACACGGGAGCCGAGGTCGTAACCGAGCACCGACCAGACGGGCCCGTCGAGCGCGGTCTCGGTGCGGTGGACGGGAGCCTGGGCCCGCAGATCGGCGACGATACCGCCGACGTCGGGCCGGGCCCAGAGGCCGGGATCGGTCAGATCGACGGTGGCGGTGGACACGGGTGCCTCCTCGGGCGGGCTTTCGTGTGATGCGGGCTGGTGCAGCAGGCGCGCGACCGGCGGTCCGGCGTGCGCAGCGGTCCGGCGGTCGTGAGTGGTCATTCGGGGTGAGAACCCGAATGGCCACTCACGACCGGACGTGCAAGGTGCGGAGCAGGCCTGCGGGGCCGCCGGACAGTGGCGTCGCGAGCAGGTGCCCACCCGGCTCGACCGACGCGGTGAAAGCGCCCGTCGTGGCGTCCGCCCAGCCGGCCAGCGTGGCCGGCGGCAGGCCTGCGTCCGACGAACCGGCAACCGCGTGGATGGGAAAGTCCGGCACTGGGTCGGGGCGGTAGTGGTAGCCGCGGCAGACCGTCAGGTCCGTCCGGATCGCCGCCACCGCCAGTTCGCGGATCGTCTCGTCCGCGGGCAGGGCCGTGGCCAGGCCGCAGCGTTCGAGCAGGTCCGACGCGCCTTCCGAGGTCGGCGGGATCGAGCCCGGCCAGCCTGGCGGCGGGGCCGCGCAGGCCGGGACCACGATTCGCGGGCGAAACGCCGACGGCAAGGCACGAGCCACTTCGTACGCCAGGAGAGCACCGAAACTCTGGCCGTAGAACAGTGAGCCCGGCCGCAAGTACGCCGAGAGGCCGTCGGCCACCGCGGACACCAGATCCGGGAAGCCGGCCGGCATCGGGTCGCCGAAGCGGCCTCCGCGGCCGGGCAGCCGGATCGCCCAGACCTCCAGGTCCGGGGCCAGTGCCGCGGCCAGGCCGGCGAACGCCGTGACGTCGCCTCCCGCGTGCGGGAAGCACACGGCCTGCGGGGTCGCGTCCGGCAGCGGGTGCGGCCGGTAGCACCAGTCCCCCGCGATCGCCGGACGCGGACCGGTCACGAGAGTCACCGGGTTCCCCGGCGGCCGACCAGGGCGACCGTCGGCCGGGCGGGGGCCTGCTGCGCGGACCGCACCGTCTCGACGAAGTCCAGGAGGGTCCGGGCGGCCATCAGGTCGCGCAGCGAGAGGTCCACCGCGAACTCGTCCCGCACCCGGTAGACCACCCGCAACGCGGTCAGCGAGTGGCCGCCCAGCTCGAAGAAGCCGTCTTCCGGCCGCACTTCGGTGACGCCCAGTTCTTCGGCCCACACCGCGGCTATCGTCTCGAGCATCTCAGACGCCCAGCGCGACGCGCAGGCTCTTCGGGCGGATGTCGGTCCAGGTCTTGTCGACCCAGGCGACGCACTCCTCGCGGGTGCCGCTCTTGCCGGCCGGGTGCCAGCCGGCGGGTACGGCCAGCTCGGCCGGCCAGATCGAGTACTGCTCCTCGTCGTTGACGACGACCGTGAAGTCCTTGAACGCGTCCACAGTGGATTCCTTTCTCGGCTAACGGGCGGGGATCGGCGCCGCGAGCGCGGCGAGTTCTTCGGTGTAGGCGGTGACGTAGGCGTCGGCGAGTTCGTCCGGGACGAGGGATCGCAGGTGGTCGACGGCCAGCAGGATCCGGTCCGACGACGGGTCCTGCACCAGTGCGACGCCGAGGGCGAAGTTCGTCGGTTCGTAGCGCATGTCCGGCTCGCAGCCGATCCGGTCGTCGACGATGCTGGTGGCCGAGCCGGCGAGCCGGCCGAGGGCGTGGAACCGCAGGAACGCGAAGCACGTCTCCAGGCGCGGTCCGGCCATGAGCCGGGCGAGTCGGGCGAACGGGACGCGGCGGTGCGGCAGCAGGGCGACCTCGGCTTCGTGCAGTTCGCGGACGAGGTCCGGGGCGGTGCAGTCAACGACCAGCGGAACGGTGTTGAGGAACAGGCCGTACGCCTCGGTGCCGCTGCGTTCTTCGAGACGGCCGTTCACCGACAGGCCGGTGGTGACGCGGTCGCGGCCGGTGATCCGGTGCACCGCCCGCACGTGCGCGGCCAGGGCGGCGGCCTTGATCGGGACCCCGGCCGCCGACGCGATCGCCGCGAGCTGCGCCGGGGCGTCCGGCAGCACGCGCTCGAGCGTGCGCGGGATCTCCGCCGTCGCCGCCGACGAATCGGCGCCGGATGACCAGAGGGCGCCGTCCGCGTCGGCGAGGCGGTCCCGCCAGAAGCGTTCGCTCTCCGCCGACGCCGCCGCGGCTTGTTCGGCGGCGACGAAATCGCGGAACGTCGACGCCGGCGGCGGGGCGAGCGGGGCGTCCGGGTCGGCGTGCCGTTCCAGGATCTCGGTGAGCAGGGACGTGAAGCTCCAGCCGTCCAGAATGGAGTGGTGCTCGGCGATGGTCAGCTGGAAGACGTCGTCGGCCAGTCGCTGGGCGGCGACCCGGAACAGCGGTGGTGTCCACAAGTCGAAGCGCATCGCGCAGAACGTGTCGAACACCTCGGTCACGGCGGCCCGCTGGTCTGCTTCGGATCGTCCACTCAGGTCGGCCGTCTCCACCGGGGTCGGGACTTCGGCGTGCACGAGCTGCATCGGCCGGCGGTAGCCGACGACGTCCAGGCTCGTGCGCAACACGGGATGCCGGGTGATGACCGCGGCCACCGCCGCGCGCAGCGCGTCCTCGTCGAGGCGGCCGGCGACGCGGTAGCTGTTGACGTTGTGGTAGCCGCCGGCGTCGCCGGACAGCTCCATGTGGTAGATCATCCCGAGCTGCATCGCGGCCATCGGGTAGGCGTCGACGACGTCACCGGGCAGCTTCGCGACGTCCACTTCGGACAGATCGGCGAACGGGGCCACAAAGGTCTTCTCCGTCGCACACGGTCGCAGCAGGGGCGCGAGACGAGCCGGGGTCGGCGCGGCGAACAGGTCCGGCAGGGTGAGCGTCCAGCCGCGGTCGCGCAGCTTGCCCGCCAGGTGGACCGCGCGGATCGAGTCCCCGCCGAGGTGGAAGAAGTTGTCGTGCACGCCCGCGTCCGGGACGCCCAGGACGTCCGACCACAGTTCGGCGAGCAGCCGCTCCCCCGGCGTGCTCGGCGCGGTGTACTCGGACGTCGACCGCGCGACCGGCTCGGGCAGCGCCGCCCGGTCGAGCTTGCCGTTGACCGTGACCGGCAGGTCCTCGAGCACGGTCACCGTCGCCGGGATCATGTGCTCCGGCAACGACTTCGCGAGGAACGCCCGCAGTTCGGCGTACTCCGGCACCGCGCCGGTGACGTAGGCGGCGAGCCGGTCGTCGTGCACGGTGACCGCGCACGCGTCGACCGCGGGATGCTCACCCAGGGCGTGTTCGAGCTCGCCGAGTTCGATGCGGAAGCCGCGGATCTTGACCTGGCTGTCGCACCGGCCGACGTACTCCAGGCCGCCGTCGGCGAGCCGGCGCGCGACGTCGCCGGTGCGGTACAGCCGGGCTCCCGGCGTCGCCGAGAACGGGTCGGGGAGGAAGCGCTGGGCGGTGAGCCCGGACCGCCCCCAGTAGCCGTGGGCGAGCGCGCCGCCGCCGATGTACAGCTCCCCCGGCACGCCGACCGGGCACGGCCGCAGCCGGTCGTCGAGCACGTGCGCCGCCAGGTGCGGCAGCGGCGCGCCGATCAGGCTGCGCTCGAAGCGGGTCACGTCGTGGGTGGTGACGTGCACCGTGGTTTCGGTGATGCCGTACAGGTTGCACAGCGACGCCGAGAGCCCCAGCGCGGACCAGCGGCGCACGACGGCCGGATCGAGGGCTTCGCCGCCGAGCATCACCTGACGCAACGCCGGCAACGCGGGGCCGGTGCGGAGGGTGGGTTCGAGCTGCCGCAACGCCGACGGCGTCTGGCAGAGGCACGTCACGGCTTCATCCGCGAGCAGAGCGGCGAACGCCTCGGGAGACCGGCTGGTCAGGTACGGCACGACGACCAGGCGGCCGCCGTGGTGCAGCGGGCCCCACAGCTCCCAGACCGTCCAGTCGAAGGCGTAGGAGTGGAACAGCGTCCACACGTCGGTTTCGGTGAACCCGAAGTGCGCGCGCCCGGACTCCATCAGCCGTCCGACGTGCTCGTGGGCCACGGCGACACCCTTGGGGCGGCCGGTCGAGCCGGACGTGAAGATCAGGTAGGCCAGGTCACCGGGCCGGACCGGCACGCCCGGCCGCTCCGCCGAGTACCCGGCGACGTCCCGCGAGAGCAGGTCGAACACGGGCCACGGCCCCGAAGCGGGTCGGTCGGTGAGGACCAGCCGGACGCCGGTGTCGCCGAAGACGAACGCGGCGCGGTCGCCCGGGGCCGCCGGATCGACCGGCACGTACGCGGCGCCGGTCTTCAGCACCGCGAGGATGGCGACGACGACCGCGTCGGTGCGGTCCAGCAGCAGGCCGACGCGATCACCGGGGCGGACGCCGTCCGCGATCAGGGCGTGCGCGAGCCGGTTGGCCCGCCGGTCCAGTTCGGCATAGGCCACGGAAACGCCGTCGAAGGTGACGGCAGGCCGGTCCGGGAACCGGTCCACGGCGTCCTCGAAGGACTCGTGCAGGCAACGCGGCCGATACGTCGTGACGTCGGCCGGCCACGTCGGCTCCAGGTCGATCTTCCACAGTGGACTGTCCGGTTCGGACAGGACGACATCCAGGAGAGTGCGCCAGTGACCGGTCATCCGGTCCACCGTGGCGGCATCGAACAGGCTGGTGCGGTACTCGACTTCGCCGCGCAGTTCACCGCCGTCGAAAGTGGACCAGGTCAGGTCGAACTTGCTGGTGCCGTTGTGGTGCACCCGCCGGGTCGCGGTGACCGAGCCGAACCGCAGCGGCTCGGAGTCCTCGGCGTGCGCGCCGAAGACGACCTGCACCAGCGGCGCGTGCCGGGCCGAACGTTCGAGGGCCAGCGCGTCGACCACGACGTCGAACGGGACGTCCAGGCAGGCGTACGCGTCGAACGCCGTGTCACGCACCTGTTCCACGAGCTCGCGGAAGCTCGCGGCGCGGTCGACGCGCAGTCGCAGCGGCAGGATGTTGACGAAGTAGCCGATCAGATCGGCCAGCTCCGGCCGGTCGCGGGTCGACATCGGGGTGCCGACAACCAGGTCCGCCGCACCGGTGTAGCGGTTCAGGAGCGCGGCGAACGCGGCCAGCTGGACGATGAACGGCGTCGCGTCCGCGTCGGCGGCCAGTTCGCCGATCCGCCTCGAGAGGCCGGCCGGGAGCGCGAACTCGCGGGTGTCGCCGGCGAAGTCCTGCTGCGCGGGCGGTTCCCGGTCGGTGGGCACCGCAAGCCGCCCGGGCGCGCCGCGCAGCTGCTCACGCCAGTAGTCCAGCTGGTCGTCGTGGGGTTCGGCGGTGCGGTCGGCGTACTGAGTGGACAGTCGCGGCAGGACCGGTTCGCGGCCTTCGACGACGGCCGTGTAGCTCTCCGCCAGCTCGCGTTCGAAGATGCCGGACGACCAGCCGTCCCAGACGATGTGGTGCACAACGAGGACCAGCGTCGTCGCGTCCACCAGGGAGGCGCGCAGCAGCGGACCGGTCTCGAGGTCGAACCCCGCGCTCAGGTCGAGCTCGCCGCGGCGCAGCGGGATCCGGACGTCATCGTGGACCGTCTGTTGTGGACCGTCCGGACCGAAGGAGAACGTCGTGCGCAGGACTTCGTGGCGCCGGACGATCGCGGCGATGCTGCGTTCGAGGATGTCCGGGTCGACGGGCGCGTCGAAGGTGAACACCCACGGCACGGTGTAGGCGGCGGAACCCGGGTTCCAGCGGTCGAGGAACCACATTCCGCGCTGGATCCCGGAAACCGGGACGGTGCGGCCGGTCATGCCCGCACCTCCAGCCGCTGCGCCAGGGCGCGGACGGTCTTGGCCGCGAACACCAGCCGCGGCGCGACGCGGGTGCCGGTCTCGGTGGACAGCCGCAGGGCCACGCGGACGGCGGCCAGGGAATTGCCGCCGAGCCGGAAGAAGCTGTCGTCGACGCCGACCGCGTCGAGCCCGAGCACCTCGGCCCAGATCGCCGCGACCAGGTGCTCGGCCGCCGTGACGGCCGGCTCCGCGGGCGCCTCGGACTCGACCGGAGACGGCGCGGGCAGCGCGGCTCGGTCGAGCTTTCCGTTGGCGGTCAGCGGAAGCGCGTCCAGAACCGTGACGCTCTCGGGGATCATGTAGTCCGGCAGCAGCGTCGCGAGGTGGTCGCAGACGTCCTGGTAGCCGGGCGGGGTGTCGCGGGCGACGACGTAGGCCGCGAGCCGCGCGTCGTGCGCGACGACGGCGCAGTCCTTGACGCCGGGGTGGCGGGCCAGCGCGGCGGCGACCTCACCGGGTTCGACGCGGAAGCCGCGGATCTTCACCTGGTCGTCGGCGCGGCCGGTGATGGTCAGCGTGCCGTCCGGGGTCCGGCCGCCGACGTCACCGGTGCGGTACATCCGCGCGCCCGGCGGGCCGAGCGGGTCGGGCAGGAACCGGTCCGCGGTCAGGCCCGGCTGCCCGACGTACCCGAGGGCCAGCCCGGCGCCGGTCGCGTACAGCTCGCCCGCGGCCGACGGCCGGAAGTGATCGTCGAGCACGCGGATGTCCTTGTGCGCCACGGGGACGCCGATGGGGAGCGCCGGCGCGCTCAGGTCGGCGGGGCCGACGACGTGGCAGGTGGTGAAGCCCATGCTCTCGACCGGCCCGTAGCCGTTGACGATCCGCACGTGCGGGTACCGCTCGGCCAGCCGCGCCACGTGCGGCACCGAGGCCCGCTCGCCGCCGGTGAAGACCACGCGCAGCCCGGCGAAGATCGCCGGGAACTCGTCGACGAGGAAGTTGAACAGGCTGGCCGACAGCTGCAGCTGCGTGACGCCGTGGCGGGCGACGAGCGCGGTCATCGTCTCCGGGTCCGGCCTCTGCCCGGGGTGCAGCACGCAGGTGCCGCCGAACAACAGCGGGCCGTAGACCTCCAGGCCGAAGGCGTCCCACGACACCGGCGAGCACTGCAGCCACACCTCGCCGGGCGCGAAGAGCGCGTAGTCCTGCTCCAGGTAGGTCCCGGTCAGGGCGCGGTGCGACGCCGCGACGCCCTTCGGCCGGCCGGTGGACCCGGACGTGAACATCACGCAGGCGACGGCGTCGGCGCTGACGGGGAGGCCGAGGTCGTCGGCGGGTCCGTCGGCGGTGACCACGAACCCCCGGTCCACGACCAGCCGCGCGTCGGCCGCGGCGACGGCGTCCGCGCGCCGGGCTTCGGGCAGTTCCGGGTCCAGCAGCGTGTAGCCGGCGCCGGCCTTGAGCACACCCAGCAGTGCGACGACGAGGTCGGCGTCGCGGTCGATCAGGACGGCGACGACGTCGCCCGCGGTCACGCCGTGGTTGCGCAGGCGCCGGGCGACACGGTTGGCCCGCGCGTTCAGCTCGGCGTAGGTCAGTTCGGCGTCGCCGGAGATCAGCGCGACGGCGTCCGGGGTCCGGGTGACCTGGTGCTCGAACAGCTCGTGCACCGGGACGTCGAGGTCGGCCGGCGCGGCTTCGTCGTGGAGCGGCACGTCCGGGTCGGTGACCAGGTCGGCCACCGCCGTCCGCCACCGGTCGCCCAGCGCGGTGAGGGTGGCGGCCTCGAACAGGTCGGTGTCGTACTCGATCCGGCCGCTGAAGCCGGTGCCGTCGTCCTCGACCGACCACGACAGGTCGAACCGGGACAGCTCGTTGACGTGCAGCCGGCGCTCCAGGGCCGCCGGCCCGAACGGCTCGGGGCTCGGGTCGGCGGTGTGCATCTCGAAGACCAGCTGGAACAGCGGGTTGCGGTCGCCGGACCGCTCCCCCAGCACCCGGCTCGTGATCTCTTCGAGGGGCACGCCCTGGTGGCGGTAGCCGTCGAGGGCGACGCCGCGGACGTGCTCGAGGACGTCGCGCAGGGTCGCGTCCTGCTCGATCCGGAACCGCAGCGGGACGAGCGTGATGAAGTAGCCGATGAGCGAGTCCAGCTCCGGGCGTTCGCGGACGCTGACCGGGGTGCCGAACACGAGGTCGTCGGCGCCGCCGGTGCGGTGCACCGCGAGCACGAGCCCGGCCAGGAGCACCATGAACGGCGTGGCGTCGGCGTCCTTCGCGAACTCTCGGACGGCGCCGGCGAGGTCGGCGTCGAACGCGAAGCGGTGATAACCGCAGCGTTGCGCCGGCTCGGCCGGCCGGGAGCGGTCGGGCGCGAGGGCCGGGCGGTCCGGGACGCCGCGCAGGTGCTCGGCCCAGTAGTCGAGCTGGGCTTCGGCGATGCCGTTGTCCTGCAACCAGTTCGCGTAGTCGGCGTACTGGACGGCGAGGTCCGGCAGCCGCGGCGCGCGGTCTTCGAGCAGGGCGGTGTAGTACTCGCGCAGCTCACGGTCGAGGACGGTGAGGGAGCCTTCGTCCCAGACGATGTGGTGGAAGACGAGGATCAGGCTCGCGGTCGTGGGCGACGTCCGGACCAGGCGGGCGCGCAGCAGCGGGCCGGTTTCGAGGTCGAACGGCGTGCGGGCGTCGACGGCGGTGAACTCGGCCGCGTCCGGTGCTTCGGTGAGGGTGAACGGGACCTCGAGGCGGGGGTGGATCACCTGGCGGGGCAGGGTTCCGGTGACCTCGAACGTCGTGCGCAGCGCCTCGTGGCGGTCGACGACCTGCTGGAGCGCCCGGTTGAGGAGCGTGGCGTCGAGGGGTCCGGTGAAGTCGAACACCCAGGGGACGTTGTAGGTGGACGTGCCCGGCTGCCACGCGTCGAGGAGCCACAGCCCGCGCTGGAACCGCGAAAGCGGAGCTTCGACGGCCGGCACCCGGACCGGGCCGGGACGGTCGTCGCCGGCACCGTCGTACATCGCGGCGGCGAACGCGGCGAGCGTCGGCGCGTCGAAGATCTGGTACGGCGAAACAGGTCCGAAGACTTCGAGGACGCGGCCGGCCACACGGACGGCCGTGAGCGAGTCGCCGCCGAGATGGAAGAAGTTGTCGTCGAGGCCGACGCGCGGCACGCCGAGGACGTCCGCCCAGATCGCGGCGAGCAGCTGCTCGTCCGGGGTGCGCGGGGCGCGGTGGCCGTTGTCGACGCGGGCCGGTTCGGGCAGGGCGGCGCGGTCGACCTTGCCGGCGGCGGTGAGCGGCAGGTGGCCGAGGGGGGTGAGACTCGCCGGGATCAGGTGCTCCGGCAGGGTCTCGGCGAGTAAATCGCGCATGTCCGGGTAACCGAGCGGCTCCTGGGTGACGACGTACGCCGCGAGCTGGGTGCCACTCGCGGAGTCACGGGGCACGACGGCGCAGGCGGTGACGGCGGGGTGCGCGGCCAGGGCGTTCTCGATCTCGCCGGGCTCGACGCGGAAGCCGCGGATCTTGACCTGGTCGTCGGCGCGGCCGAGGAACTCCAGCTCGCCGTCGGCGGTGCGGCGGGCGCGGTCGCCGGTGCGGTACATCCGGCCACCGGTGCGGGGGTCGGGCAGGAACTTCTCGGCGGTGCGGCCGCCGTCGCCGAGGTAGCCGGTGGCGAGGAGCGAGCCGCCCAGGTAGAGCTCGCCTTCGTCGACGGGTTCGAGCTGCTCGTCGAGCAGGTACGCGACGCGGTCGCCGACCGGGGTGCCGACGGTGACCGGCTTGCCCGGCCGGACCTCGTGGACGGTCGAGGTGATCACGGTTTCGGTCGGGCCGTAGGCGTTGAAGAGCCGGACGCCGGTGGTACGGGTCCAGGCGGCGGCCGCGGCCGGGGAGAGCCGGTCGCTGCCGGAGATCATGGTCCTCAGCGTCTTCGGCACGTCTCTTGAGCCGACCAGGTCGTGGAAGTACCCGGCGGCGACGTTCGCGACGGTGACCCGTTCGGCGTCGAGGAGCCGCCAGAACTCGTCGGCGGAGAGGAGTTTTGCCTCGGGGACGACCAGGCACGCGCCGGCGGTGAGGGCGGTGGTGATCTGTTCGATCGAGACGTCCACTGTGGATCGTGCGAAGCAGAGGACGACGTCGTCGGCGTTGATGCCGAAGCGGGCGGAGACGGCCTCGACGTGCGCGGCGAGCGGCCCGTGCGCGACGGCGACGGCCTTGGGTTCGCCGGTGGTGCCGGAGGTGTGGATGAGGTAGGCGAGGTGGTCGCCGGTGACGGGTTCCGGCGTGGTCCGGGCCGGCGCGGAGCGGGGGTGTGCTGTCGGGGCCGGCCGGCCGCCCGCGGCTGGGCCTTCGCCGCGGTTCACGGTGGCTGCTGGGTCCGGCAAACCGCCGGCTCGCCCGGTGTCCAGCAGGTCGCCGCCGTCGAGGATGAGGCGTGCGCCGGCCAAAGCGGTGAGGCGCTCGTTGCGTTCGGCGGGCGCCGCCGGGTCGAGGGCGAGGTGGACGCCCCCGGCCCGCCAGACCGCGAGCAGGCCGGTGATCTGGTCGAAGCGGTCCGTGCCGCGCACCGCGACGACGTCACCCGGCCGGACGCCCGCGCTGGTCAGGCGGGCGGCGACGTCCGCGGCCAGGTCATCGAGCCGGCCGTAGGTGAGCACGCGGCCGCCGGAGCGCAGGGCCGGGCGGCCGGGCCACCGGGCGGCGATCCGCGCGATGCGCACCGGCACCGCGACCGGCGGGCCGGTCAGCTCGCCGAGGTCGAAGGAGTCGATCGTCACGGCCGGTTTCTCGTCCTGCACCGACATGCTGGGCTCACCCCGAACTGACCACAAAGGACGGACATGGACTGCGGCTGCCCGTCGTGAGTGTTCAGGGCGGTTCTAACCGCCCTGAACACTCACGACCAGCCGCGGCAGCCTCGCGGGGCTGCGGGAGTGCTGGGCGCGAAGCGCGCCACTGGGGAAAAACTAAGCGGTGGGAACGGCCCGGACCGGCAGGTCGAGCGGCAGTTCACCGGCGGCACCGGCGGCAGCGGCACCGGCGTCAGCGGCGGCAGCGGCGGCAGCGGCGGCACTGGCAGCGGCACCGGCGCCGGCAGCGGCGGCAGCGGCACCGGCACCGGGCCAGACGTCGTCGGCCGTCAACGCGCCGGGGCGGTACTTGCCCAGGGCGCTGATCAGCAGCTTCGCCTCCAACGCCAGCGCCTCCACCAGCCGTACCAGGCCTTCCGCGCGGTCCTCGTCCACGGCGATCAGCGCCGCTCGGCCGAGGGCTGCCGCGCGGGCCCCGAGAGCCAGGGCCTTGACCACCCGGGTGCCCTCCCACATGCGGCCGCCCGCCAGCAGGCAGCCCGGCGGAGGGCCGATCCGGCGCAGGCACTCCGCCAGGGGCAGTCCGACGTGGTCCAGGAACGCCGTCGGCGCCCAGCCCGTGCCGCCTTCCGCGCCGTCGACCGTGACCGCGTCCGCTCCCGCGGCCCAGGCGACTCGGGTGGCCTCCGCGATGTCGCGGCCCGGTGGGAGCTTCACCCAGACGCGGGCGCGCGGGAAGTTGTTGCGCATCAAGCGGATCTGCTGCCGCAGGATCTCGCCGGTGAACGTGCCGGGGCTGCCGGAACGCAGCACGCGGTCCGCGAAAAGCTCCGTGAGCGCGTACTGGCCGTCGACACGGGCCGCCGTCACGCCGTCCAGCAGGGTCATGCCGCCCAGGCCCGGCTTCGCCCCCTGGCCCACCTTCAGTTCGAAGCCCAGCCGGCCGGTGGAAAGCAGCGGCGCGGACGCCGGGTCGCTGTACACGAGGTTCCAGACTTCGGCGTCGGCGTCCTCGGTGCTCTGCTGCACCACGACGCCGCCGAGCCCGTCCGGCACCTCGTCCGTGTACGCCCGGACGCGGGTGAGCAGGGCGTTCGCGTAGCCCTTGACCGGCACCACGTTCTCGCCGACGACCATCGGGACGCCGAGTCGGCCGGCCTGCCGGGACGCCGCCACCGCCAGTTCGCTCCCGCCGAGTTGCGTCGAGCCGAACGCCGACAGGAACACTGGCAGCGACGACGCGAAGCCGCCGATCCCGGTGGTCAGGTCGACGTCGGAGAACAGCGGCTCGCGGCCCAGCTCGATCAGCTTCTCCAGCCGCTCCGGGACGAACACCGGGGGCACCAGCCGCGCCCGGTCCAGCTCGTCACCAGGGGAAGACGCGCCGCCGAACACCTCGCTGCCGTACGCGGATTCCGCCGGGAAGACCGCCGCCGCGCCCCGTGCGGCCCGGGCCCGGACCGCCTCCTCGGGGAAGCCGGCCGCCCTCACGGTGCCACCAGCCCGGGCACCTTCGGGTAGGCGTTGACCCGCCACACCGCGTCGAGGCCGGTGAGGAACCGGACGAGCCGCTCCAGGCCCAGGCCGAAGCCCGCGCTCGCCGGGATGCCCTCGCGCACCATGTCGAGGTACCAGCCGTACTTCGCCGGGTTCTCCCCCGTCTCGCGCATCCGCGTGACGATCCGGGCGTAGTCGGACTCGCGCTCACTGCCGCTGGCCAGCTCGCCGAAGCCGCCCGGCGCGAGGAGGTCGAAGTTGCGCAGGATGCCCGGCTCGCTGGTGGCTTCGCGGTCGTAGAAGCCGCGGGAGCCCTTGGGGTAGTCGTCGACGAAGAACGGCTGGGACGCCTTGCGGGACAACAGCTCCTCGCCCTCCCAGTCGATCTCCGCGTCCGGGCTCTGCGGGTGGCCGAGGTCGTGCAGCCGGGTGACGGCGGCGGCGTGCGTCATCCGGCCGAACGCGCCGGCGAGGACGTCGGCCAGTTCCGTGAGGTCGCGGCCCAGCCCGGTCAGCTCGCCGGGGACGGTCGCGAGCACGTGCTTCACGACGTGCGTCACCAGCCGTTCCGCGACGCCCTGGGCCTGCGCCCGGGTCGCGCCGGCCAGCTCGACGTCGATTTGGTGGAACTCCGCGAGGTGCCGCCGCGTCGAGCACGTCTCGACGGGTTCGGCCCGGACGTTCGGCGCGATGTAGAAGATCTTCGAGAAGCCCAGCAGCGACGCCTGCTTGTACAGGATTCCGCTGGTCATGAGCTTGTAGCGGTGGCCGTAGTAGTCGACGTCCAGCTGCTTCGAGCCGCGGACGCCGGGGTCGGTGACCGGGCCGATCACCGGCGGCAGCAGCTCGGTGAAGCCCTCCCCGCCGAGGAACTCCCGCACCGCGACCAGCACCTGGTGCTGCACGCGCAACGCGCTCTGCGTGACGGGCGAGGCGAGGTGCACGGGCAGCGCGGGTGGCAGCTCGCCGTCGTAGGTGTCGGTCATAACGCTCCTCCGGGTCGGGCCCCGGCCCGGACAGCCGGGGGCGTGTCGAACTTCCGTTCCACGTGTGAAAGCGCGGCCAGCAGCTCGGCCGAGCCGGTCCGCCGCGGCCGCGCGCCACCGGGTGCCGGGCCGATCGGCAGGCCGCCGGTGTCCGCCCACTGCAGCCGGCCGGCGGGGTCGAGGTAGCTGCGCGCCCGGCCGGCGTTGTCCGGGTGCAGGCAGTAGGGGATGTCGAGCAGGCCGCGGGCGAACGCCGCCGGCAGCGCGCCGGCGAGGTCGTCGTCCAGGTCCAGCACGGCCTCAACCAGCGTCGCGGCTTCGGCGTGGATCCCGGTGTCCTCGACGTCGGCCCCGGCAGGAGTCGCGGCGGCGACGCGGGCGGCGAGTTCGAGCGCGTCGACGTTCTCCTCGACGGTCGGGATCCGGTGCGCCTCGGCGGCCGTCTTCACGATCAGCCGGGCCGCGCCGGAACGCACCGCGAGCCGCGCGGCGGACGTCAGCAGCCGGGCGGCGCCGTCCGGCGTCCGCGGGTAGACGCCCATGTAGGCGTAGAGCACCACGTGCCACTCGACGCCGGGCAGGTAGCGCGCGGCCAGCAGGCGCAGCGCCCGCACCGCCTCCTCGTCCTGCGCCGGGTCGGTCTGCTGCGCGTAGCTCAATGAGACGCTGCGGATGCCTTGCTGGGCGAAGAAGATCGCTTCCAGGACGCTGATCGCGACCAGCATGCCCGGCGGGCAGAGCTGGCCCAGCATGCAGCCGCCGAACGTCTCGAGGTGGACCAAGCCACCCGTGGCGACCAGCGAACCGCAGGCTTCCACCCAGTGCCGCATCGCCGTCCGCAGCGGGGTGCGGCTGTAGGGCAGGCAGTACGACACCGGGCCGCCCTCGGTCGCGTCGAGACCGGCCGCCACCAGCGTCGCGACGATGTCCTGTGGGCGGGCCGAACCGTGCCGCACCTGGACCGGGAAGTCCGGGCCGAGCACGCCGTCCAGCATCGCGCGGGTCGCCTCGGCGCCGTGCGTGACGAGCGGGAAGCCGTTGAGGGGCGCGCCTTCGGCCAGGGCGCGGGCCGCCGCGACGAGGTCGCCGACGCGGGTGTAGCTGTCGAGCGTCAGGGTGCCGACCGTGGTGGCCGCGGCCGCGCGCGTGGCCAGCAGCCCGGCGCGCATGGCCGACGGCGCCGGGAAGCCCATCCGCGGCTGGACGACCAGGCGGCCCGCCGCGTGCTCCCGGGCGACGAACGTCCCGAACGGCACGCTCACGACGCCACCCGCACCGGCAGCTCGGCCAGGTAGCGGCAGAAGGCACCGATGTCACCGTCGCCGAAGACGCGGTCGAAGCCCGCCTCCCGCAGCAGGGACTCGCGGCCGCTGGTGCCGTCGACGCCGAGCTTGCCGCCGATGACCAGCGCCGCGCCGGCCAGCACGGCCCGCAGGCGCGGGGCCAGCCGGAGGCCGTCGGTGTGGCCGTGGCCGTTGACGGTGCTGAGCACCACCAGGTCCGGGTCCAGCCGGCGGCACTCGCGCACCACGAGGTCGTCCGGGACGCACGCGCCGAGGTTCGTCACCGCGAAGCCGTGCTCTTCGAGCAGCAGCTGCAGGTACACGAGGTTCCAGGTGTGCGCGTCGGAGGCCGTGCTGCTGACCACGGCGACCGGGCGGAGTTCCGAAGTCACGCTGCCGAACCTAAGAGCGGAACCGGGGCCGGACCGGCAGTTGCGGCGGCAGGACGGCGGCGACAACCCGGCGCGGGCGGAAACTGCCGCCGCACTGCCGCACCGGCTGCCGCCGCGCGGTCGCGAACCCGCCTAGCGTCGGCGGACGAGCGAACCGGGTGGTTCCACTGTGGACGCCCGCTGCGGGTCAGGTGAAAGGACAAACGATGGGTTCCCTGGGCGTCAAAGAGTTCCTGCCGCTCGACTGGGTGGTCGAGCCCGGCGAGCCGGCGAGTGCCGAGGTCGGCGGTCTGACCGGCCTCGACGACGCGGTGGCGTGGCTGGCCGCGGCGGCGCCGTCGCTGCGGACGGCGTTGCACCGGCACGGCTC
Source organism: Amycolatopsis sp. NBC_00355 (assembly GCF_036104975.1). GTDB lineage: Bacteria > Actinomycetota > Actinomycetes > Mycobacteriales > Pseudonocardiaceae > Amycolatopsis. The sequence goes on along the minus strand of NZ_CP107982.1, from coordinate 67,986 downwards.
CCTGCACCTGCGCGGCCTGCCGATCGCGAGCGTCGACGACTTCGGCGTCGTACGCGACACGCTGATGCCGGCCCGCACGCCGTACCGCGAGAAGGCGACGCCGCGCAGCGACTTCGGCAACGGCGTCTTCTCGTCCACCGACCTGCCCGCCGCGCAGCGGATCCGGATGCACAACGAGAACAGCTACACGCTCACCTTCCCCGGGCTGCTGATGTTCTCCTGCCTGATCGCGCCGCCGGAAGGCGGGGCGACGCCGGTCGCGGACGTCCGGAAGGTGCTCCGCGCGCTGCCGCCGGAGCTGGTGGCGAAGGTCCGCGCGCACGGCTGGCTGCTCAACCGCAGCTACTCCGAGCACATCTCCACCGACTGGCAGACCGCGTTCGCCGCGACCACCCGCGAAGACGTCGAGCGCTACTGCGCCGAGAACCTGATCGCGTGCCGCTGGCTCGACGACGGCCACCTGCGCACCAGCCAGGTGCGCCCGGGCGTCGTCAGCCACCCGGTCACCGGCGAGGAGGTCTGGTTCAACCACCTGGCCTTCTGGAACGAGTGGTCGCTCGACGACGAGCTGCGCGAGACGCTGATCGACGAGTTCGGCCGCGACGACCTGCCGTTCAACACCGCGATCGGCGACGGCTCCCCGCTGACCCGCGACGAGCTGGCCGCGCTCGACGCCGCCTACGACGCCGCGACGGTGCGCAAGCGGTGGCAGCCGGGCGACCTGCTGCTCGTCGACAACATCCTGTCCACGCACGGGCGCGACCCGTTCCGCGGCGATCGCAAGATCGTCGTCGCGATGGGTGAGCCGGTCGACGTCGTGGACTGCGCGCCGACCGTGCCCCCGGCCGCGAACGAGGCGCTCTGATGGCCGGCCTGCTCCCCCGCTTCCGCGACGCGGTCCGCCGCTCGCCGGAGCGGATCGCCGTGCGGGACACCGCGGCCACGCTGACCTTCGCCGAGCTGGACCGCCGGACCGCGGCGCTGGCCGGAGCCTTGCGCGCCCACGGCGTCGGCCGCGGCGACCGGGTCGGCGTCGGCCTCGGGCGTGGCGTTGACCTGGTGGTCGCCCTCCTCGCCGTCTGGCGGACCGGCGCGGCGTACGTCCCCCTCGACCCCACCTACCCGGCCGACCGGCTGGCCTTCATGGCCGGTGACGCGGCGATCCGCGCGCTCGTGTCGACGACCACGCCGGCCTGGCTCCCAGCGGACGCGGTCGTCGTCGACCCCGCCGCCGAGGGCCCGCGCACGGACGACACCGCGGTGTCGGACCTCGATCCCGCCTACGTGATCTACACGTCCGGCTCGACCGGACGGCCCAAGGGCGTCCCGGCGCACCACGGCGCGGTGGCCGCGCTCGTCGCCGCGCTGGAGCAGGCGGGCATGTACGCGGGCGAGCCGCGGGTCGTCGCGTGGAACGCCAGCGTGTCGTTCGACGCGTCGGTGCAGCAGTGGGCGCGGGTGTGCCGGGGTGACAGCGTCGTCGTGCTCGACGACGACCACCGGACCGACCCGGCCCGGCTGGTCGCCTGGCTGGACGAGTGCGCCGTGACCGACCTCGACCTGACGCCGTCGCACTGGACGGCGTTGCGCGAGCACCTGCTCGGCCGCTCGCTGCGGCTGTTCATCGGCGGCGAGCCGATCCCGGAACCGATGTGGCGCGAACTGGCCGAAAGCCCCTTGGAGGCGCTCAACCTCTACGGCCCGACGGAGTCCACTGTGGACGCCACGGCGACCTGGATCGCCGGGCCGGGCGGGCCGCACATCGGCGTGCCGCTGGCCGGGATCCGGGCCCACGTCCTGGACGACGCCCTGCGGCCGGCCGCGGCGGGCGAGCTGTACCTGTCCGGGCCCCGGCTCACCGCCGGGTACCTCGGCCGGCCGGGCCTCACCGCCGAGCGGTTCGTCCCCGATCCCTTCGGTGAACCCGGCACCCGGCTGTACCGGACCGGCGACGAGGTCCGCTGGTCCCCCGGCGGCGCGCTGGAGTTCACCGGCCGGCTCGACCGCCAGGTGAAGCTGCGCGGTTACCGGATCGAACTGGGCGAGATCGAAGCGGTGCTGCGGGACGCTCCCGGCGTCACCGCCGCGGCCGTGGTGCTGCGTGAGGACCAGCTGGTGGCCTACCACGTCGGCGGCGAGCAGCCGCAGGTCGCGGCGGCCGGGAAACTGCCGGAGTACATGGTCCCGACCGCGTACGTCCGGCTCGACGCGCTACCTCGCACGCCCAACGGCAAGCTGGACACCGCGGCCCTGCCCGCGCCGGTCGCCGAAGGCGGTGCGGCGCCCAGCGGGCCGGTCGAGGAGCTGATCGCGGACGTCTGGTCCGAGGTGCTCGGCCGCGACGGCGTCGGGGCCGACGACGACTTCTTCGCCCTCGGCGGGCATTCGCTGGTGGCGCTGCGCGTGGTGGCGCGGCTGAAGAAGAACTTCGGCGTCCCGGTGTCCACCAAGGACGTTTACCGGCACCCGCGGCTCGCCGACCTCGCCAAGCACGTCACGGCACTCGGCGCGAGCTGAAAGGAGCACGGCGATGGACAACCTCCCCAACATCGTGGTCCGGGCCCGGCCCAACCCGGACGCGACGAAGACGTTGGTGTGCCTCGGTTTCTGCGGCGGCGGCTCCGGCCCGTACCTGCCGTGGGCCGACGTGCTGCCACCCGACGTCGAGCTCGTGACGATCTGCTACCCGGGCCGTGACGGCCGGTTCCTCGACGACTTCGCCCCCGACTGGGACGCGCTCGCCGAGGACGCGACCGACGCCGTGACGGCGGCCGCCGCGCCCCGGCCGTACCTCCTGTTCGGGCACAGCATGGGCGGCTGGATGGCGTTCGACGTCGCCGACCGCCTGCAGCGCCGGGGCGGCCCGCTGCCGGAGACGCTCATCGTGTCGTCGGCGAACGCGCCGAGCCGCGGCCTCACCCCGCGGGACATGTTCCCCGCGCAGCAGGACACCGACGAGCAGCTGGTGATGTGGATGCGCACCAACGGCCTGCTGCCGGGGTACGTGCTCGACGACCCGGAGCTGAGCGAGATGGCCCTGGAGCTCATGCGAGCCGACATCCGGGTGCGGGACACGTTCGGCTACACCGAAGGCGCGACGGTCGGCGTCCCGCTGCAGGTGCTCACCGGGGCCGACGACGACGTGATCGTGCCGGAGACGGCCGAGCAGTGGAAGTCACTGGCCCGCAACGGGTACCAGCACGTCGAACTCCCCGGCGGGCACTTCTACACCCCGGAGATCTGGCGGACCCTGCCGACGCGGATCCCGGCCCTCGCGCCGGTTCCGGCGGCCCGCTGACGCCGGGGCGGGCGGTCGCGGCCGCCCGCCCCGGTCGTCACGGGATCTCGAGGCGGCGCCAGGTCCCCAGGAACACCAGCGCCGCGGCCACCGACCCGGCCGAGGCGAGCGAACTCGCGGCCAGGTAGACCACCCAGGTGTTGTCGCGCAGAGTCGCGTCGAGACCGTCCTGGCTGAGCGCCGCCCCGATCAGAAAACCGCCCAGGGCCAGGAAACCCAGCCCGCCCAGGGCGGCGACGACCACGACGAGCACCCGCGGGATCCGGCGCCGGCCCTCGTACCGGCGGACCACGCCGCGGCGCGCGAGCCACCACGACGCCAGGCAGGCGAGCCCGAGGGCGATCGCGTCCGCGGCGAGGGTGTCGGAGAGGCGGTGCCACTTCGCCGTCACCGTGTAGGCGCCGATGCCGACCGCCCAGGACAACAGCAGGACCATCGTCAGGCCGCGCCAGCGGTAGGGCACGACGAGCAGCGCGGCGAACAGCACCGTCATGGCGATCGTGGTGTGCCCGCTGGGCATGCTGTTGTCCGCGTAGTGGCCGGTGAGCGGCACGAGCGACGGCCGCGGCAGCACGAACCGCTTGAGCCCCTGCGTCACGACCTGGCCGGCGACGATCACTCCCACCGCCGCGGCCGCGAGAGCCGGCCGCCGGCGCAGGAACCCGATCACGGCCACCAGCACGACGGCGACGCCGAGGGAATAGACGGTGATCCGCGACAGGCTCTGATCGGCCGCGGTCTGGTCGCGGGCGGCGGCCTGGTCGGCTCCGCGCAGGGCAGCGTTCTCCAGCTCCTGGCCGGTGACGGTCAGCACCGCGAGGACGTAGACCAGGATCAGCGCGACGAGGCAGGCGGCGGCGACGATCAGCCAGCGGCGAGCGGGCAAGACACCTCCATCGACGACGACCCGCGTTACTCTATATGGAGTAACGAATGCCCGCCGCCGGAAGATCACGCGCTTTTAGACTGCCGGCATGACGAGCAACGCGGAAACGCCCCTCGACGTGGAGACCACGGAGGTCGTCATCGCCGGCGGCGGCCCGGTCGGCCTGACCCTCGCCCACGAACTCGGCGCGCGGGGCATCGACTGCGTCCTGCTCGAACCGCGGCCGGCGCCGAGCCTGGCGTCCCCGCGGTGCAAGCAGCTGAACCCCCGGTCGATGGAGCTCTTCCGGCGCCTGGGCATCGCCGGCGCCGTCCGGGAAAACGCTCCCCTGCCGTTCGGCTGGTCCGACTCGGCGGTCTTCTGCACCTCGCTCACCGGGCACCGGCTGGAACGCTTCGACGGCGTCTTCGCCCTCGGCGACGTCCAGCGGACGGAACTGGCCGAACCCGCGCTCTGGTGCGCGCAGAACCACGTCGAAGAGGCCTTGCGCGACACCATCACCCGGCGGGAGACGGTCAGCGCGCGCTGGGGCTGGACGTTGAGCGGCCTCGAGCAGGACGCCACCGGCGTCACCGCCACCGCGACGGACGACACGGGGCGCGAGCGCGTGGTGCGGGGCAGCTACCTCGTCGGTGCCGACGGGGCCCGCAGCGCGGTCCGGCGGGCGTGCGGCATCCCGCTGGCCGGGCGGAGCCACGAGATCCGCAACGTCCAGGTCATCTTCGACGCGCCCGGGCTGTCCGCCCGCCACGAGCTCGGCCGCGCCGTGCAGTACTGGGTCGTGAACCCCGAGGTCAACGGCCTGATGGGCACGCTGGACACCGAAGACCTGTGGTGGGCCATCATCATCAACGCGCCGGAAGACGCCGACGCCGCGTGGTGCGCACGGGCGGTCCACCGGATGATCGGCACCGACGCCCCGATCAGCGTGCGGGCGACCGATCCCTGGACGTCCCGGATGCTGGTGGCCGACCGCTACCGGGACGGGCGGTGTTTCCTGGCCGGGGACGCCGCGCACCAGAACCCGCCGTGGGGCGGGTTCGGCGCCAACACCGGCATCGGGGACGCCGCCGACCTCGGCTGGAAGCTCGCGGCCGCGCTGCGCGGCTGGGCCGGCCCCGGGCTGCTCGGCTCCTACGAAATCGAACGCCGTCCCATCGCGCAGCGCGCCATCGCCGAGTCCGAACGGAACATGCGGGTGCTGACCGGCGAGCTCGCCGCGCCGGGCCTGGACGACGACGGGCCGGACGGCCGGGCCGCGCGCGCCAAGACCGCGGAGCTGATCCGGCAGGCCAAGACGGCCGAGATGTACACCCTCGGTTTTGTGCTCGGCACCGCGTACCCCGGCTCGCCCGTCATCGTGCCCGACGACGGCCCCGCGCCCGCCTCCACCGGCTCGGAGTACCGGCCGTCCGGCGCTCCGGGCCACCGGCTGCCGCACCAGTGGCTCGACCGGGACCGCTCGCTCCAGGACGAACTCGGCCCCGGTTTCACGCTCCTGGAGGTCGCCGCACCCCCGGCGCCCGAATGGGAGACCGCCGCGGCCGCGGCCGGCGTTCCGTTGACGCGCTTCCGGCTCAACCGGCCGGATCTGCACGGTCTCTACGCCGCCCGGTACGTCCTGGTCCGGCCCGACGGCTACGTCGCGTGGCGCGGGCAGACGTCCCCCGGTGATCCCGGCGCGGTGCTCGACCACGCCCGGGGATGTGCGGTGTGACCCGCCGGGGCGGTTGAACTCCGCCGGATGGGGGCAGTCAAGAAGCCCGTAGCCGTCTCTTTCCCCGAGGAGACCGATCATGAGCCTCGACGCAAGACCCACCGATCCCGGTGTCCTCGCCGACGAGAACGAAAGCGTCGAAACCGTGGAAACCACCGTCAAGGCCGACCTCAAGGAGCTGGCGAGGGTCCGCGGCTGGGCCCGTGCCCTGCTGCCCGACCTCACGGCCGAGCTGCTGACCGACATCGTGATGGTGCTCGACGAGCTCGTCTCCAACGCGCTCCGCCACGCCAAGCCGCCGATCCGGGTGCGCCTGCGCCGCGACCGCGGCACGCTCCGGATCGAGATCGACGACAGCTCCCCGGTCGCCGCCATCCCCAAGTCACCGTCGCTCAAGGGCGGCCGCGGGATGTGGATCGTCGAGAAGACCAGCGCCGCCTGGGGTCAGCTGCGCCGTCCCGGCGGGAAGACCGTCTGGGCCGAGCTCGCCCTGACCCGCGCGGGTCACCGGTAGTGAGGTGACGTAGAGGGTCTCCCGTCCGGGGACAGCTCGATGCCGTCCGGCTCCCGGATGGTTTCGCCGGTCAACGGCGGCGGCGTGCGGCGGCGTCCTCCGTGACGTGCGGCGCGCGGGGTGCCAGGCCGTTTCGTAGACTCCGCGGGTGGGCAGTGGTGGTCGCGTCGTAGCCGACCGGTACCGGCTGGAGGAGGAGCTCGGACAGGGCGGCATGGGCGTCGTCTGGCGGGCCTTCGACCTCGAACTGGGCCGGCAAGTGTCGCTCAAACGATCCCTCGACGCCGACGCCGGGCAGATCCGGCGGGAGGCGCGCATCGGGGCCGGTCTGCTGCACCCGAACGTCGTCACCGTGTTCGACACGGTCGTCGACGACGGCGACGCGCGCTGGCTGGTCACCGAATACCTGGCCGCACGCAGCCTCGAAGAACTCGTCGACGACGGCGGCCCGCTGCCCGGGGACCGGGTCCGGCGGATCGGCGCGCAGCTCGCCGCGGCGCTCGCCGCCATGCACGCCCGCGGCATCGTCCACCGCGACGTCAAACCGGGCAACGTCCTGGTGACCGAGGACGACGTCGCCAAGCTCACCGACCTGGGCATCGCCCGCTGGACCGAGGTCACCCGCACCGGCGGCGCCCAGCTCACCGGGACGCTCGGGTACGTCGCGCCGGAGGTCGCCGGCGGCGGCGAGGCCGGCAGCGCGTCCGACGTCTTCTCCCTGGGCGCCACCCTTTACGCCGCGATCGAAGGCCGGTCGCCGTGGGGGTCCGGCGAGGACGGCCCGTTCGTGCAGATGCGCCGCGCCGCCGGTGGCCGGCCCGCCCCGGCCGAGCGCGCGGGACGGCTCGGCCCGGTCCTCGCCGCGCTGATGGCCCGCCACCCCGCCGACCGGCCCACCGCCGCCGAGGCCGCCGCGATGCTCGAAGGGGACACTCCGAAGCCGCGGCGGCCGCGCCGCCGCCGCCGGCGACGCCTGCTCGCGATGGGTGCGCCGGCCGCGGTGATCGCGCTGGCGGCCGGGTTCCTGCTCACCCGGCCGCCGTCGGCCGCACCGGCGGGCGGGCCGAACACGCTCGGCGCCGACCCGGCCGCGACGGACCCGTGCGCGGCGATCTCGATCAACGCGCTCACCCCGTTCGGCCGGGCCTTCGTGGATCCCGAGCTGAAGAACTTCGGCACCTGCGTGGTCACGACCACCCTCGCCGACGGCACCGGCCAGGTGCAGACGTACCTCGACCTGACCGGCCCGCTGCGCTACCCGACCCGGCCCCCGGAACCGGGCCGGATGGGCGACATCGAACGCCCCGAGGCCCACGACGGCACCTGCGAGCGCAGCATCTCGCTGGCCGACACCAACCGGATCGACGTCGCCTCGCGCCCGGTGACGCGCGCGGAAGACGCTCCCCTGTGCGCCATCTCCGAGTCGGTGCTGTCCGACGTGCTGCCGATGCTCGCCAACGGGCCCCTGCCGCGGCGGGCCCGGCCGTTCCCGGCGTGGTCGCTCGCCCACGTCGACGCGTGCGGCCTGCTCGACGCCGCGGCGACGACGGGGCTCTTCGGCCGCGCCACCGCCCCGGACCGGGAGTTCGGCGGGTGGGGCTGCACCTGGGAGCACGATCCCCGGACGATCACCGTGCGCTTCACCCGGGAGTGGCCGATCGAGCCGGACACCGACGTGCCCGGCGACCGGATCCGCGTCGGCACCCGCAGCGCCGTCGTCGCGCCGGTGCCGGGTGGCCGGCCCGCGTGCTCGGTGCAGGTGGTGCACCGCTTCTACACCCCGGCGCTGCCGGTGCTGCGCGGCACCGAGCCGAACCGGGAGGAGATCGCCGTCGTCACCCTCGAAGACACCGGGGCGACCGGCGGTGCCGCGCTCTGCGCGAACGCCCGGACGCTGGCGACCGCGGTCGCCGGCCGGCTGCCGTGACCCCGGCTCTCCCGCGGGTCGGCGAGCCGGGACCGGTCCCCGGCGGGCTCGGCTAAAACAGGGCCAGGTCGGCGTCGGCGGACCGGAGGGGACAAGAGGTGGCGATGCGGGGTGTGGCCGGCGTGCTGCTCACGGTGGCGGCCATGGTCGTTCCGACGGCCGTGGGGGCCGCCGGAGCGGGTCCGCGGACCCGCCACGTCGGGCCCGGCAGCGAGTACCCCACCGTCCAGGCCGCGGCCGACGCGGCCCGCCCGGGTGACACCGTCGCGATCGCGGCGGGCACCTACCCGGGCGGCCTCACCATCCGGCGTGACGGCGGCCCGGGCCGGCCGATCCGGTTCACCGGCGTCGGTGGCCCCGCCGTGCTGACCGGGACCGGCGGCCCCGCCGGGCTGCTGGCCGTGGGCGGGCACTCCTGGCTGGAGTTCACCGGCCTGACCGTCGCCGGGTCGGCCGGGTTCGGGGTCTACGCCGAGGGGGCGCACGACCTCGTGTTCGACCGGTTCGGCGTCGACGGCTCCGGCGACGGCGGGCTCGTCCTGGTCGGCACCCGGCGGGTGCGCGTCACCGCCTGCGACATCCGCGGCACCAACGCCCGCGGCACGTCCGCCGACCACGAGGCGCTCAGCATCGCCTCGGGTTCGTCGGACGTCGAGGTGTCCGGCTGCCGCGTGCACGACAACGGCGAGGAAGGCATCGACGTCAAGTACGACGACGCGGCCCGCGTGAAGATCCACCACAACGTCGTGACCGGCAACCGCGGGCCGAACATCTACGTCGACTCGTCGTCCACAGTGGACGTCTACGCCAACGTCGTGAGCGGGACCCGCAACGCGTCCAAGGCCGGCATCGGGCTCGCCGTCGAGGACTACTCCGAAACCCGGCTGCTCTCGGGCGTCCGGGTCTTCGACAACCTCTCCACCGGCAACGCCCAGGCCGGCCTGGACCTGTGGGTCGAGTCGACCGGGACCATGCGCGACCTCACGATCGTCGGCAACACCTTCGCCGGCAACGCGCACGGCTCGGTGCACGTCGGCGGCGACCGGTTCGCCGGGACGAACATCCTGCGCGACAACGTGTTCGGCGACGGCCCGGTGGCGGCCGGGCCGTTCACCGCCGACCACAACCTCGCCGGCGACCCCGGGTTCACCGACCCGGCCCGCGGCGACTACCACCTCGCGCCGGGCTCGGCCGCCGTCGACACCGGCAGCCCCGTGCTCGCCCCCGCCTTCGACCTCGACGGTGTCCCCCGGCCCTCCGGCGCGGGCTTCGACATCGGCGCCTACGAGCGGAGGTGACCGTGCCCGCCGAACGCCTCGACCCGCACCGCCAGCGCAGCCTGCGCCACGGCGTGGCCGGGTCCGTGCCGGGCACGCTGAGCGCGCTCACCGTCACCGGCGGCGTCGCGGTCCCGCCGACGCCCGGCAGCCGGGTGAGCTTCGGCCGCAACCGGCTCGAGGTCGACGTCTGCGTCGGCGAGGACGACCTGCGGATCAGCCGCGTCCACGGCCTGCTGACCCACGACCGGGACCGCTGGTGGCTGAGCAACACCGGCCGCTCGCCGATCCGGTTGTCCGACAGCGTCCTGCTGCACCGCGACAGCGAACCGCTGCCCCTGGCCGCGGGGTACACCGCGCTGTTCCTGCGCGGGACGCGCGACCGCGAGCACGTGCTGGAGCTGCTCGTCTCCGACGGGGAGGGCACGGCCGCGCCCCGGCCGACCCACCCGACGGCCCCGCCGAAACGCTGGCGGCTCACCGCGGAGGAACACCTCGTGCTGGCCGTGCTCGGGCAGCGCTACCTCGGTTACGACCCGCAGCCGCTGCCCCTGTCCCGGCAGCAGGCGGCGGCCGAGCTCGGCGAGCGGCGGCCGCGCGAGAGCTGGACGGCCAAGCGTGTCGAGCACATCGTTTCCCGGGTCCGGCAACGGCTTTCCGACGCCGGGGTGCACGGGCTGCGGCGCGAGGAGGTGGGCGAGCCGGTGGGCCTGACCCTGACGGTCAACCTGCTCCGGGAGCTGGTGCTCTCGACGACGCTGGTGCCGATGGACCTGGAGTGGCTCGAGCTGCCCGACCCGCCCGTGTCGTAACCCGGGGCCGGTCCCGCCGGCGGGACCGGGCCGCGGTCGCGCGTGCGTCAGCGTCTGCATGAACTCGCGGCGCGCCAACGGATCGAGGCTTGCGATGGGCTCGTCGAGCAGCAGCCGCGGACCCTTGGCCAGGGCGAGCGCCCGCGCTGTCCGGGCCGGCCGGCGCGGCGATCCGCCCGGCGGGCAGCGTCAGCGCGCTCAGGTGAGCGCGCTGATCCCGAAGAACATCGCCGCCGACACCCCGGCGGCGGCCGGGAAGGTCAGCACCCAGCCGAGCACGATGTCGCGCGCGATGCCCCAGCGCACCGCGGAAAGCCGCCGGGTCGCGCCGACGCCCATGATCGCCGCGGTGATCACGTGCGTCGTCGAGATCGGGGCCTTCACCGCGAACGCCGTCACGTACAACACCGACGACGCCACGGACTCCGCGACGAACCCGTGCGGCGGGTCGAGCGGGAAGACGCGGCGCCCGAGCGTCCGCATGATCCGCAGCCCGCCGGAGTACGTCCCGAGCGACAGGGCCGCGGCGCACGCCAGGGTCACCCACAGCGGGACGTCGAACGTCTTCTGCTGGCCCGCGGCGACCAGGGCCAGGACGATCACGCCCATGCCCTTCTGGGCGTCCTGCAGGCCGTGGCCGAGCGCGAGCGCCGACGCGGAGACGATCTGGAAGCGGCGGAACACCCGGCCGCTGCGGTGCGGGTTCGCCCGGCGCAGCAGCCACAGCGCGCCGACCATCGCCAGGTACCCGAGGACCAGCCCGAGCAGCGGGGACGCCACCATCGGGATCAGCACCTTCTCGGCGATGCCGGCCCAGTGCACGGTGCTCGCCGCGGCCAGCGCCGCGCCGACCATCCCGCCGATCAGCGAGTGCGAAGACGACGAGGGAAGCCCGAAGTACCAGGTGATCAGGTTCCAGACGGTCGCGCCGACGAGCGCCGCGAAGACCACGGTGAGCGCGTCCGGGCCGACCGGGACGTCGATGATGCCCTTCGCCACCGTCGCGGCGATGCCGGTGGACAGCAGCGCGCCGGCCAGGTTCATCACCGCGGCCAGGATGAGCGCGGCCCGCAGGGTCAGGGCGCGGGTCGACACCGCACTCGCGATCGCGTTCGCCGCGTCGTGGAAACCGTTGGTGTAGTCGAAGACCAGGGTCAGCACGATGACGGCGACCAGGGCGGCCGTCCCGGTCACTACGACTCCTTGACCGCGATGGTCTGCACCACGTCGGCCACGTGCTCGAAGGCGTCGGCGGCCAGCTCGAACTGCTCGACGACCTCCTTGGTCTTCAGGACTTCGAGGGCGTCGGCGCCGGGTTCGAACAGCTGGGCCAGGACCCGCCGGTAGATCCGGTCGGCCTCGTTCTCCAGCTCGTTGACCTCGATCCAGTACGGCTCGAGCTCGCCCACCTTCGCCAGGCCCGGCATCGCCTCCGCCGTCAGCTCCGCGCACCGGCCGAGCGCCTGCACCAGCAGGTCGACGCCGGGTGGGAACGCCTGGATCCGGTAGAGCACGGCCAGGTCGGCGGCGGTGTCCATGAAGTCCAGCACGTCGTCGATCTTCGAGGCGAGCGCCTGGATGTCCTCGCGGTCGAACGGCGTGACGAACGAGCTGTTGAGCTCGACCATGATCGTGTGCATGAGCTCGTCACCCTGGTGTTCGACCTCGTGCAGCCGGCCCGCGATCGACTCCCGGTCGGCGGGCTCCGCGGCGACGAGGTCGCGCAGCAGCGCCGTGGCGGTCACGAGGTTCCTCGCCGCGTCGGTCAGCAGGTCGAAGAACTTCGTGCCCCGTGGGGTGAAGCGCATGGATGAGTCCCTTCTTCAGCGCACCGCGATCATGCCCGCCCACCCGGGCTCGCGCAGGCTCGGGGCGCGACTTCCGGTGGAAAGTGGACACTCGCACCGGTGTACGCGGGCGGTCTAACCGGGGAGATCTCCGGTGTTGGCGAATTCGAGCCGCTTGGCCACGGAGACGGTCTGGTCGGCGAAGCGCTCGTAGAAGCGCGTGGCCAAGGCCGCCGCGACGGCCTCGCCGTGGCCGTGGTCCCAGCCGGCGCCCGTCATGCCGGACAACAGGTCGGCGTGCAGCGAATCGACGGCTTCGTCCGCTTCGCGCAGGTCGCGGTAGCTGCCGCCGGCCCCGGTGCGGATCTGGGTCGCGACGCCCTCGGCCATGCCGGCGGTGAGCTCGCCCATCCGCAGGAACGTCGGGTTCAGCTCCGCGGGCACGGCGTGGTCGGGGTGGGCGTAGCGCGCGCTGTCGGCGACGTGCGCGGCCAGGTCGCCCATCCGCTCGATGCGTTCCGCGCAGTAGACCACCGCCAGGACCTGCCGCAGATCACCGGCGACCGGGGCCTGCAGCGCCAGCAGCGAGTAGGCGTCCTCCTCGCACCGCGAGCGGTGCGCGTCGAGTGCGGAGTCGGCGGCGATGACCTCCTCGGCGACTCTGAGGTCGGCGTTGAGCAAGGCCTCGGTGGCCTGCCGGATCGCCGTCGCCGCCAGGTCGCACATGGTCGCCAGCAGCTCGCTCAGGCGGGCCAGGTCGTCGTGAAATCCTTCTCGCACGACTCGGCAGCCTACGGGAGGCCGTTCCCGAGCCAGCGGTGGTAGGCGGGCAGGTCGACGTTGCCGCCGCAGACGACGACGGCCACGTGCCGGCCGGCGAAGCGGGCGCGGTTCTCGAGCACCGCCGCGACCCCCAGCGCCGCCGACGGTTCGACGACCAGCCCGGCGTGCTCCAGCAGCAGCCGCATCCCGGCGACGATCGACTCCTCCCGCACCAGGACCGCGTCGTCGGCGACGACGAGGAGGTCGTCGAGGACTTCCCGGATCGGCCGCCGTCCGGCGACGCCGTCGGCGATGGTGCTGGTCGACTCCGTCGTGACGACCCGCCGTTCGTGCCAGGAGCGGGTCATCGCCGGTGCGCCCGCCGGCTGGACGCAGACGACTTCGACGCCGGGTGCGCGGGACTTCAGGACGTGGCCGATCCCGGTGGCCATCGCGCCGCCGCCGAGCGCGATCAGGACGGCGTCGAACGGCGTGTCCAGCAGCTCCAGGCCGATCGTCGCCGCGCCTTCGCACGTCTCGAGGTCCAGGCTGTCCTCGACCAGCCGGATCCCGTCGTGCCCGGCGATGGCCACGGCCCGCTCCCGCGCCTCGTCGAAGTCGCCGTCGACCAGCTCCAGGCGGGCGCCCAGCGCGCGGATGCGCTCGAGCTTGACCGCGGGCGCGGACCGGGACGCGACGACCGTGACGGCCACCCCGCGGCCCCGCGCGGACCAGGCGAGGGCCTGGCCGAGGTTGCCCGCGCTGGCGCAGACCGCGGCCGGTCCGCTCAGGCCGCTCACGACGACCTCGGTGCCGCGGCCTTTGAAGCTGCGCACCGGGTTCGCCGTCTCGAGCTTGACGCTCACCCGGCAGCCGAGCGCCTGCCCGAGGGGATCGCAGGGGTAGAGCGGGGTGTCGAGGAAGACGGGGTCGATCACCCGGCGGGCCGCCTCGATGCGGGTGAGGTCGAGACGCGTCCGCGGCACGGTCGTCATCAGCGGTCCGACGGAGCGCGGCCGGTGCTCGCCCGGGGCATCAGGATCGGCGCCGGCGCCTGGACGTGCCCGGCCGCGCCGACGGCCAGGATCTCGTTGAGCGTCTCGATCGCCAGCACGCCGTGCTGGGTGATGTGCCGGTCCAGCGCGGTCACGGCCGGGCGGACCAGCTGACACAGCGCCGAGTCGTCCCAGGACACGATGGACAGCTGCTCGGGCACCGAGACGCCCATCTCCTGGGCCGCGGCCATCGCCGACAGCGCCATCACGTCGTTGTCGAAGATCACCGCCGTCGCGCGGTCGCGCTCCGACAGCAGCCGCCGCGCGGCCCGGGCGCCGCTGTCGCCCGAGTAGTCGCCGTGGACGGTCTTCGACCACTCCAGCCGGTGCGTCCCGGCCGCCTTGGTGAACGCCTCGTCGCGGCGCAGTGTGTGCGCGAACCGGTCCGGGCCGGCGACCCGGGCGATCCGCCGGTGCCCGAGCGCCGCGAGGTAGCCGACCGCCTCCTCCATCGGCGCCGCGTCGTCGGCCCACACGCACGGCACCTCGGCCGACTCCGGGTAGCCGAGCGCGACGGCGGGCAGCCCGATCTCGGCCAGCACGCCGGTGCGGATGTCGTTCTCGTGCAGGTCGACCACGATGACGCCGTCGACGCGCCGCTCGGCCCACCAGCGGCGGTAGGTCTCGATCTCGGCGTCCCGGTCGTCGGTGACGGCCAGCATCAACGCCGTCGACGGGTCCGAGCGCAACGCCATTTCGATGCCGGAGACCAGTTGCATGAAGAACGGCTCGATGCCCAGCACCTGGGCGGGCCGGTCGACGATCAGCCCGATCGCGCCGGAGCGGGACCGGGTCAGCGCGCGGGCGGCGGTGCTGGGCCGCCAGCCCATCCGGTCGGCGATCTCCAGCACGCGCTCGCGCGTGGCCGCCGACACGCCGGGCTTCCCGTTGAGCGCGTAGGACACCGCCCCCGTCGACACCCCGGCCGCGTCCGCGATGTCCGAGATGGTCAGCCGCTTCATCGTGCTCCTCGGATAACTCGCTGACTCAATCGCTTCACCTCGCACGAGGCTACCCCGACATCGTTTCGGTCCATTGACATGACGTGACCGAGGTTACAAGATGTGAAGCGCTTAACCCAGGCTCGCCCCCGATCGCCGCCTGACGACACCGAACTCTCCCGGCGCCACGTCAGCGTGGCCGACCGTCAAGTTAACCGCTTAAGCACTCCTGGAGTCCCCATGAAGGCCGGAAGGCACCGCCGCCTGCTCGCCCCCGCCGCCGTCGTCCTCACGCTCGGCCTCGCCCTGAGTTCGTGCTCCAGCACCGCGACCGGCACCGACGGCGTGATCATCACCGCGAACACCGGCGCGTCGGGCGCGTTCGTCCGCAACTTCAACCCGTTCCTGCCCAACCAGGCCCAGGCGGGGTACGGCGGCACGATCTACGAGTCGCTGCTGTTCTTCGACATGGCCGAGCGGCGCCCGCCGGTGCCGCAGCTGGCCACGGCGGCGACCTTCTCCCCCGACGGCCGGACGCTCACCGTCACCACCCGCGACGGCGTCAAGTGGCAGGACGGCCAGGCGTTCACCGCCCAGGACGTCGCCTTCACGTTCGACGCCATGATCAAGCACCCCGAGCTGAACACCAACGGGCTGACGCTGGCCGCCGCGACCGCGCCGGACGACCACACCGCGAAGATCACCTTCGCCCAGCCGGCGTTCAACCAGCTGTGGGGCGCGGCGGGCCGCACCCTGATCGTGCCGAAGCACATCTGGGAGAAGATCGCGGACCCGGCCACCGAGCTCAACGCGAACCCGGTCGGCACCGGGCCGTTCACCCTCGATGCGTTCTCCCCGCAGACCTTCCTGCTCAAGAAGAACCCGGGCTACTGGGAGCAGGGCAAGCCGGCCATCGACGGCGTGCGGTTCATCTCCTTCAGCGACAACACGAGCGCGAACCAATCGCTGCTGGCCGGCAAGATCGACTGGGGCAACACCTTCGTGCCCGACCCGGAGAAGAACTGGGTCGCCAAGGACCCCAAGACCCATCTGGTCCCCTCGGCCGGGATCTACCAGACCAGCCTCGTGCCGAACCTGACGACCTGGCCGACGAACGACCTCGCCGTGCGGCAGGCGATGAACCTGGCCCTGGACCGCAAACGCATCGTCGAAACCGTCTACTTCGGCATCGCGAAGGTGCCGAGCCCCGAGCTGCTGCAGACCCCGCGGGACGACGGCTTCCGGATCACCGGCCCGGTCACCCGCGACCCCGCCGCCGCGCGGGCCGCCCTGGAGAAGGCCGGTTACACCCGCGGCGCGGACGGCGTCTACGTCGACAAGGGCGGCCGGCGCCTCGAGATCTCGATCAAGGTCGTCACCGGTTACACCGACTACATCCAGGCCCTGCAGCTGATGCAGCAGCAGCTCGCCGAAGCCGGGATCACCCTGACCGTGCAACAGGTTTCGAGCGCCCAGTTCAACTCCGACCGCTCCACCGGCACCTTCCAGCTCCTCATCGACGGCCTCGGCGGCAAGCCGGACCCGTATCAGCTCTACAACCAGGTGCTCGCCTCGGCGACCACCGCGCCGATCGGGCAGAAAGCCGCGTCGAACTGGTCACGCTTCTCCGACCCGCAGGTCGACGCCGCGCTGAGCGCGATGGCCGGCACCGACGACGAGGCCGTGCTCAAGCAGCGCGCCCAGGAGATCGCCCGCGTCATGCTCGACAAGCTGCCCTACGTGCCGATCTTCCAGAACAGCCCGAACGCGACGTTCCTCGCCACGAAGGTCACCGGCTGGCCCACCGACGACAACGCCTACGCGCTCTCACGCGCCGACAGCTACCCCGACACCGGGTTCGTCGCCAAGAACCTGAAGCCGGTCGGGTAATGCGGTTCCTCGGCAAGAAACTGATGTTCTACGCGGTGGCCCTGCTCGCGGCGCTGTCGCTGAACTTCCTCATCCCCCGCCTCGCGCCGGGCAACCCGGTGGACGCGGTGCTGGCCCGGCAGTCGTCGATGGCGCCGGTCTCCCCGGAGGCCCGGCACTCGCTGGAACTGCTGCTGGGTGTGAACGACCAGCCGCTGTGGCAGCAGTACCTGCGCTACCTCGGGCAGATCTTCTCCGGCGACCTCGGCCGCTCGGTGACGTTCTTCCCGGCGCCGGTCGGCGACATCATCGGCCAGGCCCTGCCGTGGACGCTGGGCCTGGTCGGCGTGGCGACGGTCGTGTCGTTCACGCTCGGCATCTCCCTCGGCGCGCTGGCCGGCTGGTTCCGCCGCGGCGTCGTGGACTCGCTCGTCGCGGGCTCCACGATGCTCGCCGCCATCCCGTACTTCTGGCTCGCGCTGGCCGCGTTGTACTTCCTTTCGGCCGGCCTCGGCTGGTTCCCGCTCGGCCTCGGCTACGACGTCGAGATCGAGCCCGGCTGGTCGGGCGAGTTCGTCGGCAACGTCGGCTACCACGCGCTGCTGCCGGCCCTCACGATCGTCGTCAGCTCGCTGGCCGGGTGGCTGCTGGGGATGCGGAACATGATGGTCTCCACGATGGGCGAGGACTACGTCGTCACGGCGCAGGCGAAAGGCCTCAGCCTGCGGCGGGTGATGGTCACCTACGCCGCCCGCAACGCCGTCCTGCCGAGCGTCTCCGGCGTCGCGGTGTCGCTCGGGTTCGTCGTCGGCGGCGCGATCGTCACCGAAGCCGTGTTCTCCTACCCCGGCATCGGGTTCACGCTGCTGCAGGCGGTCCGCAACAGCGACTACCCGCTGATGCAGGGCATCTTCCTGATCATCACCCTCGCGGTGCTCGGCGCGAACCTGCTGGTCGACCTGCTCTACGCGGTCATCGACCCGCGCGTGCGCACCACGGCGAAAGCGGGTGCCCGATGACCCAGGCCGTCATCACCCCCGTCCGCGCCGCCGGACGCGTCTCCGCACTCACCCGGCGGCCGAAGTTCCTGCTCGGCGCGGGCATCGTCGCGCTCTACGCGGCCGTCGCGGTCATCGGGCCGCTGCTGGTCGGCGACCCCCACGCGACCGGCGACGACCTGCTGGCCGGGCCGTCGGCCGCGCACCTGCTCGGCACCACCAACAACGGGCAGGACGTCTTCGCCCAGCTGATCGTCGGCTTCCGGTCGTCGCTGCTGGTCGGGCTGCTCGCCGGCATGGTCACGATGCTGCTGGCCGCCCTGGTCGGCGTGGTCGGCGGGTACGCGGGCGGCTGGGCCGACGAGGTGCTCAACCTGATCGGCAACGTCTTCCTGGTCATCCCGGCCCTGCCGCTGATCGTGGTCGCCGCCAGCTACCTGCACTCCAGCGGGATCGCCGTGATCGCGCTGCTGATCGCGGTCACCAGCTGGGCCGCGTCCGCGCGGGTCCTGCGCGCCCAGACGGCGTCGCTGGCCCACCGGGACTACGTCGACGCCGTCCGCGCGTCGGGCGAACGCGCGTGGCGGATCGTCGTCGTCGAGATCCTGCCGAACCTCTACCCCATCCTCATTTCCCAGTTCGTGTTCGCGATGATCGGCGCCATCCTCGGCGAGGCCGGGCTGTCGTTCCTCGGGCTCGGGGACCTCAACTCCGTCACCTGGGGCACGATGCTGTTCTTCGCCCAGAACGGCGAGGCCCTCTCCCAAGGCGCGTGGTGGTGGTTCATCCCGCCGGGCCTGTGCATCGCGGTGCTCGGCGCGGCCCTGACGCTGCTGAACATCGGCGTCGACGAACTGATCAACCCGCGGCTGCGCGTGCAACGCCGCGGCGGCGCCCAGGGGGATATCCGATGACGCCCGTGCTCCAGGTACGCAACCTGCACGTCGACTACGAAACGGCCGCCGGGCCGGTGCACGCGGTCCGCGGCGTCGACCTGGACGTGCACCGCGGCGAGCTGGTCGGCATCGTGGGCGAAAGCGGTTGCGGCAAAACGACGTTGGCCTACGCGATCACGCGGCTGCTGCGCGCCCCCGCGCACCTGACCGCCGGCAGCGTCACCTTCCAGGGCGTCCACGACACCGCTCCCGTCTCGGTGACGGCGTTGACCGGAAGCGCGTTGCGGAAGTTCCGCTGGGACCGGATGTCGATGGTGTTCCAGGGCGCGATGAACGCCCTCAACCCGGTCCAGCGGGTCAGCGCGCAGCTGCAGGACCTCTTCCACGCCCACCGGCCGCAGCTGACCAAGGCCGAGCGCCGGACGCGGGTGGGTGAGCTGCTGGACCTGGTCGGGCTGCCCGAGCGCGTCGCCCGTTCGTACCCGCACCAGCTGTCCGGCGGGATGCGGCAGCGCGTGATGATCGCGATGGCCCTGGCGCTCGATCCGGACGTCGTGGTGATGGACGAGCCCACCACTGCACTGGACGTCCTCGTGCAGCGCGAGATCCTCGACGCGCTCTCGGAACTGCGGCGACGGCTCGGGTTCGCGGTCGTCTTCATCACCCACGACCTGTCGCTGCTGCTGGAGATCAGCGACCGCATCGCGGTGATGTACGCCGGGCGCGTCGTCGAACTCGGCGACAGCGTGAAGCTGCGGGAGAACCCCCAGCACCCGTACACCGCCGGCCTGCTCGACGCGTTCCCGACCCTGCGCTCGCAGCGGCGCGACCGGCACGGCATCCCCGGCCACCCGCCGGACCTGGCCGCGCCGATCGCCGGGTGCGCGTTCGCCGACCGGTGCGGGTTCGTCCGCCCGGAGTGCGCCACCACCGACGTCACACTGCGGCCGGTCGGCGGCACCGACGTCGCCTGCCACCTCTACCAGGAGGTCTCGGCATGACCGAGCTGAGTGCGCACGACCTCGTGCGCGACTACTCCGGGTTCCGCGCGGTCGACGGCGTCAGCTTCACCGTGACGTCCGGGCAGACCCTGGCGCTGGTCGGCGCGAGCGGCAGCGGGAAGTCCACCATCGCCCGGATGCTGTGCGGGCTGGACCGGCCCACCTCCGGGACCATCACGATCGACGGCGAACCCCGCCGCCCCGGCTACCGGGCGCTGCGGGAGTACCGCCGGCACGTGCAGCTGGTGTTCCAGGACCCGTTCGCCTCCCTCAACCCGGTCAAGCCGGTGCACCACCAGCTGGCGCGGCCCCTGCGCGTCCACGGGCTCGACGGCGGCCGCCGCGCCGTGCTGGACCTGCTCGACCGCGTCCACCTGCGGCCCGCCGACCAGTTCGCGGACAAGCTGCCGCACGAGCTGTCCGGCGGGCAACGCCAGCGCGTCGCCATCGCGCGGGCCCTCGCGCCCCGACCGTTGGTGCTGCTGGCCGACGAACCGGTGTCCATGCTGGACGTCTCGGTCCGGCTGGACATCCTGAACCTGCTGGAAGAACTCAAGCGGGACAACGATCTCGCCGTCCTCTACATCACCCACGACCTCGCCACCGCCCGGCACTTCTCGGCCACGACGATGGTGCTGAACGCCGGGCGCGTCGTCGAGATCGGCGACTCCGACCAGGTCATCTTCCACCCGGCGGACGACTACACCCGCCGGCTCGCCGCCGCCGCGCCCGACCCGTGGCGCTGACCCCCTCCCATCCACCAGAAGGGACCCACCCGTGCGGATCGACCTCGGCGCCCGCGACTGGACGCTGCGCGCCTGCGGACCTCTGACCCACGTCCCGATCGAGCTGGCCCGCCGGCTCGCCGAAGGCATCCCGGCGGCCGTGCCGGGCACGGTGCACACCGACCTGCTCGCCGCCGGGCTCATCCCCGACCCGTACCTCGACCGCAACGAGAACGAGCTGCAGTGGATCGGCCTCACCGGCTGGCGCTACGAGACGACGTTCGACCGCCCGGCCGGGCCCGGCGTGGTCGAGCTGGTCTTCGACGGCCTGGACACCATCGCCGAGGTCGAGCTGAACCACCACGTCATCGCCACCACCGCGAACATGCACCGCTCCTACCGCGTCCCGGTGACCGACCTGCTGGCCGACGGCAACACCCTCGCCGTCACCTTCGCCTCCGCGGTCCGCTACGCCCGCGACGAACGCCGCCGCCTCGGCGACCTGCCCAACCTCGGCAACGACGAGCCGTCGAACTTCATCCGCAAGATGGCCTGCAACTTCGGCTGGGACTGGGGCCCGAAGCTCGTCACCGCGGGCCTCTGGAAAACCGCGTCCGTCGACGTCTGGGACGTCGGGCGGCTGCGTCAGGTCCGGCCCCTGGTCACCGTCACCCCCGAGGGTGACGGCGTTGTCGGGATCCACGCCGAGGTCGAGGGCGTCGATCTGGTGCTGCGGGCCCGGGTGGGCGGTGCCGAAGTGTTTGGTCCCACCGGGTCGGCGTTGTCGCTGACCGTCGAGCAGCCGCGGCTGTGGTGGCCGCACAGCATGGGCGAGCAGCCGCTGTACCCGCTCACCGTCACGCTCGAAACGCCCGACGGGTCCATTGTGGACACGTGGTCGCGCGAGATCGGCTTCCGCACCATCGACCTCGACGACCTGGATGGCGCGTTCACCTTCCGCGTCAACGGCGTCCCGCTGTTCGTCCGCGGCGCCAACTGGATCCCCGACGACTGCTTCCCGCACCGGATCGACGCCGCCCGCTACGACCGCCGGGTCGAACAGGCCACCGAAGCCCGCATCGACCTGCTGCGCGTCTGGGGCGGCGGGCTCTACGAAAGCGACGACTTCTACGCGGCCTGTGACCGGCGGGGGGTGCTGGTGTGGCAGGACTTCCTGTTCGCGTGCGCCGGCTACCCCGAAGACGAGCCCCTGCGCGGTGAGGTCGAGGCCGAGGCCCGCGAGGCCGTCGTCCGGCTCGCCCCGCACCCGTCGCTCGCGTTGTGGTGCGGGAACAACGAAAACTACATGGGCTGGTTCCACTGGGGCTGGCAGAAGGACCTCGCCGACCGCGACTGGGGTGCCGGCTACTACGAGCACCTGCTGCCCGGCGTCGTCGCCGAGCTCGACCCGACCCGGCCGTACATCCCGGGCAGCCCCTGGTCCGGTGACCCGGCACGGGACACCCAGGACGACGACCACGGCTGTGTGCACCTCTGGGACGTCTGGAACGAGCGTGACTTCAGCGGTTACCTCGAGCGCGTCCCGCGGTTCGTCTCGGAGTTCGGCTGGCAGGCCCCGCCCGCCTGGGCCACACTCACCGCGGCCGTCCACGACGCCCCGCTGACGCCGGAGTCACCGGGCGTCCTGCACCACCAGAAGGCCAAGGACGGCAACGGAAAGCTCACCCGCGGGCTGGCGCACCACTTCGCCGCGCCGACGTCCACGGAGGACTGGCACTACCTCACGCAGGTGACCCAGGCCCGCGCCATCCGGACCGGCATCGAGCACTTCCGCGGCCACCGGCCGCGGTGCATGGGCACGATCGTCTGGCAGCTCAACGACTGCTGGCCGGTGACGTCGTGGAGCGCGATCGACGGCGCCGAGCGGCGCAAGCCGCTGTGGTACGCACTCCGCGAGGCCTACGCCGACCGCTTGATCACCATCCAGGACCGGGACGGCACTCCGGCGGCGATCCTGGTCAACGACTCCGCGGCCGCCTGGGAGGCCCCCCTCGAACTGCGCCGGATCACCGTGGACGGCGAGATCCTCGCCAAGACCGCCACGACCGTCCGGGTACCCCCACGCGACACCGTGACGCTGCCGTTCGGCGACGTCGGTGTCGCCGGTGACCCGACGCGGGAACTGCTGATCGCCGACACCGGCGCCGAGCGCGCGATCCGGTTCCTGGCCGCCGACCTCGACACCGCCTATCCCGAGCCCCGGTTCGACACCGCCGTCACCCGGACGGCGACGGGCTACGACATCACCGTCACCGCCCGGTCCCTGGTCCACGAGCTGGCGGTGTTCGCCGACCGGCTGGCCCCCGACGCCGAAGCGGACCAGTGCCTGCTCACGCTGCTGCCCGGGGACCACGCGACGATCCGGGTGACCACGCGCTACCAGCTCGATCCGGCCCGGCTGACCACGCGCCCGGTGTTGCGGTGCGTCAACGACTGACGGTCAGGAGTCGGTGGTCTTGGCGCACGACACCGGCTGCCCGGGCCCCGGGGAGGTGGCCCGGGCCAGCTCCTTCTGCGCGTCCAGCAGGATGCGGCAGGTGAGGGTGAGCCCGCCGGTCGGCGTGGCGGTGATCTCGGCCTTCTGCCCGGCGGCCACCACGACGTCCTGCTTCCACGGCACACCGACCGGACCCTGGACGCTCTGCTGCGCGATCTCGTCCTGGTAGCGGTCGGGCGAGTTCGCGTAGCCGACCTTCGCCAGCGTCCCGTTGTCCTGGCCGGTCACCTCGTAGGTGATGGCCCACGACTTGCCGGTCGGGTTCGAGCAGCCCGCGACGCCCGCCAGCGCGCCGCAGAGAACCACTGTCCCGAGCACTCCCGTGATCTTCATACCCCGACGGTAGAGCCGGCGCGCGGGCCCGGCATCGCACGGAAGACTGATCCCCGGTAAACCGTTGGTCTTAGCTCCGGTCCCCCTGCTAGCCTCCCGGGAGCCGTGCCGGTGAACGAGGAGGTGGTACCCGTGGACATGACGACGTGGGTGCTCCCCTCCGGGGTCACGGCCGGGCGATAGGTCGTCCGGGAGCGCCGTTCAGCGCACTCCCCGAAAGGCACGACCGTGCACTTCACTTCCGAACACCGCCTCGACGACGACGTCCTCGAGCGCGAATTCACCCTCGGCGAGATCCCCGGCATCCTGTGGACGCCCGGAGCCTCTGAAACACCGGAAACACCGGAAACACCGGCCCCGGTGGTCCTGCTCGGTCACCCCGGCGGGCTGGGGCGGATGCACCCCCGGCTGGTGGCCCGGGCCCAGGCCTGCGTGGCGGCGGGTTACGCCGCGGCCACCATCGAGCTCCCCGGCAGCGGTGACCGGCCCGCGCTCGCCGTCGTCGACGAGGCCCGCGCCGACCTGCGCCGCGCGCTGGCGGCCGGCGAGCCGGTGACCGGCGAGATCGTCGACCGGCTCGTCCTCCCGCTGGTCGAGCGGGCGGTCCCGGAATGGCGGGCCACCCTGGACGCCCTGCTCGCGCTGCCCGGGATCGGCGGCCCGGCCGGGTTCGCCGGCGGGGTGATCGCCATCGGCGTCCGGCTGGCGGTCGTCGAGCCGCGCATCGCGGCCGCGGTGCTGTTCGCCGGGAGTTTTGTGCCCCGCAGCATCATCGAGGAGGCCCGGCGGGTCACCATCCCGCTGCACGTCCTGCTGCAGTGGGACGACGAAGGGAACGACCGGCAGCTGGCGCTGGACCTGTTCGACGCGTTCGGCTCGAAGGAGAAGTCGTTGCACGCGAACATGGGCGGGCACACCGGCGTCCCGCGGTTCGCGGGGGAAGACGGCAACCGGTTCCTCGCCCGGCACCTGAAGTGACGCCGTGGGTGCCGGGAGGCTGCCCGCCTCCCGGCACCCCGGGCCTCAGCTGCGTTGCATCTCGCCGAGCACCAGCACCCGCCCGTCGAAGTAGGTGCGCTGGATGGCCGCGTTGGAGTTGCTGCCCTGCAGGTACTCCGACCACTCCATGAAGTACGTCCACTTCGGCTGCGACGCCAGCAGCTCCGGCGACGGGATCGTCCCGGTCTCGCCGAGAGCGATCGGCTTGCCGTGCGAGACGTTCAGCATCGCCTGGTAGTCCGAAGAGGACGAGTTCGCCTTCATCCAGACGTCCAGCGCCGCGACGTCGACGTAGGCGTCACCCGGGTAGTAGCTCGCGATCGAGCCCATGTTGACGTCCTTGACCGCCCAGTCCCACACGATGCTCGTGAGCCCCTTGCCCACCAGGTAGTCGTGGGTGATCCGGTAGAGGCCGGCGCTGCCGCCGAGGCCCGGGCGCCCGCCCCACCACGCCCAGCTGTCGTTGAGCTCGTGCAGCGGCCGGAACAGCAGCTGGACGCCCGCGCTCTGCAGCTGCTGCAGGTACGGCACGATCTCGTCGAGCCGCGCCTTGTAGCGGTTGTTGAGGTTCGAGCCGTTCGTCATCAGCTCGCTCCACTGGGTGTCGCTGAGCTTGCTCATCACCCCGGACGACCAGTCGCACGAGCTGCCCTGGGTGGGCGGGCACATGTGCCAGGTCATGGTGACGACCGCGCCGTGGCTCCATTCGAGCTTGGCCTGGTCGACGACCTGCTGCCGGTTGGCGACGTCCGAGCCGCCGAAGAAGAAGTCACCACCCCACAGGCCGGGGTACTGGCCGGTGATGTCGTGCGCCTTGCCGGTGTAGAACGACGGCTGGTTCGCGGGTTCCTTGTTGTGCTGCCCGGCGATCGTGTACTGGCCGGAGATCTGCTTGAGGTAGTTGAGCGTGCCACCGGCTCGGGGTGCGGCGACGGCGGCGGGCGCCGCCAAGGCCGTGACGACGAGTGCGGCCGCGGCGAGCGTGGTGCGGGTCTTGCGCAGGTGTGGGGACACAGGCTGACTCCTCCGCGTCGAGGATAGATTAAGCGCTTAAGAATTGCAGTCCGGACATGCACTCTGTCAAGGCATCCCGTGACAATCCACCGAGGCTTGTCCTGCTCGGTGACAATCGTTGACCGGCACTGGCACCGCTGCTCTACTGACGAGACCCGATGCTTAAGCGGTTGATCTCCGGAACGGAGCCCGCCATGTCTCTCAAACTGACCCTCGTCCTCGCCATCGCCGCCACGCTCGGTGCCGCGCCCGCGGCCCACGCGGCGACCGGGCCCGGCCCGCTCACCGGCCTGGCCGGCAAGTGCGCGACGGTGACCGGTGGCGCGACCGCGAACGGCACCCGGATCCAGCTGCGCGCCTGCGCGGGTTCCGGCGCGCAGAGCTGGACCGTGCAGGACGACGGCACGATCCGCGCGCTCGGGAAGTGCCTCGACGTCCAGGGCGGCTCGGCCGCGAACGGCACGCCGATCCAGCTGTGGGACTGCCTGGGCAACACGCACCAGAAATGGAGCTACGACAGCGCTTCCGGCCGGCTGGTCAACCCCGCCACGGGCGGCTGCCTCGACGTCACCGGGCAGTCGGACGCCGACGGCACCCCGCTGCAGCTCTGGACGTGCAACAACCAGACCAACCAGCAGTGGACGCTCCCCGGTCAGCCGCCGGTCTGCCGGCGCGCACCCGGACAGTCCGTCGTCTCGGTCGGCTTCGCCGGAAAGCGTTATCCCGTCACGGTCCACGTCCCCGCGAGCGCCCCGGCGATCGCGCCGCTGGTGCTCAACCTGCACGGCAGCAGCAGCAGCAGCGGCGCCGGTCAGCTGAGCTATTCGAACATGGCGGCGTCCGCCGACGCGAACGGCTACCTCGCCGCGTTCCCCGAGGGGGCGATCTCCTACCAGGGCGGCCTCTCGTGGACCGTCCCCGGTGTCGGCACCCCGCCGGCCGGGGCGCGCGACGACGTCGGCTTCCTCGACCAGGTCGTCACGACCCTCACCGGCGCGCTGTGCGCCGATCCCCACCGGATCCACCTCACCGGGTACTCCGGCGGCGGCCGGATGGCGTCGGCGTTCGCGTGCGCGCGACCGGAGCGGATCGCCGCGATCGCGCCGGTGGCCGGGTTGCGCGCGGGCCGGCCGGCACCCGGGAACACGTCCGTGCCGGATCCGGCGTCCTGCCGGCCGGGGGTGCCGGTGCCGGTGATCGCGTTCCACGGCAAGCAGGACGCCACCAACCCGTACGACGGCGGCGGCACCGACCTCTGGCAGTACTCGGTCCCGGTGGCGCAGCAACGCTGGGCGGCCATCGACGGGTGCGGCACCGGCCCGGTGAGCACGCAGGTCAGCACGCACGTCACGCGGACGACCTACTGCGACGTGCAGCTCTACACCGTCGCCGACGGCGGGCACACCTGGCCCGGCTCCCCGCAGGCCAAACCGGAGAACGGGAACACCACCCACGAGATCGACGCGAACACGCTCATGTGGCGGTTCTTCGCCGCGCACACGCGCTAGACAGTTCGTCCAGACTGGATGTACCGTCCATACGATGAGCGACGTGACCGCGCGCTGGGCGCCCGTCTGCGAGGCGATCGTGCGGCTGCTCTCGCCGCACGCGGAGGTCGCGCTGCACGACCCGGTCACCGATCGGGTGCTCGGCATCTGGAACGCGTTCCCGGGCCGCGCCCCCGGCGACCCCTCCCTGCTCGGCGAGCTGGACGAACTGCCGCCGTCGGGCAAGGACGTCTACGGGCCCTACCCGAAGTCCCTGCCCGACGGGCGCCGGCTGTCCAGCGTGAGCGCCGTCGTCCGCGACGGCGACGGGCGCGCGGAGGTCGTGCTGTGCGTGAACGTCGACCGCACGGCCTTCGACGACGCCGCGCGCCTGCTCTCGGGCTTCGCCGCGCCGACGTCCGGGCAGCCGCAGGTGCTGTTCGAACGCGACTGGACCGAGCAGCTCAACGACCTGGTGGCGGAGTTCGTCCGCGACAGCGGCACGCCCGTCGAGCGGCTGGACAAGGACCAGCGGTGCGCCCTGCTGTCCCGATTGGACGGTGCCGGGGTCTTCTCCCACCGCCGCTCGATGCCGGTCGTCGCGCGGGCGCTGCGGATCTCCCGCTCGGCCACCTACCAGCTGCTCGCCGAGACCCGGAAGGAACCCGATGCCGACGCTCCCTGATTTCCGGCTGGAGACCTACTTCTCCCGCTGGGAGTTCGCGGCCCGCTACCACCTGACCGCGTCCGACGCGCAGACGATGACGCTCACCGAGCTGCTGGCCCTGGCCGACGACGACGGGCGCGAGCGGTGGGAGACGCTTTCGCTCGGCTACACCGAGACCTACGGCCTGCCCGCGTTGCGCGAGGCGATCGCCGCGACCCACACCGGCGTCGCCCCCGAGGACGTGCTCTGTTTCGCCGGTGCGGAAGAGGGCCTCTACCTGGCGATGCGGACGCTGCTGGAGCCGGGCGACCACGTCGTGGTCGTCACGCCGAACTACCAGGCGGCGGAGACGATCCCGCTGTCGATCTGCGAGGTGACGGGCGTCGCGCTGCGGCCGGAGGACGGCTGGGCGCTCGACGTCGACGAGCTCGAGCGGCAGCTGCGGCCGAACACCAGGCTGGTGTCGGTCAACTTCCCCAACAACCCGACCGGCGCGGTGCCGGACCGGGAGACGTGGACGCGGCTGGTCCGGCTCTGCGAGGACCGCGGCGTCCTGCTGTTCAGCGACGAGGTCTACCGCGGCCTGGAGGCCGGACCGGCGCTCCCGCAGGCCGCCGACCTCTCCCCCGCCGCGCTCTCGCTGAACGTCATGTCCAAGGCGTACGGGCTGCCCGGCCTGCGCATCGGCTGGATCGCCTGCCGGGACCGGGAAATCCTGAGCCGGCTCGAGCGGGCCAAGCACTACACGTCGATCTGCAACTCCGCGCCCGCCGAGGTGCTGGCGCTGATCGCGGTGCGCGCCCGGCAGCGGATCCTCGACCGCAACCGCGCGATCATCGCGGACAACCTCCCGCGGTTCGACGCGTTCTTCGCGCGCTTCCCGGACCTGTTCGACTGGGCGCCCCCGCGCGGCGGCTGCGTCTGCTTCCCGCGGTACCTGGGCGCCGACGGCGTCGAGGCGATGTGCACGGAGCTCGTCGAGCAGTGCGGAGTTCTGTTGCTCCCGGCGAGCATCTACGGCTCGCGGCTGACGCCGACCCCGCCGGACCGGTTCCGGATCGGCGTCGGCCGGCATGCGCCGGACGAGGCGCTGGCGGTCTGGGCGTCGTGGCTGGAAAGCCGTCGATGACCCTGCCCGCTGGGGCTTCCCGGACGTCGGGGGCGACGGCCACGTCAAGGCGGCCGGCGGCCGGCCTGCCCGGCAACAACGGCCTCGTCCTGGTGCTGGACGCCACCACGGGCGTCTGACCCGGGTGTGGGCCGCCGCCCGGACGCGGCCGGACAAGTCCTGCGTGACGGGGTGCTCCGCGGCGCCGGCCGCTCGATCGCCGACCTGACCGGCGTCGGAGGTGTCCGGCGCGCCGGCGCTTACTTCGCGATTACCTTGCGTTTGGTATACAGGTCCGGCTGACCGGTGACGGCCGGCCGCAGGTCACGCCCGCCCGACAAAGTCTATTGTGGACATTCATGGGCGAATCCGTCTGAACCACTCGGGGTTTTCCGCCGTGTGCCGTGGTGAGGTGGCGACCTGAGAGGAGGGGCTGATGCCCCACTTGCGTACGTCCGGACGACACCGCAAACCGGCGACGATCGGACTCGTCGCACTGCTGGGAGTAGCCGGGGCGACCGCGACAGCGATCGCCCTGAGCAGTCCGGCCAGCAACGCGGCGACGGAGAACTGCACGGGGCTCGACACGGCGTTGCAGAACAACCTGGGTTTCATCGCGAGCCAGCAGATGGCCCCGGACGCCCAATCCGCGGCCCGCATCGCCAACCGCAAAGCGGTGGTCGACCAGATCCAGCAGCGCCGCCAGGAAGCGGGCTGCCAGGGAGCGGTAGCGGCCAACCAGGCAGCGGTGAACTGCGCGGCGGTCGCCGGAGCCGCCGACGGCACCGCGGTGGCCGACCAGAAAGGCATGGCCGGCCAGGAAAGCGCGGCCGACCAGAACGGTGCGGCCCAGAACGGCATGGCCGGCAAGAAAGGCGCGGCCGGCAAGAGCGCCGCCGACGAGAACGGCATGGCCGGTCAGGAAAGCACGGCCGACCAGAAGGGCGCGGCCGGTAAGAAGAGCGCGGCCGGCAAGAGCGCCGCCCACGAGAACGGCATGGCGGCCGAGAACGATGCCGCCCAGGGCGCCGACCAGCAGGGCATGGCGGGCCAGGACCAGGCCGCTGACGAAAACGGTGCCGACCAGAACGGCGCGGCGGACCAGTCCGCCGCGGCAGCCGACCAGGCCGCGGCGGCCGATCAGGCGTGCGCGGTCGTGCAGCAGTGCCTGGCCCAGGAAGCCGCGACCGCGGACACCAACGGCATGGCCCAGCAGAACGCGATGACCGGCCAAGCCGGCGCCGAAGACCAGAGCGGCATGGCCCAGCAGAACGGCGCCGCCGCCCAGAACGGCAAGGCCGACCAGCAAGGCATGGCCGGCCAGAACGGCATGGCCGAGCAGCAGGGCATGGCGGGCCAGAACCAGGCCGCCGACCAGAACGGCATGGCCCAGAACGGGATGGCCGACCAGCAGGGCGCGGCAGCTCAGGACGCGGCGGCCCTCCAGAATTGCGCGGCCGTCTTGAGCTGCGTGGCTCAGGCCGATCCCAACGCGGCAGCCGACCAGAACGGGATGGCCACCGGCGAGACCGCCGCGGCCGGCGAGAACGGCATGGCCCAGCAGAACGGCATGGCCCAGCAGGACGGCGCGGCCGGCGAGAACGGCAAGGGCAAGGCCGTCGATCAGAACGGCATGGCGACCGACCAGAAGGGCAAAGCCAAGAACAAGGCCAAGGCCCAGGACGCCGCCGGTCAGGCGGCCGCGGACCAGGCGGCCGCCGTCGCGGTCGACTGCGTCGCCCAGGCCGCGGCAGCCGAGGGCACCGCGGCCAACGGAACCCAGGCCACCGACACCGAAGCCGCCGGTGCGGACTCGGCGGCGACCGTCTGCGCCGGCTCGACCGTCACGCTCTCCGGCGAGGCGGGTACGCCCGCGGCGTCGAGCAACCAGTTCGCCGCCGGCACCATGCTGAAGGTGACGAACCTGGACAACGGCAAGTCCATCACGGTGCCGGTGACCTCGACGTCCGGCAGCTGCGCGCTGCTGAACAACTCGGCGTTCGACCAGATCCACGAGCCGGGCAAGCAGCTCATCCGCAACGCGAAGATCCAGAAGGTCGGCTGACCGGGCCTCAGGGGTGTGCGCCGGCGGAGGGTCGGCGCACACCCGTGAGGTAGTCGCCGTGCGCCAGGTCCTCGAGCAACGTCGGGTGGCTCGGCGACCAGCCGAGCAGGTCCCGGGTGTGCGCGCCGGACACCGGCGCGTCGATGCCGTAGACCTCGGCCATGAACGGGCTCGCGAAATGCGTCGCGGCCTCCTCCGGGGTCACGGCGACCGCGGGCAGGCCGAGGCCCCGGGCGATCGTCTCCGCGATGCGCCGGAACGGGACGCCGCTTTCGGCCACCCCGTGCAGCACACTGCCCGCCGGGGCCTTCTCCAACGCCAGGCGGAACAGCACCGCCGCGTCGAGCCGGTGGACGGCGGGCCAGCGGTTGCCGCCGCCGAGGTAGGCCGACTTGCCCGTCGTGCGCGCGGTGTCGACGAGCATGCCGAGGAAGCCGTAGTCGCCGGGGCCGTGGACCGTCGGCGCGAGCCGGACCACGCTCGCCCGCACACCGGACGCGGCGAAGCCCAGGCAGGCCCGTTCGCCCGGAATGCGGAAACCGGCGATGCCGGCCGGGTCGGGCTCGTCCTGTTCGGTGGTCTCGCGGCCGGTGGGCATCACCAGCGTGCCGGACGTGCTGACGAACGGCTTTCCCGTGTGCGCCAACGCTTCGCCGAGCGTCTCGATCGCGGTCCGGTCGCGGCGCATCATGTCGTCGGGGTCGGCGAAGTCGCCGCCGAAGGCCATGTGCAGGACGCCGTCGGCGGCTTCGGCGCCGCGGCGCAGGCTGTCGAGGTCGTCCAGCGAGCCGCGGTGCGGGGTCGCGCCCAGCGACTCCAGCCGGGTGGCCGCGGCGTCCGAGCGCGCCAAGCCGGTGACGGTGTGACCCGCCGCGACGAGCTCGGTGACGACGGCGGGGCCGGTCAGACCGGACCCGCCGGTGACGAAGACGTGCATGGAACACTCCCAGTTTTTACGCCAGTGACTGGCACTAAGTAGCGCCAGTCACTGACTCTACGCGTAGCGCCAGCCACTGGCGCAATGTGGTGTCAGTCACTGGCGCAACGCGGTAAGCTCGCGACGTGCCACGAAGCGGAGCAGAAGCGCGCCGCCGCCTTCAGCAGGCGGCCCTGGAGCTGTACCGGGAACGCGGGTTCGACCGGACCACCACCGCCGAGATCGCCGCGCGGGCCGGCGTCAACGAGCGCACCTTCTTCCGGCACTTCCCGGACAAGCGCGAAGTGCTCTTCGACGGCGAAGCCGCCCTACGCGACACGATGACGGCGGCCGTCGCCGAAGCGCCCGCTGACCTCCAGCCGCTCGACGTGCTGCTGCGCGCCTTCCGGAAGGCGGCCCGGATTCTCGAAGAGAACCGGCCGTTCTCCGAGCCACGGCTGGCGATCATCGCCGTGACGCCGGCCCTGCGCGAGCGCGATCTGGCCAAGGCCGCGTCCCTCGGCGACGCCCTCGCCGAGGCTCTGCGGCAGCGCGGTGTTCCCGGCCGGCTGGCCGGCCTGGCCGCGCAGACCGGCTGGGCCACCTTCCACCACGCGGCCCAGGCCTGGATCGACGACCCGTCACAGAGCCTGGACGCGCACCTCGACCAGGCCTTCGACGATCTCCGCGCCCTGACGCCGGGTCACTGACGAGGCGGGTGGATCGGCACGACGTCGCCGAGGCCGGAAACGGTCAAAACCGGGGCCAGCAACGGAGAAGCGACGAGTTCCAGGTGATCGGCGTGGTCGAACAGCACGGCGATGCCGGCGCTGTCGAGGTACTCGACGGCCGTCAGGTCGAGGACGACCCGCTCGGTGGTCTCTTCGAGCGCCGCGGCGAGGACGGGGGCGTTGCCCATGTCGATCTCGCCGCTGGCGGCCAGCACGGCCGTGCCGTCCGGACGTCGTTGCGGGACAAGCGAAAGCGGAATGGTCATCACACGATCCTGGTCAGCATGTCGACGGTGGTCCCGGTGGCGGTGGTGTTGATGGTGACCTCCTGCATCATCGCGCGCATGAACGTGATGCCGTGGCCGCGGGTGGATCCGGGCGCCGCGTCCACCGCCTTCCACCGGCCGGTGTCCGCGACCGTCAGGCGGAGGCTGTCGGCGAAGGCTTCGGCGCGGAGCCGGACGATCTCGCCCGGGCTGTCGCGGTTGCCGTGCTCGATGGCGTTGGCGCAGGCTTCGCCCGCCGCGACCAGGACGTTCTGCGCCTGCTGGGCGTCGAGCTGGCACTGGCCGAGCCAGGTGCGCAACGTCTTGCGGACGCGGCCGAGCTCGCCCGCCTCGGCCGGGAAGCTCACTTCCAGCGGCCCGGGGTGGCGGTAGAGCAGCAGGGCGACGTCGTCGTCGTAGCCCGTGGTGGGGGCCAGGCGCCGCATGAGGTCGCCGGCCAGGTCCTCGACCGCGTTCACCCGGCCGTCGTGCAGGACCTGCCCGGCCCGCTCGATGCCTTCGTCCAGCGAGCGTCTTCGCCGTTCGACGAGGCCGTCGGTGTACAGCAGCAGGGTCGCGCGGGCGGGGATGGTGTGCTCGGCTTCGGGACGCGCGCGGCCGGGGCGGACGCCGAGCGGCACCGACCGGCCGCCTTCGAGCAGGAGCGTCGCACCGTCGGACAGCGCGAGGATCCCCGGCGGGTGCCCGGCGGTGCTGTAGACCAGCTGCCCGGTCCCGGGATCGAGCACACCGCAGAAGACGGTGGTGCACAACGCGCCGTCGAGCTTGGCCGCGAACTGGTCCAGGGCCATCAGGGTGTGCGCCGGACGCGGGTCCTGCAGCAGGAGCGCGCGGCACGCGCTGCGCAGCTGGCCCATCACGGCGGCCGCGTGCAGCCCGCGGCCGACGCAGTCGCCCACGACGATGCCGATGCGCCCGTCCGACAGCTCGACGGTGTCGTACCAGTCGCCGCCGACCTCCAGGGGCCGCGTGGCGGGTTCGTAGCGGACGGCGAACCCGGTGGGCAGGTCGGCGGGGCCGAGGATGGCCCGTTGCAGGGCGACGGCCGTCTCCCGCTGCTGGTCGATCTGGTGGGCGCGGCCCAGGCTCGGCCCGATGTGGCCGGCGAGCAGCGACAGCAGCAGCCGGTCCTCGTCGGTGAACGGGCGGCGGTCGCCGAGGTCGATCAGCAGCGCCAGCCGGCCGTGGGGGTGTTCGAGGACGGTCCCGGACCACGTGCGGCCGGAAACCGGGGCCAGCAGCGCTCCTCGCCGTAGCTCGCCGAGCGCGCGACGCTGGTCGCCGGGCAGGTTTTCCCAGGTGACGGGCGGTTCGGCGTAGGTCCGCGTGGGTTCGTCACCGGCGCCGAACACCGAGGCGACGACGGCTTCGGCGCGCCAGAGGTCCTTCAGCTCGCTCAGCGCGCTGGTCATCGCATCGGTCAGCGTCGTCGCCTCGGCCAGCCGGGTGCTCATCGACGCCAGTGCGCTGTCGCGCTGGATCGCGTAGTGCTCGGCGGTGACGTCGCGGAAGGTGCCGACGATGACGGCCCGCCCGGAGTCCGGGTCCTGCGCCTGGGCGAACGCGGCGCGCGCCCACAGGCGATGGCCGTCCCGGTGGGTGACGGGGATCGTGTAGGTGCCGTGGGTCTTGCCGAGCAAGGTCGCGAACGCCTCGTTGACCGCCCGATGACCTTCGGGATCGGATTCGGCGTCCGGCCACCAGGGGTGGACCGGGTGGTACGGCAGGCCCTCGGTGCTGTAGCCGAGGATGTCGGTGAAGGCGGCGTTGATCTCGATGACCGCGCCGTCGGCGTCGCAGACGAAGAAGGCCTCCTGCAGCGAGTCGACCAGCGCGGTGCGCCACCGGGCCTGGTGCGTGCGCAGCCGCGCGAGCTCGACGTTCGCCCGCACCCGCGCGAGCAGCTCGGCCGCCGCGAACGGCTTGATCAGGTAGTCGTCGGCGCCGGCGCGCAGGCCCTCGATCGATGCCTCCTGCCCGGCACGGGCGGAGAGCAGCAGGGCCGGCATCGACGCCGTGCGCGGGTCGTCGCGCAGCGCCGCGACCAGCTCGAGCCCGCCCAGCCGCGGCATCATGACGTCGCTGACCACGAGGTCGAACGCCGTCGCCCGGGCCGCCTCGAGCGCCTCCTGGCCGTCGGTGACCGCGTCGACCTGGTAACCGGCGTCGCTCAGCAGCCGCGTGAGGTACTCGCGCATGTCGGCGTTGTCGTCGGCGACCAGCACCCGTGTCGGCGCGGTGGGTGCCGAGAGGGCCTGGGAGCGGCGGTCGGCGTCGGGGGTGCTGGGCAGCCAGCGCAGGGCTTCGTGCACGTACGCGGCGGCGTCCGGGGTCGCGGTGTGGCCTCCGGCCGGGATCAGCGCCTCCGGCGGCAGGTGCCCGGCGCCGAACGGCAACCGGATGGTGAAGGTGGTGCCTTCGCCCTCGACGCTGCGCGCGGTGATCGTGCCGCCGTGCAGGTCGACGATCTCCTGGACCAGCGCCAGGCCGATGCCGCTGCCTTCGGTGGACCGGGCGCGGACGTTCTCGATGCGGTGGAACCGCTGGAACAACCGGGGCAGTTCCCCTTCGGGCACACCGATCCCGGTGTCCGCGACGGTGACGGCCGCCTGGTCGCCCTCCGCCCGCGTCGAGACCGCGATGGCGCCGTCGAAGGTGAACTTCAGCGCGTTGGACAGCAGGTTGAAGATCACCTTCTCCCACAGGCCGCGGTCGAGGTACACGGGTTCGCCCAGGGGCGGGCACCCGACGTCCAGGCGCAGGCCGGCCTTGTCGATGGCGGAGCGGAACACCCCGGCGAGCTCTGCGGTGACCTCGGCCAGGTCCACCGGTTCGAACCGGGCCTGCATGCGGCCGGCTTCGAGGCGCGAGACGTCCAGCAGGGTGTTGACCAGCTTGCCCAGCCGCAACCCGTTGCGGTGGATGACTTCCAGCTCCTGGCCGGTGCGCTCGTCGGTGGCGCCGACCCGGGCCCGCAGCTCGTCCAGCGGGCCCATGATCAGGGTGAGCGGGGTGCGGAACTCGTGGCTGATGTTGGAGAAGAACGCCGTCTTGGCCCGGTCGAGCTCGGCCAGCTCCTCCGCCCGCCGCTGCTGGGCGTGGAAGCTGCGGGCGCCGCCGATGCCGGCCGCGAGGTGCCCGGCGACCAGTTCGACGAACCCGCGGTAGGTCTCGTCGAGCGCGCGGTAGCGGTTCAGCCCGGCCACCAGGAAGCCGTAGGGCGCGGCGCCCTGCTGCGCCAGCGGTACCAGCAGCGCCTGGGTGGGTGGTTCCGGCCAGTCGCCGGTCGGCAGCCCGGCGAAGCCGGCCAGCTCGACGAGCACGGACTCGCCGCCGGCCGCCGGCCACACCGCGGCGGGGTCGTCGACGCCGATCGTGGCGGGGGCCGCCGGGTGGTCCGCGGCGATCCCGGTGGCGCCCGCCCGCCGCGCGACGCCGTCGTCGCCGAAGAGGTAGGTCAGGGTGAAGGGCAGGTCGCGCCGGTTGCGGCCGAGCTGCCGGCCGGCGAAGGCCAGGGTCTGCTGTTCGGTGCGCACGACGGTCGGGTCCGAGCCCAGGTCGCGCAGGGTCGACAGGCGCCGGTCGGCGATGACGCGGTCGGTGTCTTCGCGGACCACGCACAGCATGCCGACCACCACGCCGTCGTCGTCGCGCAGCGGGCTGTAGGAGAACGTGTGGTACGACTCTTCCGGGTAGCCGGAGCGCTCCAGGTAGAGCAGCAGGGCCTCGTCCCAGGTCGCCTGCGCGGTGGCGAGCACGGTGGCGATCCGCGGGCCGATGTCGTCCCAGATCTCGGCCCACACCTCGCTCGCCGGCCGGCCGAGGGCCCACGGGTACTTGCGGCCCAGGGTGTCGCGCCGGTAGGCGGCGTTGCAGAAGAACGTCAGCTCCGGGCCCCAGGCCATCCACATCGAGAACCGCGACGACACGAGGATGTCCACCGCGGTCCGGAGGCTCTGCGGCCACTCGGACGGCGGCCCGAGCGGGGTGGCCGTCCAGTCGACCGCCGCCAGGTCGCGGCCGACGTCGCCCTCGGCGAAGAACACGTCGTCGTCGGAACCGGCCACGTACGCCCCTCCCTCACGGTGCACCCCGGGCCGGTCGCCGGCCGTCCCCCGAACTCTACGTCGCGACCGGGCCGGGCACGAACCGGTCCCACGCGACCACCGCTGGCCATTTCCGGAAATGCGCGGTAAAACTGTCTTCTCCCACCGAAGAAGGTGATTTCCCGTGACGACCAAAAATGTCCTGCTGGCCACGGTTACCATCATTTCCCTGATTTCGGGCAGCACGAAAGCCGCGGCCGCCGAAACCGATTCAGCGACGCCTCGGCGGGTTTCGGCGTGGTCGCCGAGCATGACGATCGGCGGCCCGAACTTCACCGACCGGACGCTGCGGATGGTCGTCCACCCCAGCGTCGGCGGCGACGGCTTACGCGTGCACCTGTCCAACCTGCGCGGCACCACTCCCCTCGCGGTCGGCGCGGTGGGCCTCGCCCTGCAGGCCGACCGCGCGACCGCCGTCGAAGGCTCCCGGCGCGCGGTGACGTTCTCGCACGCGAAGACGCTCACGATCCCGGCGGGCCGGGAGGTCGTCAGCGATCCGGTGCCGCTGTCCGTGCGCGCGGAGCAGAACCTGCTCGTGAGCCTGTACCTGCCGCAGGCGACCGGTTCCGCGACCTGGCACTCCGACGCGTTCGACGTCTCCTACCTCTCGAAGCCGGGCGACCACGCGGCCGACACCGACGACGGGAACTACGTCGCCGCCACGACTTCCTGGTACTACCTGTCCGATTTGGACGTCGTCTCCCCCACCGCGCGCGGTACCGTGGTGGCCTTCGGCGACTCCATCACCGACGGCTACAACACCCCGGCGAGCGTGTACCGCCGCTGGCCGGACGACCTCGCCCGGCGGCTCGCCGGGCCGCATCCGAGCGCCGTGGTCGACGCCGGGATCGGCGGCAACCGGGTGCTCACCGACGTGCCGAACATCTGGCAGGGGGTCAGCGCCACCAAGCGGTTCGCCCACGACGCACTGGCCCAGCCGGGCGTGCGAACGGTGATCCTCCTGGAGGGCATCAACGACATCGGGAACAACGCCGGCCCCGGCGGTGTCCCGCTCACCGCGCAGCACCTGATCGACGGTTACCGCGAACTGATCCGGCAGGCGCACGCGGCCGGGGTGCGGATCATCGGCGGGACCATGCTGCCGGACAAGGGAGCCGGCTACTACAGCGGATCCGCCGAGGCGATCCGCCGGGCGGCGAACGCCTGGATCCGCACGAGCGGGGAGTTCGACGGCGTCGCCGACTTCGAGAAGGCGCTGCAAGACCCCTCCGATCCGGAAGCGCTGCAGGCCGGCTTCGACTCGGGTGATCACCTCCACCCGAACGAAGCCGGCATGCAGGCCATGGCCGACGCGGTCGACCTGCGGCTGCTGAACCGCTGAATCCCTACTCGACGCGGAAGCCGTCGACCAGGAAATAGGTTCCGCTCTTCTTGGAAACGGTCAGCGTGTGCCGCCCGGCGGCGAGCCCGGTCACCGAATAAACGGGAAACCGGGTTTGCCGCTGGGCGGTGTTCGCGCTGACGGTTCCCTTGTCGGCGCCGTCGAGCGTGACGCCGATATCCCCTTCGTCGGAATTCGTCTCGGTGAGCAGGCCGATCCCGGTCCCGGTGAAGGTGATCGACGCGGAAGCACCGTCCTGCTGGGTGTAGTGGACGCCGTTCTCGAGGTCGCCGTAGGGGCGCGAGCCGCTCGAGGACCAGCTCCCGGTGTAGGCGATCCGCAGGTCGTCGTCGTCGAGCACTGGGGCGGGCGGGAGGTGCGGCCCGGCGGCGTCGATGATCGCCCGGGCCGCGGGCGGCCAGCGGCCGTCGGTGACCACAGTGGACGGCGTGAGGTCGATGTCCGTGCCGCTGTTGTTGTAGCGGTCGGTGTCGGTGAAGTTACCGTGGATGGTGTCGTCGTGGATGGTCGGCGTCCACAGGTTCAGCCACAGCGAGCCGTTGCCGAACTCCACCACGTTGTCGTGGGTGTCCCAGAGCGAGCTGCCCTCGTCGTGGTAGATCATGTTGCAGCCGTTGACGCATTCGCCGAGCACGTTGCCGGCGAATTCCGACGGCGACGCCTGCCCGCCGAGCGTGTAGACCGGGCCGCCGTCGAAGAGCACGCCCATCACGCTGTGCACGTGGTTGCCGAGCACGTGGTTGCCACCGGCGTAGGTCGTGCCGTGCAGGCACGGGTCGGCCAGGCCCTGCTTGGCCTGCAGCGCGCAGCTCGACGCCCAGCCCCAGCCCCACCCGATCGACACACCCGAGTACGGCGTGTAGCCGATGTCGTTGTGGGACAACGTGGTCCCGCGGCTGTGGCCGACCCAGACGCCGACCGCGTCCTGGTACTCCTGCCCCGGCCGCTGCACGACGTTGCCGGAGACGCTGTTGCCGCTGGTCATCAGCGCGGGCTGGGTCTGGTAGTAGTCGTCGACCTCGCCGACGGTGACCCCGCTGCCGCCGATATCGGTGATCGAACTGCCGGACACCGTCGAGTCCTGGGTCTGGTCGGCGAGGTCGATCCCGCTGGTCCCGGTGTGCCGCACGGTCACGCCGGTGAACCCGATCCGCGCCCCGCGGTGCACCTGGACGGCGGCCGGAATGCGGGTGGGGGTGCGGGTGGCCGGGTCCCAGAGGATCCCGGCCTGGTTGTCGACGTAGCCCGCGGTGCTCGGGGCGGTCCAGGTCGTGTACGCGAACGTGATGCCCTCGAAGGCGATGTCGTGCACCGGCGCGACGACGTCGGGGATGACGGTGAAGCCGTCGACCAGCAGGTAGTCGCCGCCGGCCTTGACCACGCGGATCGTGTGCTCGCCCTTGGCCAGTCCGGTGACCGAGACGACGGCCTGCTGCGCGAGCCGCTCGGCGCTCTTGGCCGACACCGTCTGCTTCTTGACGCCGTCGACGTAGACGTCCATGTCGCCTTCGTCGGTGTTCGTCTCGGTCAGGACCTGAAGACCGGTGCCGGTGAAGGTGTAGCCGAAGGCGTCGCCGTTGTTCCGGGTGTAGTGCACGTCGGCGCCGAGATCACCCAGGTGCCGGCCGTCGGAGTAGCTCCAGCTGCCGGTGTAGGTCGCGCGCCAGTCGGTGTCGTCGAGCGGCGCGAGGTGCCCGGGGGTGCCGGAGACGTCGAGCAGTTCCGGCGCGACGGGCAGCTCTACGTCGGCCTTGGCGAGGTCCTCGCCGGGCCGCGGTACGTAGTAGAGGTAACCGGCGTCGCCGTCGAGGTAGAACTGGCCGGGCGTGCCGAGCAGCTGGTACGCGTTTTCGAGCCGGGTCACGCGATCGAGGCTCGGCAGGCCGGCACCGTTGAACGGGAAGCTCGGGT
The DNA here is from genome assembly GCF_036104975.1 of Amycolatopsis sp. NBC_00355. Taxonomy (GTDB): domain Bacteria; phylum Actinomycetota; class Actinomycetes; order Mycobacteriales; family Pseudonocardiaceae; genus Amycolatopsis. The sequence goes on along the minus strand of NZ_CP107982.1, from coordinate 28,016 downwards.
CGGGCACCGAAGTGTGGTTGTTGTTCCAGCACCCGGGGTCGACGGTCAGCGCCGAGCCGCCCGAGGCGCCGGGTGTGATCGAGGCCAGCGGGCAGCGCAGCTGCTTCCAGCCGTTGTCGGCGACGACCTCGACCCGGGCGGCGTTCGTCCAGGACGTGTAGGACGCGTCGGCGGTGGTGAACCCCGTGGCGGACACGGAGAACCCGCCCGGGTCCTGGGCCGTGCGGGCTCGTTGCGCGCGGACGCCGTCGACGAACAGCTCCCGGCTCGCGGTCCCCTTCGGCACCGGCGCGCGGTAGATGTTCCTGGCCGTGTCCGTCTTCCGGAAACCTCCGACCTTCAGCGCGCCGCTGAAAGTCGGGGTCTGGCCGGGGGCGGCGCGGTAGACGACGCGGTGGCCCGGCGTGCCGGAGTCCGGCACGCCCAGCCGCAACGGCGTGGTCAGCGAGTAGGTGCCGCCGCGCAGCTCGACCACGACGTCGCCTCGGGCGTGCGGGACGAGACCGCGGACCCGGTCACGAGCGGTGGTGAGCGCGCACGGGGAGGCGGAACCGCAGGCCGAGCCGTGCCCGTCGGGGGCGGCGTAGAGGACGTCCGGGGATCTTCCGGGAGTGGCGCCGACAGCCGCGACAACGGCTGCGGCGGTGACCAGGTGCGCGACGGCAGTGGCGATTCGCATCGGGGGGTGCTCCGGCAGGGTCAGAGGACAGACATCTGATGAATATAGCCGGGGCGGATGCTTCGCGGGATACCTCGGGACGACCGGTTCGAGCAGGTAAACCGGCCACAAGCGGCGAAAAGTGCCCTCGATGAGACAAGGCAGGACACGTTACGCCGTCGGCCTTGACAGCGCAGAGTTCCTACCTTTGGGTGGACCGCCGGACGTTCGACGTCAGGACGCGACGGGGATTTCGGCCCACACCGTCCGGCCGCCGTCACCGCGGTGGAAGTGGCCTCGGCGCCGGGAGCACGCGGCGACCAGGGTCAGCCCGGTGCCGATCGGTGTCGACAGCGGAACGGCCGGGTCGAACCAGGCGGCACCACCCGCGTCCTCGACGCCGATCCAGACCGTCGAGTCGGACCGCAGCAACCGGACCCGCGCCGGCCCGGTGGCGTGCCGGACGGCGTTGGTGGCCAATTCGTTCATGATCAGCACGATGTCGGTGATCGTGTCGGCCGGCAGATCGCCCGCCGCGACCAGCCGCTCCCGGGCCCACGACCGGACGAGTCTGATTTCCTTCGGGTCCACATCGAAGTCGAAGCTCTCGCGCATCACGTTCTCAACTCCCCCAGAGTGACCGGAACACGCTCTGATTCCCCGGCGTGGGACCGGTTACACGTGGCCCCGCCAACACCGCACGAATGGACGCGTCAGCTCAGGAATGTCGTTCGACGATTTCACGCATATCCGCCGGGAAAACGGGTAGCCGACCGGCATCGTCGAAGACCAGGCAGGTGAACCGTGAACACCGACTTCTCGGACGAAACCACTCTCCTCCCCTATCTGCGCGCCGTCGCCACCGAACTCGGGTTGCTGATCGAGGACGCCGAAGCCGAGCTCGCCGAGCCGGTGTACGGCCAGATCCGGTTCGCCGGCCGCCCCGCCGACGGGCCCGCGAAGCACGAACTCCTGACCTGGGACCGCCGCCACGGCTGGCAGCTGACCGCGGCCGACGGCAGATCCGGCTCGATGCACGTGGTGGCCACGTTCTCCGGTGATCTCCGGCCGGCCCCGCGGGCGGTCGCGGACTTCACCCTCGAAACCCTGGACGCTCGCGGCGAGCGCCTCATCCGCCGGCAGAGCGACGGCGACCGGCTCAGCGTCCTGCTGGACCGCTACGCCGAACCGCCGTCGAAACGCCGCCCGCGCCGGACGACGGACGTACCGACGCGGTGGACCGGCTCACGTCCGCGGGCGCAGAACACCGCCCGGACGCGTTCCTGACCTTCGCACCCCGGGACACCAGCCAGGTCGCGGCGAGCGCCAGCGCCAGCCCGGTCACCGTCCACCCGCCGAACGGCTCGCCGAACATCAGCGTGCCCCAGATCGTGGTGGCCGCCGGCACCAGGAACATCAGCGTATTCACGCTCGTCACCCCGACGCGGTCCAGCAGCAGCCAATACAGCCCGTATCCGCCGAGCGTGGAGAAAACGATCAGCCACGCCATCGCGATCCAGAACCGGGCCGACGCCGGCGGCTGCACGGCGCCGGTCGCCACCGCCAAAGCCGTGAAGACCACGGCCGAGGTGACGCAGTGGATCGCCACCGCGCGCAGCGGCGACGGGCGCTCCCGGGTGCGCCGGTCGAGGAAGGTCGCCGCGACCAGGCAGCACATCCCGGCGAACGGCACGAGGTAGGCCCACAGCGGGGTCCCGTGCCCCGACGTCGCGTCCGACCAGGTCACCAGGGCCACCCCGGCCACGCCGACGCCCAGGCCGAGCCACTGCCGCCCGGTGACCACGACACCCAGCAGCGGCCCGGCGAGGGCGGCGACGACGAGCGGCTGGATACCGTCGATCAAGGCCGTCGTGCCGGTGTTGACGCCCAGGCCGATGGCCCGGTACACGGTCAGCAGGTACCCGGACTGCGACAGCGCCCCGACCAGGATCTGCCGCCCCAGCCCCGCTTTCCCGCCGGCGCCCGAGCGGACGAGAAACGGCACGAGCAGCAGCGCCAGCGGCACGAACCGCCACATCAGGACGGTCGCGACCGGCGCGTCCGCGGCCCCGAGCTTCGCGCCGATGAAGCCCGACGACCAGCATGCGACGAACAGCGCGCCGAGCCCGATCTCCGCGCCGGATATACCGATCTGTTTACTCATTCGCCCGAGACTACACCGATCGGTATACTCGTGGCATGGACGAGGTGATCGAGTGGACGCCCAAGGCGCGCGCGGTGCTGGCGGCGGCGGAAGAGCTGTTCTACGCGCACGGCATCCACGCGGTCGGCGTCGACCTGATCGCCGAGCGCGCCGGTGTCACGAAGAAGACGCTCTACGACCGGTTCGGCTCGAAGGAGCGGCTGGTCGTCGAGTACCTCCGCGAGCGGGACGGGCGGTGGCGCGCGTTCCTCGCCCCGCTGCTGGACGCGGCGGGTGCCGACCCGGCGTCCCGGCTCCGCGCCGTTTTCGACGCCTCCGCCCGGTGGGCCGCCCGGTACAGCGGGAAGGGTTGCAGCATGATCAACGCCCACGCCGAGATCAACGACCCGGCGCACCCCGCCTACCGGGTGATCGTCGGCCAGAAGGCGTGGATGCTCGACCTGTTCACGACCATCGCGACCGCGGCCGGGGCCGCCGACCCGCGGTCGGCGGCGCGCACCGTCATGTTGCTGCACGAAGGCGCGCTCGTCACCGACGGGATGCACGTCTTCGAGAACTCCTACGCCCACGCGCGGGACGTCGCGGCGCGGGTGCTCGAGTCCGCTTGAGCCCGGCTCACCTACCCGAACGAGCGGTTTGCCTTGCTCGCGGGGCGGGGTAGCCGGTCTTCGGAGCCGAGGAGGCGCGTGATGCCCAGCGAAGTCGTGGTCGTCGGCCAGGTCGCCCGAGACCTGGTGGTCGAAGTCCCGGACGCGCCCGACGCGGGGTCGTCGGCCGAAGTGCAGCACCGCCAGGAGCGGCTCGGCGGGAAGGGCGCCAACCAGGCCGTGGCGCTGAGCCAGCTGGGCACGTCGGTGTCGCTCGTCGGCGTGGTCGGCGAGGACCTCGTCGGCGACGCCCTGCGAGCGCGGGCGCGGGCCGACCGCATCGGCACCACGCACGTGGTCCGCCGGCGCGGCGCCGAGACGGCGCTGATCGTCGACGTCGTCGACGAGCACGGCCGCCGCCGCTACCTCGAGCACATCCCGGCCGCCACCCTGGTGACCGAGACCGACGTCCTCACCGCCGCCGCGCCGATCTCGGCTGCCTGCTCCCTGATCGTCCAGCTGCAGCAGCCCGCGCCGGCGGCGTTGCTGGCGGCACGGCTGGCGCACACCGCGGGCACCCGCGTCGTGCTCGACGGCGCACCGGCGGACCCGGACCTCACGGACGAACTGCTCGCACTGGCCGACGTCGTGCGCGCCGACGCCCACGAGACCGAAACGCTCGCCGGCCGGCCGGTGGAGGACATCGAAACGGCTGTCCGAGCCGCGGCCGAGCTGCGGCGGCGCGGGCCGTCGCTGGTCGTGCTCGAAGTGTCCGGGCAGGGCAACCTGTTCGCCGGGCCGGACGGCACCTGGTTCGTCCCGCACGTCGAAACCGAAGTCGTCGACACCACCGGCGCCGGGGACGCGCTGATCGCGACCCTCACAGCGGCGCTGACCCGCCGGCGCCCACTGGAGACGGCGGCCTGCCTGGCGGTCGCAGCGGCCGCGGCGACCACCGAGCACGCGGGCGGCCGGCCCTGCCTGAGCCGCCCGGCCCTCGACCGCCTGCGGCCGGAGCGGGCCGAAGAAGTGCACGCCTGACCGGTTGATCGCCGGTTCGGGCCGCCGGGCTCGGGTCGCCGGGCCGGCAGCTCACCTGCCGGTCGAGCGAAGCCACGACGAGCGCCGCGCAGCGTGCCCTCGGCAGGCCGCGCTCCTGCGCCAGCGCGGCCGAAGCCGCTTGGGCGGCGGTGCGGCTCAAGCCGGGGCTGGTCAGGGCCGCCTGGGGGGCGGTGCGGCTCAAGCCTGGGCAGGTCGAGCCACTCAGCGGCCGCGCGGCTCGGCCTGAGGCCAGTCAAGCCACCCCGACGGCAGCGCAACTCAAGTCCGGGCCGGACAAACCACCTGGACGACAGAGCGGTCAAGCCTGAGGCCAGTCAAGCCGCCTGGGCGCGGCGCGGCTCAAGCCTGGGCAGGTCGAACCACCTCAGCGGCATGCGGCTCAAGCCCGGGCAGGTCGAACCACCTCAGCGGCATGCAGCTCAGCCCGGCGCGGGACAAACCATCTCAGCGGCAGTGCGACTCAAGCCCAGGGCGGCCGGCACTTGCAGCACGAGCCGGCGGCAAGGCCGCCGTGCTGCTGCGCGGGACCACCCGCGCGCTCGTCGGCCGGATGGCCGACGGGCCCGGCGCCGTCGGAGTGTCCACTTCGGACCGTCGCGCCGGTCAGGTCACCGGGTCGACGCGGGTCCGCAGCAGGCAGAACTCGTTGCCCTCCGGGTCCTGGAGGACGTGCCAGCTCTCGTCGCCGGTCTGCCCGACGTCGGCCCGTTTCGCGCCCAGCTCCAGCAGCCGCTCGAGTTCGGCGTCCTGGTCCCGGTCGGTGGGGCTGACATCCAGGTGCAGTGGCAGTTTCGCGGCCTTCCCCTGGCCGCCGGTGCCGAGGACGAGGGTCGGCTGCGGGCCGCCGAAGCCGGTGCCGGGCGGGCCGATCTCGATGCCGTCGGGCTCGCGGCGGTACTCGACGTAGCCCAGTACGCCGGACCAGAACCTCGCCAGTGTCTCGGGGTCCCGGGCGTCGATGACGATCTCGCTGATGCGGCAGGCCATCACGTCACCCTGTCAGACGCGTCCCGCCTTCCTCAATGGAACTCCGGCAGCACGTGCTCCTGCCAGCCGCGGAAGAAGCCGTCGTGGTCGGAGCCGACCTGCTGGACGTAGATCTCGTCCACGCCGGCGTCGACGTACTGGCGCACCCGCTCGGCGTGCGCCTTCGGGTCGTCGCCGCACACGATCGCCTTCCCGACGTCCTCGCGCGGGACGAACGTCGTCGCGGCCTCGAAGTCCTCCGGGCGCGGCAGGATCTGGGCCAGCTGACCGGGTAGGGCGTCGTTGGCCCACAACCGGTGTGCCTGGTCGAGCGCCGCTTCGGCGTCGGTGTCCCAGCTGACCTTCATCCCGGCCTGCACCGGCTTGCCGCCGCCACCGGACTCGCGGAAGGCCCGGACGAGATCGGCGTCGGGCACCACCGTGCAGTAGCCGTCGCCGATGCGCCCGGCCAGCTCGGTGGCCTGCGGTCCGAACCCGGAGACGTAGATCGGCACCGGCTCGGCCGGCACCGTGTAGATCCGCGCGTCCTGCACCTCGTAGTGGTCTCCGTGGTGGCTGACGGCTTCGCCGCGCGCGCCCGCCGAGTGCAGCAGGCGGATGACCTCGACGGCCTCCTCCAGCATCGCCAGCCGTTGCCCGGCCGACGGCCAGGCGTCCCCGAGGATGTGCTCGTTCAGCGCCTCCCCCGAGCCGACGCCCAGCACGAACCGGCCGTCCAGCTGGACGGCGGCGGTGGCCGCGGCCTGTGCGATCACGGCCGGGTGCAGCCGGACGGTCGGGCACGTCACCGCCGTGGTGATCGGCAGCGAGACGGCCTCGGACAGGGCGCCGATCACCGACCAGACGAACGGGCTCTGGCCCTGCGCGTCGTTCCAGGGGTGGAAGTGGTCCGAGATCCAGAGCCGTTCGAAGCCCGCACGCTCGGCCGCCCGGGCCTGGGCCACCAGCTCGCGCGGACCGTACTGCTCGCAGGACAGGAAATAACCGATCGACGTCATGGCGGCCGGTTACCCCGGCCGGCCGCCCGGCACACCGGCCGTCGCCCACTCCGGTGAATCGGGTCGCCGCCACTCGGCCGGACGGTGATGCTTCTGCCGAGTGGATCGCCGGGAAGCGGGTACTCCCGCCCCACATCGACCGAGAGGAACGCGTCATGGGACTTATCGTCGGCCTGCTGGTGGTCTGGGCCGTGCTGGTGGTGCTCGGGATCGTCATCAAGGGCCTGTTCTGGCTGATCATCGTCGGCGCGATCCTGTTCGTCGCGACCGGGGTGATCGGTTTCGTGCGGCGCAAGGCCGTGCGCTGAATTCACCCTCCGGCAGCTCGGCCGGGTAGCTCCAGGAGTGCCAGCGGCACGTGGTGCTGCCCGGCGTGGATGTCACGGTCGCGCAGGCTGCCCTGGGGAATCGGGCGGGGGAAGGAGATCTTGACAACGTTGAGCGCGGGGATGCGGAAGATCTGCACGCCGCCCGCCGGGACGCCGTACAGCTCCGCGATCACGTTCTCGTTCAGGAACCTCTCGTCGGCGGCGGTGTGGTAGCCCGCTGCGTCGCGCAGGAACAGTTCCATGGTGACCCAGAACGGGCCCGCGTTTTTCGAACGCACTTCGATCGCCAGGTCTTGCAAGGTGTCAGGCATGGACGCGGGCCTTCCGGAACTCGGTGCGGAACATCGTGGTCGGGGTTTCGGAATCGACGACGTGGTTCAGGGCGAACTCGTACACCGGCCCCCGCTCGGTCTCGGCCGGCGAGGTCGGGAACGCGAGGCTCGGCAGGTACGGCATGTCCGCCGCCGGCAGGTGCAGCATCAGCGGGTTGGCGATCTTGGCGACGGCGGTCGCGGTGGTCTGGTCGGCGGCGCGCACCAGCAGCATGACGCCGACCTCGCGAGCCGGCGTCGTCGCGGGATCCAGGTCTTCGAGGATCGCGTTGTGGCCGTAGAGCCGGATGTCGAACTCGTAGTCCCCCTCCCCCAGCGCGAGCGTCTGGTGCACACGATCGACGAGCACCTTCTTCAGCAGCGCGGCCCACTCCTCGATGCCGGCCAGGATATGCGGGTCGCGGATCGCGGTGAACGACATCGTTTCGTAGCCGGTGAGCCGGGCGCCTTCGAGCTTGATCGTGTGCTGTGCAGCGGGTTCGAACACCGACCCCTCCACGCGCACGACCCGGTCGTCGACTTCGCGGTAGGTGGCGCGCGAGACGTCGAGGGTGCCGGCAGGCTCCCGCATCCGGAACGGGTTCGCGGTCTCGTAGAGCATGTGCGCCGCCACGGACGTCGGCGTGCACGACGCCGCGGGGTCGAGCGGTTCGATCGTGAAGCCGCCCTGGTCGATCCGCGCGAACACCCCACCGGAACGGGGGTTCGTCGTGCACTGGCCGCCGCACTCGACGATCTTGGCCGCGTGCCAGACCGGGCCGGGCGGCATTCCTTTCATCAGCGCGAAAGCGGCCGCGACGGCGGTGTCGGTGGCCCGCCCGGCCAGCACGACGTCCGCCCCCGCGCGCAGCGCCTCCTCGATGGGCTCGTGCCCCATCATCCCGACGACACGCACGCAGCTGTCGAGGGTCGTGCTGTCGAGCGGCCCGAGCGGGGGCAGCGGGTGGATCGCCTGCTCGGCGAGCCGGCGCCGGAGGTAGGCGGGGTCCTGTTCGCTGTAGATGGTGGCGACGGTCAGCTCGAGCCGCTCTTCGGCGAGGATGTCCGCGGTGATGCCCGCGAGCCAGTCGACGCCGCTGTCCGCCCCGCTGGTGCCGCAGGACCCGACGACGAGCGGGATCCGGGCCTTCGCCGCGGCGCGCAGGAGCAGGCGCATGTCGCGGGCGACCGCCGCGGTGGAGGTCTTCGGGGTGCCGGACCCGAGGTAGTAGGGGCCGGAGTCGGTCGAGCCGCCGTCGACGGCGATGACGTCGGCGCCGAGCGCGAGGCCGCGTTCGACCGTTTCCGGGGCGAACCCCGCGCCGATCATGCCCGTGGGCACGAGGACGCCCACTGCCGTGTCGTTCACTGATCTCTCCTAGGTGCTACGGGGGTTCGGGGTTCGCCGCGCAGGGACGCGAGCAGTTCGTGCGCCGCGGCGACCGCGGTGGCCCGCCGGGCTTCGGCGGTCTGGCCGGCGAGGTGCGAGTACACGGTGATGCCGCGGACTCCGCGCAGCGGACTGTCCGGCGGCAGCGGCTCGGCCTCGGTGACGTCGAGGGCCGCACCCGCCAGCGTTGCCGCCGTGACCGCCTCGGCCAGGGCCTTCTCGTCGACGAGGGCGCCGCGCGCGGTGTTGACGAGGATCGCCGTGGGCTTCAGCAGGGCGAGCGCGGCGGCGTCGACGAGGTGGCGGGTCCGCGGGGTCAGCGCGGTGTGCAGCGACACGAAGTCCGCTTCGCGCAACAACTTCGGCAGCTCGACGAACTCGACGTCCGGCGCACCGCCGTCCGGGTGCCCGGTGGCGCAGAGGATCCGCATCCCGAACGCCTGCGCGAGCGGGACGACGGCCCGGGCGGCCGGCCCGTGCCCGACGAGCCCGAGGGTGGCTCCCCGCAACTCGCGGCCCCCTTGCCTGGGCCAGCTACCGGCACGCACCCCGCCCGCCGATTCGGCCAGCCCCCGGGCGGCGGCCAGCAGCAGCCCCATCGTGTACTCGGCGACGGCGTTGCTGTTGATCCCCGGCAGGTTGCTCACCCGGATACCGAGGCGGCCGGCGGCATCGAGGTCGACCGAGTCGTACCCGACGCCCGAGCGCACGATCACCCGCAGCAGCGGCGCCCGCCCGAGCACGTCGGCGGTCAACGGGTCGTGGGCGACGATGGCACCGGTCGCGTCCCCGAGGGCCGCGGCGAGTTCGTCGCCGCGCGCTCCGGTGCGGTAGCGGACTTCGTGGCCGGCGGCGGTGAGGATCGCCGCGGCCTCGTCGCCGGGGTGGGAGTAGTCGGTGGTGACCAGGATCGTGCTCACAGCGCGATCCCCGTCTCGCTCGCCGACCGGCGCCGCAGCACCTCGATGCGCACGACGGCGCCGAGCGCGAACACCGCCAGCAGGGCGGCGTCGATCGGCATGAGGTTCCAGCCGGTCACGTCGACCATGCCGCCCACCACCGCGGGGCCCAGGAAACCTCCGGTCGCCCAGCCCACCGTGTACAGCGCGGTGTACGTGCCGAGGACCCGGCCGGACGGCGCCAGGTTCCACAGCACCACCGCGCCGTTGATCACGAAGCCGGCGGCGCCGATCGCGGCCACGCACAGCGCGACGATCGTCGCGATGGAGGTGTGCAGGAGCGTGCCGACCGTCAGGGACACCACAAAAACCGTCGAGCCCAGGGCCATCACCCGGAGCCGGCCGATCCGCTCGGACAGCAGCGCCAGCGGGTACGCCGCGAGCAGGAACGCGACGCCGCTGGGCAACGTGAGCCCGCCGGCGCCGCCGCGGGTCAAACCGAGGGCCTCGATGCCGTAGTTCGTGATCAGCGAGCGGGACGCCGCCCAAGCGGCGCCGAACAGGAGGATCGCCAGGATCACCAGCAGCCGGGTGCGGTCGGCGTCACCGGCGATGTCCCGCAGGATGTCGCGCATGCGTGGTTTGGGCGTGTCCTCCCGCGCCGGCTCCCGGTCCTCCGCCACCGCCTCCTGGTAGGCGCGGGAACTGCTGTCGCGGACCCGCCACACCAGCACCGCGGCCGAGACGAGCATCAGGATCGAGGGCACCGAGAAAGCCAGCTTCGGGTGCGAGTCGACCATGAGCGTGCTGATCAGCGCCGAAACGATGATGGTCAGGCTGGACGCGATCTTCACCGCCGCGTTCGCCCGGCTGCGGCGCTCCGGGCGGATGAAGTCGGGCAGCAGCGCCTCCCCCAGCGGCTTGAAGCTGTTCGCCACCAGGGCGTAGGTGAACATGAGCGCGACGAGCGCCGGCAGCGACGACGCGAGCGGGATCGTGGCGAACAGGACGGCCGCGACCGGCATCCCGGCGGCCAGGTAGGGGATCCGCCGGCCCCAGCGGGTGCGGGTGTTGTCCGACCGGTTGCCGATCCAGGGCTGGATGAACAGGCCCAGCACGTTGTCCATGCCCATCAGCAGCCCGATGACGGCGGCGCTGCCGACGTGCTCGCGCAGCAGCGGAGGCACCTGCGCGTCGTAGAAGTTCCACGTCGATTCCTGGGCGAAGACGGCCAGCGCGACGTAGAACGTGATGCGCCGGCCGGTCTTCCGCCCCCTCGGGGTGTCCACTGTGGTCATTCCAAGTCCTCCGGGTGCCGGGCCGCCTCGTCGCGTCGGCGTTGCCGCCACCGTACGGATGCTATAGCAAAACTGTCAACAGTGGCATAGCGGGTCGCTATGGCCCGGCTAAGATGAGACCCATGAGCCAGCAGTCACCCCCCGCACCGGCGGTGGAGACACTCGCCGACCGCACCTACCGGGCGGTGCAGGACGCGATCGCCGGAGGCGACCTGCGCCCGGGCGAGAAGGTCACCGAACGGGGCCTGGCCCAGCGCTTTTCGGTCAGCCCCACACCCGTGCGCGAGGCGATCCGCCGGCTGGAGCAGGACGGCCTCATCGAGCGCGCCGGGCCGCGGACGGTGGTCGTCGCGAAGATCGGGGACGCCGCGATCCGGGAACTGGCCGAAGTCGAGGTCGCCCTGCGCGGCCTGGTCGCGCGCTTCGCGGCCCGGCACGCGACGAAGGGGCAGCTCACCCGGCTCGACGCGCTCCTCGACACCGCCGACGACCTGGTGATCGTCATGCGCCGGCGGCACGCCGACGGGCAGTTCGTCGGGAACTACGTCGGCACCCTGCTCGACGTCTTCCAGGGGTTCAACGACGCGGTGAGCGAGTGCGCCGGCAACCCGGTGCTCGTGCGGCTGCTGGAACAGAGCCGGGTGTTCTCCCGCGACGAGCGGCGCGACCGCCTGATCGAGCACGTCCTGGCCGACGACTCGTTCGGGCTCGACCGCTACGCCAGCCACCGCGCGCTGGTCCGCGCCCTGCGCGCCGGCGATGCGGCCCTGGCGGAAGAGATCGTCATGAAGGACGCCCGCGGCGGCCTCGACGACCTCCTCCGTTCCCCGAAACCGAGGCGGAGCGACAGCTAGTGCCGCGCGCCTGAGGGTCGTTACAGGGCTCCTGAGATTGCTGCGACGAGGCGCGATGCACCCGATGTGGCGCGCCGGCTCCGATCTCCCCCGCCGGCATCGCCGGGATCGATTTCCACGGCAAACTCGGCGGGCGGCCTTGATCAATGCCACCCGCACGGCCGGTCCGGGCCCCGGACGACATCGCCGGGACCACGTTCTTCCTGGCCGCACCGGGTGCCACCCCCTTCACCGGGCAGATCCCGCACGTCAGCAGCGGTGCCGTCACCACCCGACAATCGCCCGCGCCCGGGACTGTGACATTTTCACGACGTTCGTTCGCGTTTTCCGGAAATTGCCGTAATACCGGTGGGTATGTATGATCCACAGTGGATCCCGCATATCGCGCGTCCGGTCACCACGGACGCACAGTCAACCGGTTGGAGAATACCCATGGCGCAAAAGGTCCTCGTCGAGATGCTGGACGACCTCGACGGCAGCCCCGCCACCCACACGATTCCCTTCGGTCTCGACGGCGTCAGCTACGAGATCGATCTATCCGAAGACAACGCGACCGCCCTGCGCGGGGAACTCGCGCGGTTCATCGCCGCGAGCCGCAAGACCGGCGGCCGCAAGGTGCGCGTCGCCACCGGCCAGTCGACGGCGACCACCGCGGACCGTGAGCGTTCGCGCGCGATCCGTGCCTGGGCCGGGGAAAACGGTTACGAGGTCTCCGAGCGGGGCCGGCTTTCCTCGGAGATCGTCAGCGCGTACGACGAGGCCCGGCGACAGGCCGCCGAACCGGCTCCGGCACGCAAGCGCACGCCGCGCAAGAAGGTCGCCGCCGTAAAGAAGTAGGGCATGCCAGCCGTTCAGGGGGCGGCGATGGGCCATTTCGCGTAATCGACACCGTTTCGAGCAGGAAATCGGTCCGGTCGGCGCCGCCCGGATTCACCGATACTCGCCGGAATGCTGTCTACTCGACGCCCGATGCCCGGCTCGCCGCACCCGCGGCCGCGGTCACCGCGAGGGCGAACACCACGTAAGAGACGACCAGCCCGCCGGTGGTGCCGGCCGAGCTCAGGGTGCCGCCGACGACGCGGCCCAGGAGCTGGCCGACGCACTCGGCCGTGATGACCGCGGTGGCCAGTTCCGCGGCCGTGAAGCCGCTCGAGCCCGCGGTCGTCGCGCGGATGTACAGGCCGGGATACGCGAGCCCGACGCCGATCCCGGCCACCGTCCACGCGCCGAGCACAACCCCGAACGACCCGCCGAGGGCGAGCTCGACGGCTAGCACGGCCGTGCCGAAGGCGGTCAGGCTCAGGCCGATGACGGGAAACGCCGATGTGCGGCGCGTGGCCAGCAGGCTCGTCACCGCCCACCCCAGCGGGGCGGCGCTCAGGACGATCGCCGCCCGCCCGAGGCTCATCCCGAACCCGCTCGTCAGCAGCACCGTGATCAGGCTGTCCGCGCCGAAGTAACCGACCGCGAACAGCACCATCGCCCCGAGCGCGGCGGGTGTCCCCCGCCACAGCCGCGCGGTGCCCGCGGGCAGGATCGTGCTCATCCCCGCCACGGTGATCAGCGTGCCGGCGATCGCGAGCGGCCACCACCCCGCGCTCAGCACGACGCACGCCGCACCCAGCGGCACCGACAACGTCCGGCCCAGCGGGCGGGGCGCGGCCTCGGCGGCCGGGTCGTCGCGGACGGCGCGCACCACCAGCAACCGTCCGAAAAGGACGAACGGCACCGGCGCGAGCAAGGTCCAGCGCCAGCCCACCAGGTGCGCCAGGCCCAGCGTCGCGGCCGGGCCGGCCAGGGCGGGCACGATCCACATCGCCGACGACGCGGCGACCACCCGGATGCGCAGCCGCTCGTCGAGGTGCCGGATCGCGGAGCTGATCCCGAACACCGCCAGCAGCCCGCCGGCCAGGCCACCGGCGAACTGGCCCAGCGCGAACACCCACGCCGCCCGGGCGGACGCGGCCAGCGCGAGGCCGCCGAGGTAGGCAAGCATCCCGGCGGCCAGCGTCCGTCTCGGGCCGAGGCGGCCCAGCACCCGGCTCGCCAGCGGGAGCGCGACGAACAACCCCAGCGTCGACCCGGCGATCAGGAGCCCGAGCCGACCCCGCGCGTCCAGCTCGACGGCGACGACGGGCAGCAGCGTGGACGCGACGAACCCGGTCACCGCGGCCGCGAACTCGAGCGCGACGATCCCCACCGCGAGCACCGGCGGGGCACCACTCACGTGTACAGCTCTCGGTCGTACCGGTTGATCTGCACCCACACGCCGTCGGGATCCCGGACGCGCACCGAGTGGCCGAAGCCTTCGTCGGTGACCGGCTCCGGCTCGAACCCGGCCGCCCGCAGGCGATCCGCGACGTCTTCGAGGGGCTCGTCGGCTTCGAAGGCCAGCTCGCACCGGCCCGCGTCCTCGTCGGATCCGCGGTGCAGGGCCAGCATTCCGCCGTCGGCGGGCAGCTCGATCCAGCCGCCGGGCCGGGACGCCGGTCCGGCCTCCAGGCCGAGCGCCCGGTAGAACCGGTTCAGGGCCTCGACATCCGAGCTGTAGCGGATCGGCATCACGCGCATCATGATCGCTCCTCGGTGCGTCGCAGGTACTCCTCGAGCGCGTGCTCGACGAACGCCGAGAGCGACTCGTCGGCGTCGACGGACGCGTGCTTGACCCGCCTGATGAGCTCGTTCGGCAGGTAGACGCTGAACTGCCGCTTGCCGGGTGGAGGCATGCGGGCATGACCGCTTGCGGGCATCGCTCCCCGCCGGCGACGCCGTGAAACGAGCCCTCAGCGCGCCGGGAATCCGACGCCCGTCAGCTCCTCGCTCACCGACCACAGCCGCGCGGCCGCGGCCGGGTCGATCGCGTGCGGGGAGACGCCCGCCGGCGGGACTTCGCTCGTCCCGTGGCGGTTCGCGTCGTGGGCACGTTCCTCGGCCACCGGCGCGATGTTGTTGTCCAGGCAGTACACCCCGCCGCGGCCGGCCGGCCGCGGGCTGACCGCGCACCACACGCTGGTCGACGCGCCCTGCCGGACCGTCTTCTTGCCCGCGTACGGGTCGATGACCGGCTTGCCGTCGTCGTCGATCAGCTTCATCGCCCGCAACGTCTCCGGGGTGGCCCGGCCGCTCAGCTTGGTGTCCACAATGGATCCCGGGTGGACCGGGAATGCCCGCACCCCACGGCGGTCCAGCTCGAGCGCGAACAGGATGTTCGCCGTCTTCGACTGGCCGTAGCCGAGCATCGGGTGGTACTCGCGGTGCTCGAAGGCCAGGTCGTCGAACACGACCGGCGACAGCCGGTGCGCGGCCGCGGAGACCGACAGCACCCGGGCGTCGCGGGCCAGCGCCGGGGCCAGCCGGGCGGTGAGCCGGAAGTGCCCGAGGTGGTTGGTCGCGAAGTGCGACTCGTGGCCACGCGCGTCGCGCGGCAACGGCACGCCCATGATCCCGGCGCTCGTGACCAGGATGTCCACCTCGCGACCCGAAGCCAGGAACCGCCGCGCGAACGCGTCCACCGACGCCGGGTCGACGAGGTCGAGCCGCTCGATCTCGACGCCGTCGAAGCCGTCGAGCATGCCCGCGGCCTTGGCGGGATCGCGCACCGGAACGACGACGTGGGCACCCCGCTCACGCAACACGCGCGTCGTCTCCCGGCCGATGCCCGAGTGCCCGCCCGTGACGACGGCGAGCTTGCCGGTGAGGTCGACCCCGGCGGCGACCTGTTCGGCCGTCGACGCGGCGTCGAACGGGGTGTCGAACGGGATGTCTTCGATCGGTTGCTGTACAGCCACAACAGTCACTTCCCGACGACGTCGTGCTCGATGAGGCTGCGGGCGCAGTCGAGGACGCTGTCCTCCGCCGGCCGCGGATTCCAGTCCAGCAACGACTTCGCCTTCGCCGTGCTGTGGCGGTTGCGGCGGCCGAGGCCGGGCATGATCTCCCGCAGCGAGCGGTCGAACAGCGCGGCCGCGCGCACGGCGACGTCCGGCAGCTCGCGCGTCGGGACCTTGCGGCCGTCCTCGCCCAGGCCGTCGCGCAGGATGCGCGCGATGTCGTGCATCCACAGGAACTCGCCGGTCGCGAGGAACCGCTGCCCCGCCGCCGCGGGGGCGGTCATGGCGCGGACGTGGACGTCGGCGAGGTCCCGCACGTCGACGACCTCCAGGCCGATGCGCGGGGTGCCGGGCATCGCGCCGGCCAGCAGCCGGGAGATGATCCGGACCGAGCCCAGCGTGCCGGTGGACAGCACGGGCCCGAACACCGCGCCCGGCAGCACGGTCGCGAGCGTCATCGGCCCCTCGCAGGACGCCATGAACTCCCACGCCGCGAGCTCGGCCGCGGTCTTCGAACGCCGGTAGGCGGGCAGCTTCGGCGCGTCCAGGTCCGTCCACAGTGTCTCGTCGGTGACGCCGTCGGCGGTGTAGGACGACGGGCTGGCCGTGTTCGCCGCCGACGTCATGACCACCCGCCGGACCCCCGCCGCGGCGGCGGCGCGCAGCACCCGCAGCGTGCCGTCGCGGGCCGGGACCAGCAACGCCCGCGCGTCCGCGCCGTCCGCGCCGAGCGGCGAAGCCACGTGCAGGACGTGGTCACAGCCGTCGAGCGCTTCCTTCCAGCCGTCGTCCCGGGTCAGGTCCGCCACGGCGAACTCCAGCCGATCGGCCCGGTCCGAAACGGACGCGACCGCGCGCCGCACCCGGTCGCCCCGGCTCGCGTCGCGCACGGTCGCCCGCACGTCGTAACCGCGGCCGAGCAGCTCGGCGATGCACCAGCCCGCCACGTAGCCGGTCCCGCCGGTCACCAGCACCGAACCCGCCATCACGTCCTCCTCAGTTCGTTAGCCATTCGGCTAACGAAATCAGAGTAGCACCACCCCCGGTCCACCGTGGGCGCTACGATGGCCAGGTGGCGGCGGTACGGGCGGCGCAGGCCGAGAAAACCAGGCAGGCGGTGCTGGACACGGCCCGGAAACTGTTCCTGCGGCACGGGTTCGACGCGACGTCGCTGCAGCAGATCGCCGACACCATGGGTGTCACGAAAGCGAACGTCTACTACTACTTCCGCACCAAGATCACGATCCTCGAGGCCCTGCTGGAACCCACGGTCGCCGCACTGGCCGCCGGCCTCGACGCGCTCGAACGGATCGCCGATCGCCGAGAGCGTCGCGAAGCCTTCGCCGTGCATTGGGCCGACCAGGTCGTCACGGGGTACCGCACGCTGGCGCCGATGAGCCACGCCGACCCGATCGTCCGGCGGCACCCCGGCATCAGCCGCACCCTCGACGAGCTCGCCGACCGCGCGCTGCACCTGCTGTTCGGCCCGGCACCGACGGCGGACCAGATCGCGGCCTACTCGCTGATCAGCGACCTGGGCGTGGTCACGCGCCGCCTCGACGCGCTCCCGGACGACGAGCTCCGGGCCGTCCTCACCCGGCTGTGCCTGCGGGTCTTGCGGGACTGAGGCGCGCGGACGGGAAGTGCGCGGCGCGGGCTACTTCGCGCCGGCCGAAGACCCGGCCTGGACGGCGGGGAACCTCACCCCGGTGAGGTCTTCGGAGACGGCCCACAGCCGCTGCTGGACGGCCACCTCGTACGACTCCGGGCTGGAGGTGACCAGCCGGGGGTGCCCCATGATCTCGTTGCGTCCGCCGGGACCGTAGTACTGGCCGCCGAGCACGGCGGGGTCGGTGGCGGCGCGCAGGGTCGGCAGCGCGCCCATCGCCGGTGTCTGGGTGATCAGCGGCGCGAGCCAGGTGAGCGGAAGCCGGAGGGCCGCGGGGGTGTTGCGGGCCAGTTCGGTGCTGGACATGCCGGGGTGCGCGGCCACCGCGACGGTGGTGCCGTGCGGCGCGAGCCGGCGTTGCAGCTCGTACGTGAACATCAGATTGGCCAGCTTGGACTGGCCGTAGGCGGCGACCCGGCTGTAGGACCGCTCCCACTGCAGGTCGTCGAAGTGGATCGCGGCCCGGATGCGGTGGCCGGTGCTGCTGACCGTCACCACGCGCGAGCCGGGCACCGGCAGCATCAGGTCCAGCAGCAGCCCGGTGAGCGCGAAGTGGCCGAGGTGGTTGGTGCCGAACTGCGTCTCGAAGCCGTCCCGGGTGGTCTGCTTCGGGGTGTACATCACGCCGGCGTTGTTGATCAGCAGGTCGATCCGGTCGAGCCGGGACCGCAGCGCCGCCGCCGCGGTCCGCACGGAGTCGAGCGAGGTCAGGTCCAGCGCCTGCACGGTCACGTCGCCGGTCATGCGGGCCGCGGCCCGCGCACCCCTCTCGACGTCGCGCACGGCGAGCACCACGGACGCCCCTCGCTCGGCGAGCGCCTTGGCGGTCTCGTACCCCAGTCCGGTGTTCGCCCCGGTCACCACGGCCACCCGCCCGCCCTGGCCGGGAATGTTCGCCGTCGTCCACTTCTCGCTCATGTCAGGCTCCTGGTAAATAACGTACCGAAGGTATCTTGCTCCTCCGACGGTAAAGTACCCCCGGTACGTTGTCAACGTACCGGCGGTACCTAAGTTAGGCTGACACTCGTGACTTTCCAGCGGGCGCGAACCGAAGAGCAGCGGGAGGCCCGCCGGCGGGCGATCCTCGACGTGGCGTCGGCGATGCTCGACGAGATGCCCGTGGCCGCGGTGACCTTGAACGAGCTCAGCCGCCGGGTCGGCCTGGCGAAGCCGAACGTGCTGCGCTACTTCGAGTCTCGCGAGGCGGTACTGCTGGACCTGCTGGACCGCTTCCTGCAGGAGTGGCTGACGGCACTGGCGGGCGAGCTGGCCGCCGGCATCGGCGAGAACCCGCCGATGGCCGAGCGAGCGACCGCGGTGGCCGAGATCCTCAGCAGCTCACTCGCCGGGCGGGTGGTGCTGTGCGACCTCTTCGGCGCACAGGGCAGCGTCCTGGAACACAACGTCTCCGTCGAGGTCGTCGCCCGCTACAAGCGCGCGTCCCTCGGCCACCTGACAACCATGACCGCCCTGATCCGGCGGTACCTGCCCGAGCTGGGCGAGAACGCCGAGCTGTTCAGCCTGCAGACCATGGTCATGGCCGGCGCGCTGTCGGCCTACAGCACACCCCCGCCCAGCCTGCGGGCGGCCTACCAGGCCGAGCCCGAGCTGGCCCGCTTCCACTTGGGACTGAAGGACTCCCTGAATCAGGCCCTGACCGCAACCCTCCTGGGCGTGCTACCCCGCCGCTGACCGGCGTTGCACTGTGGACAGGCCGGCCCTCGGGGTTTCTCGCGCTCGGGCGGCAAAGAGGCTGGGGCGCTCCGGGCGACCACTTCGGACTCCGCGTCGACGCTCGTCCCGCACCCGGCGGAACCGGCCGATCGAAGTGGCCGGAGCCGCAGCGAGCACGGCCGGACATCCGAAATTCACGATCTTGGTCTCACCCTGGGTGAACGACTACAGCAAACGGAGCAGCGGGTCTAGGTCAGTGGCCAAAAAAGTGACGTGCGTCATCCTCCCGAGTATTGATCCTACCCGTTGTGAGTGAGCCGTCACGACCTCTACAGTGGCCCCGCGTGGCTCCCGAGAATGAGTCACGCACTCCCATTGGATTCGGTCCCCGAACCGTCACTTTCTTCAAGGAGCAAGCCTTGCTTGGAAACGCCATGAGCGGGGGCGGGGTTCGCACTCGCCGTGCCACGCTCGGGCTCGCCCTCGTCGTCGCGGCCGCCACCGCCCTCACCGGCTGCAGCGCGCTCGGCTCGGACAGCTCGAACGCCTCGTCGACCGGGGGCGGCAGCCTGGAGAAGACCAAGATCAAGGTCGCGATCCTGCCCACCGTCGACACCGTCCCGTTGTGGCTCGCCCAGGAGGGTGGTTACTTCAAGGCCGAGGGCCTCGAGGTCGAAGCCGTCACGGCCGCGAGTGGCCAGGCGGCCATGACCAAGGCGATCTCCGGCGAGGCCGACATCGCGATCTCGAGCTACATGCCGTTCTTCGTCGCGAAGAGCACCGGCGCGGCCGACCTGCAGTTCGTCTCGGACGCCACCTCGATCAGCACGAAGTCCGTCGCGATCGTCACCGTGCCCAACTCGCCGGTGAAGAAGATCAACGACCTCGAGGGCAAGCGGATCGCGATGACCGCCAAGAACACCGCGAGCGACCTGCTGGCCAAGTCCCAGATGAAGGACCACGGCGTCAACATCGACAAGGTGACCTGGGTCCAGATGCCGTTCCCGAACGTCGCGGCGGCACTGGCGGCGGGTCAGGTCGACGCGGCCTTGCTGCCCGAACCGTTCCTCTCGCAGGCCGCCAAGACCGCCGGCGCGATCCCCGTGGTCGACGTCAACACCGGTGCCACCCAGGACTTCCCGCTGTCGGGCTACGCCTCGACCAGGAAGTGGGTGCAGGCCAACCCGAAGACGCTCGCCGCCTTCCAGCGTGCGATGGCGAAGGCCACCAGCGACACGACCAACGACCGGTCCAAGATCGAGCCGATCCTGGTCAAGTACGCCAAGATCGACGAAGGCACCGCGAAGCTGCTCAACCTGCCCGCGTTCGTCGCCAAGCTGGACGCCCGGCGCCTCCAGCGCGTGCCCGACCTGATGCTCCAGATGGGCGCGATCACGACCGCGGTGGACGCCGCGTCGATGATCGCCCCCCAGGTGACCAATTGACGTAGCGGACCCGCTCCGCCGAACAAGGCCGGCCTGGCCGACTTCCTCCCCCTCGGGAGGTCGTCAGCCAGGCCGGCTTTGTCCGTGCCATCATCGCGCCGGCCGGAAGAAGCAATGCCGCTCCCCCGGCACCGGAGGGCGGCGGCGCTCAGCTCCGGCGGCCGCGTGCCCCGACGGTCATCCAGCTGTAGTCCACAAAGGACGGCGTCTCGTACACCGCGTACGCCTCGTCG
This sequence comes from Amycolatopsis sp. NBC_00355, assembly GCF_036104975.1. GTDB lineage: Bacteria > Actinomycetota > Actinomycetes > Mycobacteriales > Pseudonocardiaceae > Amycolatopsis. Next base: position 7,628 of record NZ_CP107982.1, on the reverse strand, counting down.
AGCACTTCCCGGGTGACCAGGCCGGTGGCGAGCGCGTGCTCCTCGACCAGCTTCGTCGTGTTCTTGAGCCAGCCCGCCAGTGGCTGCCCGCCCCGCGCCGGCAGGACCACGCCCTCCGCGGCGCAGTCGAGCAGGCCGGCCGCCTCGAGCGGGACCGGCAGGGCGCGGCCCCACTCCGGGGCGGTGCCGACCCGGTCCGCCATGACCCGCGCGAGCGCCGCCATGGTCTGGCGGGTCGCCGGGTGCGAGGACAGCTCGGGCAGCGTGACACCGATTTCGATGAGCAGCCACCCACCGGGCTTGAGCCACGACGACAACCGCTCGATCACGGCCTCGCGCTCGGGCAGGTGCTCCAGCACGAACCGGGTGTGGATGACGTCGAACTCCCCGGGCGCGTCGTCCGTGGTGACGTCGTGGTGCAGCACGGTCACCCCGAGATCGGCGAGCGGGCCGAGGAACGCGAGGCTGAGGTCCGTCGCGACCACGTTCTCCGGGCCGGCCAGCTCGGCCATCCTGGCCGCCACCGAGCCCGCCCCGGCGCCGATCTCCAGGCACCGCCACCCCGGCCGCACCCCGAGGCTTTCGAGCTGCCGGAAGCTGAACGGGTCGAAGCTCTCTTCCAGCAGGCGGAGCCGGCGGCGCTCGGCCTGCGCCTGGGTGTCGACGAAGTTGTTCCAGCCGATGGTCTGTGACATCCGGTGTTTCCTCATTCGATCAGATCGGGCGACGACGCATCGTACGGCTCGCCGCGCCGCGTCCGACAGGGCCTTAACCGCCCTTTTTTGCCCCGTTCCGATAAAGCCGGCCGGACGAACGCACCGGCGATCACAAAGGCCGTCGTCGCGGCCCGGTGGCGCCTCTCCGAATTGGACCGAGTGGCGTAGTCACCACGGCCGGACGTGACGGGTATCACGGTGCAGCCGGTCTGCGCACTATCGACGCCGGACAAGCGACCGGCGAAATTCACCCCGACCAATCTCCGTCACAGGCAGTCACAAACCCTGGTGCATGAGATGTTGGTAGCCACTTTTCGCAATAGTGTCAAATCATTGGTGACTCAGTCGGCTCCTACGCTAATCGGGTTATCCACCCTGCCACGAACGGTCGCATACCAACGTCGGCCGCGCATTCGGAGCAGTTGCGCTGCGTACAGTCCGACTAGGCGAAGAGGGTCGAACACCTTCGAGCGGTATTGCTTCGGACGCGATCTCACCGTAACTTCTCCCACGATCAGTCGCCCTTGGCCGGTCCTCCCGCATCATCCCCCCGTCGACGACCGCGCCGGGCCACGCCTTTGTCGGTTTCATTGTCGCGTCCGAAAGAATGGATTCCAGCACGATGACGGATCTCGCGTTGCCGGTGAACGCCGCCCGAAGCAGGAGCATCGGGTCGCTGGAGGCCGCTGTCGAGCGGTGGGCGGCCGAGCGGCCCACCGCCACGGCGTGCTCCGCGCCGGACGGCGTGCTCGACTTCGCCGGCCTGGCCGAGCGGACGACGGCGATCGCCGGGGCGCTGGCGGCCGCCGGAGCGGGGCCGGGCACCACGGTCGCGCTGACCACCGGACGGTCCCGGCTGGCCGTGGCGAGCCTGCTCGCCGTGTGGCGCCTCGGCGCGACGGCGGCACCGCTGGACGAGCGGCACCCGGCCGCCCGGACCGCCGAGGTGCTCGACGACGCCGGGGTGTCGCTGATCCTCGGCCGGCGGCCTCCGGGCGCGCCCGCCGACCTGCCCGTCCTCGACCCGGAAAGTGCCCGGGGCGGGCCGTTCGCTGCGGCCGGGGGCGAGATCGCCTACCTCATCCACACTTCGGGCAGCGCGGGGCGGCCGAAGGGTGTCGAGGTCACCTACGCGGGCCTGGAAACGGTGCTGGGCGCCATGGGCACCCTCCACATCGGACCGGGCGGCCTCGGGATCAACCCGCTTTCGCCGGCGTTCGACGGCTGGCTCTGGTGCGTGCTGCTGCACCTGCTGAACGGTGTCGGCACGGCGATCCTGGACCTCACCGACGACGGCGAGCACGTCGACCTCGCCGGCCGGATCGCCGCGGTCGCGCCGCGCACCGCCAGCCTCACCCCCTCGCTGCTGGCCTCCTGCGCCGACGCGCTCGCCGGCGCCGAGGTCGTGGTCGTCGCCGGGGAACGCTGCCCGCGCGGGCTGCTCGAGGTGCTGCTGGCCCGGCACCGGGTGCTGAACGTCTACGGCCCCACCGAGGCCACCATCGCTGCGACCTGCGCCGACAGCGCCCGCGGCGACGACGTCACGACCATCGGGCGCCCGCTGCCCGGTTACCTGGCCCGGGTGCTCGACGCCGACCTGCGGCCGGTGCCGGCGGGCACCAGCGGTGAACTGTGCCTCGGCGGCACCGCGCTCGCCAGGGGCTACCGCGGCGACCCGGACCTCACCGCGCGCCGGTTCGTCACGGTGGACGGGGAGCGGCTGTTCCGGACCGGCGACGAGGTGCTCGCCCGTCCGGACGGGCAGCTCGAGTTCCTCGGCCGGCTCGACACCCAGGTCAAGGTGCGCGGGTTCCGGATCGAGCTCGGCGAACTCGAGCGGGTCGTGGAGCAGTTGCCGGCCGTGCTCGCGGCCACGGCGTTCGTGCGGACCGCGGGCGGCACCCTCGGCGTCGCCGCGGTGCTCGCCGACGGCCACGACCCGGTCACCGGCGCCCTGCTCGTGCGCGAGCACTGCCGGACGTTCCTGCCCGAGCACCTGCTCCCGTCCACAGTGGACTTCGTGCCCACGCTGCCCTACACCGACCGTGGCAAGGTCGACCGGGCGGCGCTCGCCCTGGCCGCCGACGCGGCCCGGCCCGCCGGCCGGGCACCGGCCACCGCCCGCGAACACGAGGTCTGCGCCGTCTTCGCCGAGGTGCTGGACCAGCCGGTGGCCGACGTGGCCGCCGACTTCTTCGAGCTCGGCGGGCACTCGCTGCTCGCCGCCCGGATGGTCGCCGCGCTGCGCAAGCGGACCGGGCTGCGGGCGTCGATCCCGTTGCTGCTGGGCAACCCCAACCCGGCCGCGCTGGCCGCGGAGCTGGACCGGCTCGCGGAGGTGTCCGCGTGAGCGGCTGGGTGGTGCCGTGGCACCCGTCCCCCGCCGGCCGCCCGACCCTGGTCTGCGCACCTCCCGGCGGCTCCGGCTGCAACCGTTTCCGCGGCTGGCAGGCCCGGCTCGGGCTGGCCGTTTCGGTCGTCGGCGTGCAGCTGCCCGGGCGGGAGAACCGGTTCGCCGAGGAACATCCGGCGACCTTCGCCGACGCCGTCGCCGCGGTCGCCGCGGACCTCGCCGAGCTCCGCGCGGGTGCGCCGCTGGTCATCGTCGGCGAGAGCTTCGGCGGCCTGCTCGCCTACGAGCTCGCGCGGGCGACCGGCCCGGACGCGCTGGTGCTCGCCGCGACCGAACCCCCGGGCAACCGGTCGGCCGCCGAGCACCTGGTCATCGACGAGCAGATCCTGCGCGACCTGTTCGTCTCCGGCCCGCCCGAACTCCGCGATCTCGACGAGGACAGCCAGGAGTTCCTGCTCGACGTGCTGCGCCGGGACGACAAGCTCGCCGACACCCACGTGCTCGCCGACAAGTTCCAGGTGGACTGCCCGATCCACGCCTGGTCCGGCGACCTGGACGCCGTGGTGCCCGGGCACCTGCTCGACGGCTGGGCCGGCTACAGCACCGCCGGCACCACCCGGCGGTCCTTCGCCGGGAGCCACACGTTCCTGACCGACCTCGCCGACGAAACCGTGCCCGCACTGGGGAGCCTGCTGTGCTGATGGACCTGACCGACGACCTGAGCTTCGCCGGCACCGAGTTCTGGCCGCACTTCGCGTGGCTGCGCGAGCACGATCCGGTGAGCCGGCACCCCGACGAGCACGGGGGCTTCTGGGTGGTCACCCGGTACGCCGACGTGCTGTCGGTCTACCGCGACGCGGCCGGGTTCAGCTCCCGGCACGGGATGCGGCTGGGCACCAACCGGACCGCGGTGGACGCCGTGACCGGGCAGATGCTGATCGTCTCCGACCAGCCGGACCACGCGCAGCTGAAGACGGTGCTGGCCAAGGGGTTCTCGCCCGCGGCGATCCCGCACGCGGAGGACCTGGTGCGCACCGTCGTGCGAGGTCTGCTCGACGACGCCCTGGCCGCGGGTGAGGTGGACGTCGTGGAGACCGCGCGCCGGCTGCCGACCCGCGTGGTGTGCGCGCTGATGGGCGTGCCGCGCGAGGAATGGGACTGGCTCGGCGGCACGATGAACGACGCCTTCGAGGGCGAGGACGAGCAGAGCAGGCTCGCCGCGCACGCGGAGATCTTCCTGTACTTCTCGGAACTGGTGCTCGACCGCCGGGACAATCCTGGCGACGATTTTGTCAGCCGCATCGCCGCCGACCGGCGGTCCACAGCGGACGGCACGAAGCGGCCGCTGACCGACACCGAGATCGTGGTCAACTGCAACGGTGTCCTCGCGGGTGGCAACGAGACCACCCGCTACTCCGCGGCCGGTGCCGTGCTCGCCCTGATCGAGCACCCGGACCAGTGGGCCGCGCTGCGCGCCGATCGCACGCTGCTGCCGAGCGCGGTCGAGGAGGTCCTGCGCTGGAGCACCCCGGGGGTGCACGTGCTGCGCACCGCGACCGCGCCCACCACGATCGGCGGCGTCGACATCGCCGAGGGCGACCGGGTGACCCTGTGGAACGTCTCGGCCAACCGCGACGACGCCGAGTTCGGCGACGCCGGCCGCTTCCGGGTGGACCGCACCCCCAACCGCCACCTCGCCTTCGGCGGCGGCCGCCACCAGTGCCTGGGGGCACGCCTCGCCCGCATGGAGCTGACGGTGTTCCTCGAGGAACTGCTGAACCGCGTGGCCGCCGTGGACATCGTGGGCGAACCCCGCTACACGGCGTCGAACTTCACCTGGGGCGTACGCGAACTGCCCGTGCGCCTGACCGCACAATTTTGACGTGCCGGAAACCCTTTTCGAAGAAAGTCATCCGAATGGAGGAGTCATTTCCCGGACCGCGGCCGCTCAGCCAAGTCGGCCAACTCTTTGACCGGCCAATACTTTGACCGGCATACTGCAAACATGGAAGCGCAGACATTTCCGGCCAGCCCTGACGCAACCCGGGAGTTTCTCGACGCCCGCCGCGCGGTGTTCCGCGCGATCGACTCCGACCACAAGCGCGGGGTCAGCGCGAACAGGATCGCCGACATGGTCTCGGGCGCCATCAGCAGGCCTATCGTTCTGGCTTACCTGACCGCGGAGCAGCTACGCCGCGACGCGCGCGAAGCCGTTCGTGCGGCCCAACTGGAAGAGAAGGTGAACGTCGGCGCCACTGGCGAAATCGGGCGCGGCGCCCGGGTCGTCTACGTGGCACTGACGGTCGACCCCGGCGATCTCACCGACGAGGATTCCGCTTCCCTGTTCACCCGAGTGGCCGATGCTATGCGATCAGCCGGCATCGCACTCGCCCGCCCAGGCGACGACGTCACCGCCGAGGCATTCCGGGACGGCCGGCAGATACCCCTCCGCCGGCTCTAGCGTATTGCGCGCACCGGGCTGCCGACCTCGGATCAGGCCAGTGAAAAGGGCGCCTTCACCCGCGTTGCTCTCGACCGCGGGTGAAGGCGCCGATTCACGGCTCTCCCCGCCGCGCCGGCTTTTCACCAGTCATTCCTCCCGCAGGTGCTCCAGGCTCGCCGTCCGCCACAGCGCCGGCAGCGTCGCGGCCGTGACGCCCAGGACGGCGACCGCCGCTGTCGCCGTCAGGGCCAGGATCGTCGGGACGTCGACCACCATCGGGCGGCGGACCACCAACGTCAGCAGCAGCCAGTCCAGGACGAGCCCGGCGAGCACCGCGATGACCACCGCCACCGCGACCGGGATCGCCATCTGCCACAGCAGTGACCGGGCCAGCACGCCGCGCCCGACGCCGTTGGCCATCAGCGCGGCCAGGCTGCGGCGCCGTTCCCGCAGCTGCTCCCACGCGGCGATCATCAGGCTGCCCGCGGCGAACAGCAGGACCAGGATCGACCCCACCGACAGCACGCGGGTGATCAGCGCGTAGGTGCCGTCGTCGCCCGTGCCGAGCGAGTAGACGATCCCGTTCCAGCCCAGCGCCCCGACCGCGTTGCGGACCTGCTCCACCAGGTCCGGTCCGGCCGCCGGGATCGTCACGTTCGAGACCAGCCCGACGCTCGTCGCCGTGGCCAGCGCGCCCGGGGTCACGAGCAGCGCCGCCGGCCGTTCCGTTGCCACCGCGCGGAACCGGTCCACCGGGACCGTCCACTGTGGTGCGACCGCCGGGTCCGCGCGCCGGGCGCCGTCGAACCAGGTCCGGTCGCCGGGCGCCGGGTGGTATTCGCCCGCGGAGGGGGCTCCGATGGCGAAGACGTCGCCGTCGCGGCAGTCCCCGGCCGCGCCTTCGGACCGCAGTTCGGCGCAGCTGCCGAGGATGAGCGGGATCTCCGCCCCGGCCGCGTTCGTCAACCGGCCGTGGGTCTCCACCGGCACGTCGCGCGCTCCGGGCAGCTCGCGGAGAGCGGTGGTGAACGCCTGGACGTCGGGGAGGCTCGACGCGAAGTTGCTGCCCACCAACCGGACGGTCCCCGGGTCAGGGCGGTCGGTCTCGGCGCGGGCGTAAACCCCTTGCAGGGCAATCGATCCGGCCAGCACCACGGCGATCCCGCTCACCAGGCGCGCCGCCGTCGCGCCGTCCAGCTGCAGCCGGCGGACGGCGAGCAGCCAGGCGGGCGAGCCACCGCGCAGCCGGGCGGTGATCCGCTCGACCAGCCACGGCAGCACGAGCGGGACGGCGATCAGGATCAGCACCACCCCGGCGACCACCGCCGAGTCCCGGGCGTCGGTCGCCGCGCTTTCACTGCGGGCCACCAGAAGCACGCCACCGACGACCGCGGGCAGGGCACGCCACCACAGCGCCCGCCGGGCCCGGGTCCCGCGGCGCACCACGCCGAGCGGCTCGATGACGACCCGCCGCAGCGCGAACACGGCCACCGCGCACGCCAGCACCGGCAGCAGCACCACGACCGGGAGGCCGAGCCGCCAGTCGGGCACGACGTCACCGCCGAAGACGCCGCCGCGGAACGCGGACACGGTGATCAGCGGGACGAGGGCGCGCACGAGCAGGAACAGGGCCCCGCCGACCACGAGCCCGGCGACGGCGCCGAGCACCGCCTCCCCGGCGGCGATCCGGCCGATCTGACCGCGGTCGGCGCCGACCAGGCGCAGGGCCGCGAGCCGCCGGTCCCGCGACGCCGCGGCGAGCCGGGTGCTCGTGGCCACGAAGACGAACACCGGGACGAGACAGGTCGTCGCCCCCAGCACGACCAGCAGCAGTTCCAGCGAGGTCAGGTCGCGGTGGCCGGCGAGCGTCCCGCCGGTGCGGCTCACCACGACGGCGTTCGGCTGCGCCGCGGCGGTGGCGGACCCGAGGTAGAAGTACAGCTCGTTCGGGCCGGTCAGCCCGGCGTCGCCGACGCCGCCGATCACCCGCTGCGGGAACCGCGGGCGCAGCTCCGCCCCTTCGGGCGACGCCAGGAGGTCGGCGAGCGCCGGCGACAGCACCGCTTCGCCGGGTCGCGGCAGCCGGTCCACGCCCGGGAACGCGGGCGTGCGCGCC